>CAMXLV010000041.1 GCA_947244675.1 uncultured Clostridium sp. | reverse complement strand
TGGCTGATAAAAGAGCTTACCCATTAGAGAGAACAAGAAATATAGGAATAATGGCTCATATAGATGCAGGAAAAACTACAACAACAGAGAGAATATTATTCTATACAGGTAAAACTCATAAAATTGGCGAAGTTCATGACGGAGCTGCTACAATGGATTGGATGGCTCAAGAACAAGAAAGAGGTATAACAATTACTTCTGCATGTACAACATGTTTTTGGAACAATAATAGAATAAATATAATTGATACACCAGGACACGTTGACTTTACAGTTGAAGTTCAAAGATCTTTAAAAGTACTTGATGGTGCGGTTACAGTTTTAGCTGCTAAAGGTGGTGTTCAACCACAAACAGAAACTGTTTGGAGACAAGCTGATAAATATAGTGTACCAAGAATGGTATATGTAAATAAAATGGATATCACAGGAGCTAATTTCATGCTTTGTGTGGATCAATTAAAAAATAGATTAAAAGCCAATGCAGTTCCAATCCAATTACCAATCGGGGCAGAAGACAACTTCAAAGGAATTGTAGATTTAATCAAAATGAGAGCTTTTCTACATAAAGATGATTTAGGAAAAGAAATTGAAGAAGCAGATATTCCAGATGATATGAAAGAATTAGCAGAAGAATATCATAATAAAATGATAGAATCAGTTGCAGAGCAAGATGAAGAATTAATGATGAAATATTTAGATGGGGGAGAACTATCAGAAGAAGAAATTAAAAAAGGTTTACGTGTAGGAACCATTAATAACACAATCGTTCCAGTAACCTGTGGATCTTCTTATAAAAATAAGGGAGTACAAGAACTTCTAGATGCTATCATCGATTATATGCCAGCACCAACTGACATAGCACATATCAAAGGAGAAACACCAGATGGAGAAGAGACAGAAGCAAAAACTTCAGACAATGAACCGTTTGCTGCTTTAGCCTTTAAAATTGCAACAGATCCATTTGTTGGAAAATTATGTTTCTTTAGAGTTTATTCTGGAACATTAGAATCAGGTTCAACAGTCTTAAACTCTAGTAAAGATAAAAAAGAAAGAATCGGAAGAATTCTTCAAATGCACTCAAACCATAGAGAAGATATTGATAAAGTATATGCTGGAGATATTGCAGCAGCAGTAGGAATGAAAGATGTAACAACAGGAAATACACTATGTGATCCAGATCATCCAATCATTCTAGAATCTATGGAATTCCCAGAGCCAGTTATTGATATTGCTATTGAGCCAAAAGATAAAGCGGCACAAGAAAAAATGGGAATTGCATTAGGAAAACTAGCAGAAGAAGATCCAACCTTTAAAGCATATACAAACCAAGAAACAGGGCAAACAATCATTGCTGGTATGGGTGAATTACACTTAGATATTATCGTAGACAGATTAAAAAGAGAATTCAAAGTAGAATGTAATGTAGGTAAACCACAAGTTGCTTACAAAGAAACAATTAGAAACAAAGTTAAAGTACAAGGTAAATTCATTCGTCAATCTGGTGGTAAAGGACAATATGGTGACGTTTGGTTTGAAATGGAACCATTAGAGCCAGGAAAAGGAATTGAATTTGAAAGTAAAATCGTTGGTGGAGCTGTTCCAAAAGAATATATCAAACCAATCGAACAAGGAATGAGAGAAGCAGCTGAGAGTGGTATTTTGGCTGGTTATCCAGTAATCGATTTTAAAGCTACTTTAGTAGATGGTTCTTACCACGAAGTTGACTCATCAGAAATGGCGTTCAAAATTGCAGCATCTATGGCTTTCAAAGAAGGTTGTAAACAAGCAAAAGCAGTTATCTTGGAACCTATTATGAAAGTAGAAATAACTGTTCCAGAAGAATACATGGGAGATGTTATTGGAGATATTAACGCAAGACGTGGAAGAATGGAAGGTATGGATAGTGAAGATGGAATGCAAGAAATTCATTCATTTGTACCACTATCAGAAATGTTCGGTTATGCAACAGATTTACGTTCAAAAACACAAGGTAGAGGAACATATACAATGGAACCATCACACTATGAAGAAGTACCAAAATCAGTTTTTGATAATATTGTTGCTTCAAGAGCAAAGAAAGACTAATTATTCAAATGGTAAAAAATACTGAAAAAGGGGCTTGCATTTTTACTATAAATAGGATATAATGCAAGAAACTTATTAAAAAGTTATTAAATTTAAAAAATAAAAAGTAGCTAACAAAAAGCTAACTAAAAAAGAAAGAGGAGGATTTCAAAATGGCAAAAGCAAAATTTGAAAGAACAAAACCACATGTTAACATTGGTACAATTGGTCACGTAGACCATGGAAAAACAACAACAACAGCAGCTATTACAAAATATTTATCATTATTAGGAAAAGCACAATATGAAGCTTATGACAAAATTGATGGTGCTCCAGAAGAGAGAGAAAGAGGAATCACAATCAACACAGCACACGTAGAATATGAAACAGAAGCAAGACACTATGCACACGTTGACTGCCCAGGACATGCTGACTATGTTAAAAACATGATCACAGGTGCAGCTCAAATGGATGGTGCAGTACTAGTTGTATCTGCAGCAGATGGCCCTATGCCTCAAACAAGAGAGCATATCTTACTTGCAAGACAAGTAGGGGTTAAATACATTGTTGTATACCTAAATAAATGTGATATGGTAGATGATCCAGAACTATTAGAATTAGTTGAAATGGAAGTAAGAGATCTACTTAGTGAATATGATTTCCCAGGAGATGATATTCCAATTATAAAAGGTTCTTCATTAAAAGTACTAGAAAGTTCATCAACAAATCCAGATGAAGAAGTTTACAAACCTATGAAAGAATTAATGGAAGCTATTGATAGCTATATTCCAACACCAGAAAGACCAGTTGATCAACCATTCTTAATGCCAGTTGAAGACGTGTTCACAATTACAGGACGTGGAACTGTTGCAACAGGTAGAGTAGAAAGAGGTATTGTAAAAGTTTCTGACGAAGTTGAAATCGTAGGATTATCACAAGAAAGAAAGAAAACAGTTATTACTGGTGTAGAAATGTTCAGAAAATTATTAGATCAAGCAGAAGCTGGAGATAATATTGGAGCATTACTAAGAGGAATTGATAGAAAAGAAATTGAAAGAGGTCAAGTACTTAGCAAACCAGGAACAATCAATCCACATACAAAATTCACTTCTGAAGTTTATGTATTAACAAAAGAAGAAGGTGGAAGACATACACCATTCTTCAATGGATACAGACCACAATTCTACTTCAGAACAACAGACGTTACAGGTGTTATTGAATTAGCAGCTGGAACAGAAATGGTTATGCCAGGAGATAACGTATCAATGACAATCGAATTAATTACACCTATCGCTATCGAAAAAGGATTAAGATTCGCTATTCGTGAAGGTGGTAGAACAGTAGGTTCTGGTGTAGTATCAGAAATTATTGCTTAACAAATACAGTAATAGCAAGGGTTACATTAAATTGTAGCACCTTGCTATTTTTATATTTCCCACTTTTTTCCCACTTTAGTTTTGAAACAAGTAATTTAATTTATTAACAGAAGTATCTTTTGATTCGGGTAAAACTGCAAGATATATTTCAGTAGATGATATTTTTTTATGCCTTAGTAATTTCATTATAGTATAAATATCTGTTCCTTTAAGTAATAATAATACTGCAAATGTATGTCTTAAATCGTGGAATTTTCTATATTCAAATTTTATATTTTTTTCTTCTAATTTTTTGGATAATGCTAATAAAGTTTTTCTCCATACCTTCTCAAGATCCTTTTTATCTATCTGATGCCCATTAGCAGTAAAAACATACTCGGATGTGCGAGGGATACTCATTAGCAAATCATAAATAAAGTCTGACATTGGTATAATATCAATACTACTTTCTGTTTTTGGTGTTCCATCTTTAGTTTCGTATCCTGTTTTTTCTCCTTCATCATTAAAGGTAGCTGCACGAGTAGTATTATTTTTTACGTAAATTTCTTTTTTTTCAAAGTTCAAATGTATCCATTTTAGGCCAACAATTTCTCCCTCACGCATTCCTGTACCAAGAGCAAAATCGACAACTTTTTCATATTTGTTTCCCTTAAATTCTTCCCTTAATATAGGAACTTCATCATCTCTAAAATAGTTAAATGGAACTTTCTTTTTTTCTATAATTATATCTACATCAACATCTTTGTTTTGAGGAATATTAACTAATCCTTTGCTACATGGATTTTTAGCAATATATCCCTCACTTTCACAAAAGATAAAAAACACATGTAATAACTTATGAACTGCTGTTATTTTCTGTGTGGATCTTCCATTTTTAAAAAGCATATTATAGTAATCTTGAATAACTATACTTGATATTTTTTTGATAGGAATATCAGCAAAAGAAAAAGGTTTTATATGATTCCTAAAATCACATTCATATTTTTCTAATGTAGTATTCTTTATAGTATGTATTTTGGAAGAAAAAAGCCACTTATGAAGTAATACTTTTATAGTAATATCTTTTGCCTGTATGATACCAATTTCTGCCTCCTGTTTTCTTTTATAATATTTGTCTTCTGCCTCACTTTTACTACTGCCGTAAAAATCTTCATATTTTCCGTTTATTTTTCTATGTAGTCTAAAATAATCAATACCATTTTTATTACAATTTGTTTTTTTTGCCATGAAAAAACCTCCTACAAAATATTTGTAAAATACTTCACAAATTACTTGTATAAGGTTTAAAAGTATGATATATTAAAAACGATACAAGTAATTTGTATTGTCAAAAGCTAATGTGTGAAAGTTGTGGGACTAGAGCACATTGGCTTTTCCGTTTATTAGTTCAAAAATATTACAACCTTTTGTATCTTTCATAATTTCTTTAGTTTTAAATATGTTTCTATATAAAATATTACTTATATTCTACAAATAACCCCAATTTTTTTAGTATGTATAATTATTGAAAATTATTACATACCCATTCTTTTGCTACAGAATTACAATTTTCAATATGACTTTGTGTGTCTTCTAACGAGTAGAGCGAATTAGAAAAGCAATGACCTAAACATGTCAATAAAGTTTGTATTTCTTCTGTTGCATTATCTATTTGTTGTTTATCAATAGCAATACATGTTTGATCATAACACTTTACTACCTTTGCTTTGCTGGTTTTTAAAGGAATATTCAATATTTTTATATTGTTATCAGTAGCAATTTGATAGATGGAATAAAGTGTCATATCAATACCTCCTTAGTAATTGTATAGCATAATTATTCTGTCGAATGCAAGTAAAATTTGTAAGAATTAAAAAATTATTTTTGATTCTTCATATAATTTGCGATTTGCTGTAATTCCTTGACATGACTTAATGTCAAACCATCAGTATCAACTACAGGAATATCAGCAAATTTAATTTTGGTTAAGTCCATATCATCAATGCCAACTAATTGGTCTAATGTAATGTTGAAATATTTTGCTATTTTTTTGGCAACGGATAATTTCATGTCGCCTGTATCTCCTAATAAGATACTTCGAAGTGTAGTATATGGAATATCAATATCTAGTGCTAGTTTTCTTATATTAATTTTTTTTGCAGTAATTAGTTCATTTATTCTTTCTAATACTTCCGAATCCATGAATAAACCTCCTTTACTATTATATTGTACTATCTTTAGTACATTTAGTCAATAAAAATGTACGAAAAACTATATAATTATACAATAAAAAACGTGTATTTTACAACGTTTTTTTAAAAATATACGAAAAAAATAAAATATTTTACTAAAAATACTTGACAATATACGAAAAGTTGTATATAGTATCGATAGTGATATACGAAAAGCTGTATAAAACAAAATACGAAAAACAGTAAAGGAGGGAAAAATAATGTATCCAAATTTAGATGCAGAAATGGCAAGAAGAAAAATTACAATTACAGATTTAGCAAAAACAATTAATTGTAGTTACGAAACTATGAGAAAAAAACTAAAAGGACAAGCACCATTTTTATTAAAAGAGGCTAGAACTATTAAGCAAGAATATTTTAATAATGAAAATGATATGTCCCTAGAAGAATTATTTGAAGAACAGGAGGAAGAGTAAATGTCTGAGAAAAGAATACCAGGAATACCAAAATACATAAGTGCCGAAGAATATTCAAGACAAAGTGGAATGGGTGTTCAAGAAGTGAAAAGATTATGCAGACTTAATGAAATTCCATGTAAGATGACAGAAAACGGACACTATAAAATACCAATTTATGATGACGCAGTACCTATTGAAGAATATAACAAAGTAAAAGATAGGTGCACAGAATTAGAAACTACATTGAAATCAATAAACAAATTAACAAATTTGTAGAAAGGGGAAAAAATGAGAAGAATTAATAAGAAAAAATTGATAGTTAGAATTTTAGAATTAATAGTAATTTTAGGAACAATTATTTTAACACCAATGGCAATAAAATATGCAACTACAATAAGAGGGTATAAAGCAATTGGAGGGGAATATTTTATACCACTATTAGGATTATTATTAATAATGATTATAGAAACAGCATACGAAGAAATCAAACAAAAGGAAAAAAAGAATAGGAGAAAATAATATGTTAGAGTATTACGAAAAACTATTAGATGAATGTATTTATTTACAAATAGATAATGAAAGACTAGAAAAAATGAAAAGTACATTATTAAAAATGAAAAGCAATTTATTAGAATTAAAGGCAAAAAGAATTGAAAATCGCATCCAATTAATAACTTCATATATATATTAACCAAATTGGAAATAAAAGTGAAAGGAGTGTGAAAAATATGACAAATTCAGAACTAAGAATGTTAGATACAGAAAATGCAGCAAAAGACAGATATGATTTATGCAAAGAAATATTAGTAGCATTAATGGAAAATAACATTAATAAAGCAAAAACTATTATTGAAGAAGATATGAAAATTTATGAAGATGAATATTTATATGTTCCTAATGATAGCGAAAGCAATGTAATAGAGTTACCCAACCGTCGCCAAACAAATTAGATAACTCTATTAAAAAAACTATTTTACAAGTGTTTCTGTTGTTATTGTATCACAATTTTTCGACAGAGGCAAGAGGGGAGGAAAAATGGCAAAATGTCCTAAATGTGGTAAAAGATACCCAAAAGGAAAAGGAGCATTATCAAGACGAGATAACAAAACAGAAATATGTTCGCAATGTGGATTTAATGAGGCTATTGAAGATGCCGAAAAATTATTCGCTATAAAAATGGGGAAATAAAGGAGTGCAATTTTATGAATAGAGAAGAATGGCTAAAAGAAAGAAAATTTGGAATAGGTGGTAGTGATGCAGCAGCAGTTTTAGGAGTAAGTAAATGGAAAACTAGAGCCGAACTATGGGAAGAAAAAACAGGAAGAAGAAAAGCCCCAGATATATCAGACAAGCCTTGTGTGCAATATGGAATTCATGCAGAAGAGCCAATACGACAATTATTTGCATTAAATTATCCAGAATACGAAGTAAAGCATCAAGAAAATACAATAATAAAGCATCCCAAATATCCATTTTTAATAGCAAGTCTTGACGGTATATTAATAGACAAAGAAACAGGAGAGATGGGAGTATTAGAGATAAAGACTGCAGAAATAGTAAGTAGTATGCAATATGATAATTGGAAAGGCGATAAAATCCCAGACACTTATTATTGCCAAGTATTACACTACTTAAATGTTACAGGATATTCATTTGTAAAGTTAGTTGCAGAACTAAAACACGAACAAGATTATCAAGCTAGAAAAACATATACAATACAACGTGAAGAGGTAATCGACGAAATCAAATATTTGGAACAAGAAGAAATAAAATTTTGGAATGAATACGTAGTAAAAGATATACGACCACCATGTAATTTGCCAGAAGTATAAAAGAAAGGAAAGAATAATGGAAATAAAACAATTAAATGAAAGGTTAGTATGGTTGGCCAATAGTAATAGCTTTAATGGTAACAGAGGAGATATAGCAGTAAGTACATATAAATCTTATGTTGATGAGGTTTTAAGTTGGGATATATCAGAGGCTAGAAAACAAAAAATTTTAGACAAATTATATACAAAACGTTCAAAAATATTAGAGTATGAATCACAGCATGTTAGTGTGATGGTAGCAGGTCCAGCAAATTATAATTCAAAAAGATTAGACAAGAGCGACCAAGTAATGAAATATACAAAAGAATTTTGCGACTGGTTTGATGATTTAAGAGAACAAATAGAAAGAGCAAAAAAAGAAGATAATAAAGAAACAAAAGTAAAGTATATAGTTGATGGAATTGAAAGACTTATGGAATTAAAGCTGGATCCAACAAAAGATATTATGAGTTTAGCAAATATTGATAATAAAAAATTCATTGAATTATACGAAAAATACTATCCTATTTTTAAATGGAGAAAAAACAGTAGTATTTTTAAATTATATGTAGCATCCCTTAATGGAGAAGTAAAAGAGATAATAAAAGAAGTAATTTTCGAAGATGAAAATTTGACAGCATATATTGAAGGGGATAGAGCATATATAAAATTTCCTATGAAAATACAAAGACCATTAATAGTAGCTTTAAAAAGTCGTAAATGGTGGTGGAACTCACGTAAAGAAGCATGGAGCACATATCCAAATAGAGTAGATAAAGAGTGGATAAGTAGTATTAGTGAAAGATATTCAAAATATTTATAGGAGGTATTATGGAAAAGTTAGAAATATTAGAAAAAGAAGTAGAGAATTTAACAAATAAAATTATAGAACACCAAGAAGAGGTTATGAGATTAGACATTATTAGAGATGTTTTACAAAAGGAAATAGAATGTCAAAAACCAAAAAATACAAGCAATGATGAATTGCCATTTTAGGAGGGATAACATGAGTTATTTTGATGATTATATTGCAGATGGTTTATGTTGCCAAGTATGTGGAGCATATATTGATGATGACGAGCCAGGATTTCCACGAACTTGTGAAGACTGTTTACAAGAAGAACAAAGAAGAAAACAAAAGAAAAAACAAAAAATGCAAGGAGCAAGGAAGATAGAGCAGACAAAGAAAATTTTAGATGATAACAATATTAATTATGAATTGAAAAACATTAATACAGGACATTTTCATACAAGAAGAAAATATGATAATCAGCTAGTAGAATTCTACGCATATACAGGAAAAATAACAATAGTAGGTAAAGTACAAAATGCAAGAGGAATTAAGGCATTAATACAAATATTATCAAAGGAGGTAAGTACCAATGCAAATACAAGTAAATCAAACAACAATAAAAGTGCTTGAAGGTAAAGAACAACTAAAACAAAAAAAGATTACAGGTACAAGACTGGCCACGATTTTAGGACTTAACAAATTCAATACTCCATTTAGTGCATGGGCAGAAATGACAGGATTATACAAACCAGTAATACCAGATAAATATTTGAAAGTAGGACAAGTATTAGAAAAGCCAATTATTAAGTCTATTGAAGATATGTACGATTTTAATATAAAAACATTTGATAAAAACGAGATAAAATTCGACAACTTTAGAGAAAATCCTATTTTTGGAGGTATGGTAGATGGAATTGATGAAGAGAAAAGAACACTTGTCGAAATAAAAACAACCAATGTAAAAAATAAAAGATTTTGGGATAAACAAATACCTATTGAATATTGGTACCAGGCACAACTATATTGTGAATTAGCAAGATTAGATGAGATATTATTTGGGGTATGTTTTGTAGAAGAGCAAGACTATGCAGATCCTAACAATATACCAATAGACGATAGAGATATACGAATATACCCTGTTGAAAAAGCTGACATTAAACAGGAAATGCAAAAAGCTATTGAATGGTATAAGAGATGTATATTAAGTTATGAAAGCCCTAAGTTTAACCCATATAATAATAGAGATATGGAAATCGTAAAAGAAATTAAAAAGAATTGGAGGAATTATATATGCAATTAGAAGTTGAGGAAATAAAGGCATTAGAGCCTGTGAAATTTAATTATGAAGAACTAAAAGCACAATTAACCACTAAAGTTGAAAACTATAAAAGTATTGTATATACAGAAGAAACAATGAAAGAGGCAAAAGCAGATAGAGCGAATTTTAATAAATTAGCAAAGGCATTAAATGATGAGAAAATAAGAGTAAGAAATATAGTATTAGAGCCATTTACACCATTTGAAAAGCAATGTAATGAACTTATTGAATTAGCAAAAGATGCAAGTACACATATTGATACACAAGTAAAAGATTATGAAAAGCAATTAAAAGATGAAAAACTAAAAGAAATAATGAATTTCTTTATTGAAAATATAGGAGAGTATAAGGATTTAATTGATTTCGACAAAATATTTAATGAAAGATGGCTAAATGTTACTTACAAAATGGACCAAATCGAAAAGGACATATTACATACTATTTCAAAAACAAAAACAGATATGAATGTAATAGATACACAGTTTGCAGATGAGAGTATTAACAAACAAGTAAAAATGGAGTATTTTGCACAAATAAACAACCCAAGTGTTTTAACCTTAGCAATACTAAAAGGAAATACCATTATAGAAAACAATAAAAAACTAGAAGAATTAAAACAAAAAGAAGAAAGTACACAAAAAGTAACAGAAAGTGAAGAAAAAATAACAAATTGTCCACAAAATATAACCAATAATGTGGAAAATGCAACAGAAAGTGAAGAATTACAGATATTAGATTTTAGGGTACATGTAACACAAAGACAAAAGTTTGCATTAAGAGAGTTTTTAAAAGCAAATGACATAAAATTTGAGCCAGTACCTAAAAACAATTAAGGAGGAATTATTAATGGAGATAAAACAAGGAAATGAGGCAAAAGCCTTATATCATAAAATTGGAAAAGTACATATAACATCAGGAGATAATGGAGCAGCAATAGATGGAAACACAGAAGAGGTTATAAAATCATTTATTCATGTATGTGAAACCATGGCAATTATAAATGTACCAGAAGAAATGCTAATTGATATTATAAAAGCAACTCAAAAGAAAATGAAGGACAAGCCAAAGGTTTGTCCTAGATGCGAAAATATAGAAATTGGAGCACAGGATAACTTCTGTAAAATATGTGGATATAAATTTTAGGAGGGATAACAATGTCAGAAAATAAAAATCAAGAACGAACATTTTTAGAATTTATAAAATGCAATGAAGGTGTATCAGTAAATATTGAAGAAAAAACAGAAATTATAGATGTTTTAGTAGGAATTGGACTAACAATAGATATGATAACAAGACAGCATAAAGTAAGTAAAAAAGAAGTTTTGAAAGACATTGACGATATTCTTACTATATTAGAGAAAGAAAATAAGAAAAAGAAAGGAGAAAAGAAAGATGTCAGTAAGTAATAGTTTAACAAAAACAAAAGAACAAAAGACATTTAGTAATTTTTTAATGGGAGATGCAATAAAAAGAAAGATTAATGAAACAGTTGGAGGTGCAAACGGTCAAAGATTTATTACAAGTATATTAAGTGCAGTAAGTACAAATCCAACATTACAAGAATGTGAGCATAGTTCAATAATATCTGCAGCATTTTTAGGAGAGGCATTAAAATTAAGCCCAAGCCCTCAATTAGGACAATATTATATGGTCCCATTTAATAAGAAATCTTATGATGCAAACGGAAAAGAAATTGTAATAAAAGTAGCACAATTCCAAATAGGGTACAAAGGATATATTCAATTAGCAGAAAGAACAGGAGTATATAAAACAATAAATGTATTAGCAATAAAAGAAGGCGAACTAATTAAGTATGATCCATTAAATGAAACAATACAAGTAAATTTAATAGAAGATGACGAAGTAAGAGAGGAAACACCAACAGTTGGATATTATGCAATGTTTGAATATCTAAATGGATTTAGGAAAACCATGTATTGGACTAAGAAAAAAATGTTACTACATGCAGATAAATATTCAAAAGCATTTAATAAGGAATCTTACGAAAAACTACAAGCAGGAAAAATACCACAAAAAGACTTATGGAAGTATAGTAGTTTCTGGTATAAAGATTTTGACGGTATGGCCTACAAAACAATGTTGAGGCAATTAATAAGTAAATGGGGAATTATGAGTATTGAAATGCAAGAGGCATTTGAAAAGGATATGGCAGAAATAAAAGAAGATGGAAATTATAATTACATAGAAAATAGTGAAGAGGCAGATATAAGTAATAATGAAACACAACAACTAGAAGAAAATAACCAAGAAAGTCAAGAAGAAATTACTACAAATGAAAAAAGTGTACCAGAGCCAGAACAACAACCAGAAGAAACAAATATGTATGATGACAACAATAACGATGTAGATGATTTCTTTAAACAATAAGAGGTACAAATATGGAAACTGTAGTATGCCAAAGGTGTGGAAGAAAACTAAAAAATAAGAAAAGCATAAAAAAAGGATATGGACCAACTTGTGAACAAAAACTACTACAAGATTTCTATAAAAAAAGACAAATAACAATAGATGATATTTTAAAGGGAAAGGAGAGTGTTGAAAATGAAAGACAATACGAAAAAAAGTAAAGATACATATTACTTTAGTCATGATTCGAACGCACTCTCAGATCCTAAAATATTATCAATGAGATGCGACTATGAATTAGAACGGATACGGTTTATATTGGGCAATAATAGAAATGTTAAGAAACGAAACAACATATAAGTTATCACTAGACAAAACAACATATAGAGCAATACAGATGCAGACACATACAAAAATAGATGTGCAAAAGTTTATTGATGACTGTATTAACGAATATAGAGAAAGTTCACAAGGGAACGGACTATTTAATACAGATGGAACATATTTCTGGTCTGAAAGTTTACTAAACAGAATGTATAAGATGGAAAATGTTAGAGAAAAAAGAAGTGAGGCAGGAAAGAAAAGTGCTGAAAAAAGATGGGGCAAAAAAGAAGAAAAAAAAAGAGTAATTAGAAGA
>CAMXLV010000040.1 GCA_947244675.1 uncultured Clostridium sp. | reverse complement strand
TTGATATTGGTTTGTTACAATTTCCTCTCCATTTTTGTATATGCCATATTGCCCATTTTTAGCACAAATTAAATAATTGTTTTCATTCTCATGAATTTCTGTTACTCTTGAAATTTCATTAAATTCTGTTTCCAATACGGTTTTTTCTCTATGGTTTAAATAGCCATAACGATATCCCTCTTTTGTTGTATTAGATACAATGTATCCTGCATATTCATAACGATTTTCATCTGTATAATATTCATCAACTGCTATTTTATCATATTCTATTTCAATTAATATTTTTCCTTTGATGTTGATTAAACCATATTTTCCATTTTGCTTTACAAGTAATTCTCCTTCTTTATATGGCAAACTGTCTATTTCCTCATAAATTGGCTTCGTAATTTCTTTTCCTTCTAAACTTACTAAACCAAATTTTCCTGCTTGCTGATATTTTAATATGCTTTTTTCATACATTAAATCACTAGCAATGTTTTTTAAACGAATTGGCTCTACTCTTTCATATTGGGTTAGTATTTCTTCTTTTCTTTCATTTAGTACTTTCGTAATTTCTCCCTGATAACATATAAAAACACCTTTTTCTGGATTTGGTATTTTTATTTCACTATATTGGGCTGGTATAATTGTGTTTCCTTTTTTATCTATAATTCCATATGTGTCTTTTTGTTTTAAAAGGAAATAGTTGTATTGTTTTACTTGTTCTATTTCGTAATTTTTTTCACTCTCTGTTATGATATAGTAACTTATCCATGATATACCTGCTATTATAATTAATACAATCATTGCCATGATTAAAATATATCTTTTTTTCATCTTTTTTCCCTTCTATCCTTCTGTTTCTTTTGGGGCTTCTATGTTGTTTCTACAAGCTTTTACTTTTAAAATTCTTTTATCTTCATATTCTTCTATTTTGTAGGTGATTTTCTCTGTGTCAATAATTGGTGTTTCTTCTTCTTCTGGTATCCTTCCTAGTTTGTCTTGTAAATAACCAGAAAGTGTATCATAATCTCCTTCTGGAATGTCTGCATTTAGTACTTTATTGACATCATAAATTGTCATACTTCCACTCAATAAATAGGTGTTACCATCTATTTGCTCATATTCTTTTTCTTCTTTGTCATATTCATCATAAATGTCCCCTACTAGTTCTTCTAATATGTCTTCCATTGTAATTAATCCTGCTGTTCCTCCATATTCGTCTACTATGATGGCTATTTGTTTTTTGTTTTTTTGTAGTTCTTTGAATACTTCATTAATTAATCGATTCTGTGAAATAAAATAAGCATTTTTTATTACATTTTTTACTTTGAAACTTTTTTTGTTGATGTTTTTTAATACATCTTTAACATATAATATTCCCTTTATTTCATCTATTGTCTCATCATAAACTGGAATTCTACTATAACGATATTCTTCTTTGGATAATTCTTGCAATAGTTCTTCATTACTAATGTTTAAGTCTACTGCAAAAATGTCTTTTCTATGTCTCATAATTTCTGATACGGTTATATCATTAAATTCAAATACATTGTTGATTAGCTCTTTTTCTTCTTCTTTGATGGTTCCTTTTTCTTCTCCTTGGTCTATCATCATTTTTATTTCTTCTTCTGTTACAGATTCTTCTTCATTTTCCCCTACTCCTAATAGTTTGGATACCCAATTGGTTATAACTGTTAAAAATTTAACAAATGGTAAGGTTATGATTGAAATAGTTCGAATAATCCCAATTGTAGCAAAAGCTATTTTCTCATAGTATTTCATAGCAAATCTTTTTGGTACTAATTCTCCAAATACTAGAGTAAAGAATGATAATATAATGGTAATTATGATGATTGATATACTTTTCCATACACTAAGGCTAATCATTGGTAAAATCTGATTTAACATTGGTGCTAATTTTTCAGCAAATGCATCTGATGCAAAAGCACTTGATAAAAATCCTGCTAAAGTAATTCCTATTTGTATGGTAGCCAAAAATTTGCTTGGCGATTTTATCATTTTTTCAATTTGCTTAGCTCTTTTGTTCCCTTCTTTTGCTTGTTTTTCAATTCTTGCATCATTTAACGATATAAATGCTATTTCTGCTGCTGCAAAAAAGGCATTTAACGCAATTAATATGACTAGTATTATTAATTGTGATATCATTGATTCTCAACTCTCCTTTTTGTTTTTTCCTGTTCTTATTATATCCATTTTCTCTTTTTTTTTCAACTAATTTGAAATATTATTTTATTCTCTTTATCAAATTTAGTAGCTTACTTATTTTATTGTTTTTGGCTACTAATATTGCTTTTTTCTGACTCGACTAAAAAAGTTGCTTTTAAAGTTGCCTTTTTGTTTCCTAAATTAAATTCTAAAACTAAATTATTTAGGATATAAATTAACATCATCGAAATAATACAACTTAAAATATTTATATGCCAAGTTGTGTACTTTAACGTTCTGATTTTTCTTCCTCCTCTCGCTGTTTCCTTTTGTCTATCTAATAACGATTTTAGATATTTAAGTCTAACTCTATATAAAATTCTACACCGTTTTCTTTGTTAATAACACCATAACTATTTCCATAGTTATTCATAATTGCTTTGACAAAAGATAATCCGATTCCGCTTCCCCCTTCTTTTCTATTTCTTGCTTCATCCACTTTAAAAAATCGATTCCAAATTCTTGCTATGTTTTCTTCTTCTATATTTTCTCCTGTGTTAAATACTTTTACTCTTACTTTGTTTTTTTCTATATCTACATGGTTTTCTATTTTTATATAGATTTCTTTGTTTTTTTCTTTTACATGTTTTATGGCATTGGTTAGGTAATTACTAATTACTTGTTCGATATAAAAGTCATCAGCAAAAACATTGATTTCATCGGTTGTTTTCCATTTTATTTTTACTTGCTTTTCCTCTAACATAACTTGTGCTTTTCTAACTACTTCTTTTTCTAACTCTACTATATCAAATTTTTTGTCTTCAAATTCTCTTTTGCCATATTCTAATTTCATTAGTTCTAATAATTGTTTTACTAAACGATCCATTTTGTTGGTTTCATCTAAAATAACTTCTGCATAAAATTTTCTGCTTTCTTCATCTGTATTTACGTTTTCTAGTAATCCTTCACTATATCCTTGTATTAAAGCTATTGGTGTTTTTAACTCATGTGATACATCTGAGATGAAACTTTTTCTCATTTCATCTATTTGTGATTTTTCTTCTATGTCTTTTTCTAATTCAATATTTGTTCTTTTTAACTGTTTTATTGTTCTTTCTAATTTGTCTGACATGATGTTAATGCTTTTTCCTAAATTGTTAATTTCATCATCTGTATCAGTAATTCTATATTTATGGCTAAAATCTAAATTGGACATTTTTTTTGCAATGTCATTCAATTCTGCTATAGGATCTCCAAATTTCCTAGATACATAAGATACAATTACTGCTGCAATTAGAATGGCAAATCCTGCCATTAAGTATAAGAAATTATTGGATATTTTTACACTGTCTTGAATAGATGTAATTGGTATTCTTATGTATAGTAAATAGTCATTATCTAATGTAGCAGATAATAAAACATAGGTAATTCCATTTTTGTTGTCTTTGATTCTTTTTATGGTAAAATTTTCATCATTTTCGATGATTTCTCCTGTGTTATTATTAAATCTGCTCGTCATTTCACTCATTTCTCCTAAAGTTGAGAAAAAGTCTTTGTTCGATGTATATACGTTTACATTTTGATCATTTTTTATTAAGATATCAAAGTTATTATTAATTGCTATTTTTTCTAGCTGGATTTCTAAATCAATATCTTGAAAACCATTATAATAATTGTTGACTACATCATATACTGATTTTAATGTTTTGGTTTTACTATATAAGTAGAATTGCCCAAATACAAAACTATTTACTAATATTAGAAATAGAATAATTAGTAAAATAACAAAAGATAATGTCATAAAAAGCCTTACTCTTACTGATTTCAATGCATTTTTCATATTTTCCATTGCTTTTCTCCTTGCTTTTTATTTTATCTCAAATTTATATCCTACCCCTCTCATGGTTTTGATATATTTTCCTCTTTTTCCTAGTTTGTGTCTTATTTTTTTGATGTGACTATCAATCGTTCTTGAATCTCCATAATAATCATAATTCCATACATTGTTTAATATCTTATCTCTTGATAATGCTATGTTTTCATTTTCTATTAAGTATATTAATAATTCATATTCTCTTAAACTAAGTTCTATTGGTTTTCCTTCTATTTTTACACTTCTTCCCTCTTTGTCTATTTCAATGCCAGCATAGTCTTTGATTTCTGAAGTATCTTTGGTGGCTCTTTTTAATATTGCTTCTACTCTTGCTACTAATATTTTTGGACTAAATGGTTTGGCTATATATTCGTCTACTCCTAATTCAAATCCAAATAATTCATCTTGTTCCTCTCCTCTTGCCGTCAACATAATGATTGGTACTTTTGATCCTTGCCTAATTTGACGAAGTACTGACCAACCATCTTGCTTTGGCATCATAACATCTAATAAGATAAGGGTAATTTTGTTTTTGTTTTCTTCAAATATTTCTAAAGCTTTTTCTCCATCTTCTGCCTCTAATATGCTATACCCTTTTGCTTTTAGAAAATCTTTTATTAATTTTCGCATTCTTTGTTCATCATCAACCACTAATATACATTGATTTGGCATTTTTATCCCTCCTCGATTTTGCTCTATTATACCTTTATTTTGTGTCTTTTTTGTGAAATATGGGCATATAATGCACGAACACTATATGCCCAAGTTTCTATTTTTTTACTTGAATGGTTTTGGTATCATATGCTAATACTATGTTTTCCTCTTTTAAAATTTTCATAATTTTATAGTTGATGTCTTCTCTTTGTGCTATATAACTATTATAGTCTATAGATTGTGTGTAACTACAAATTAATATGTTTAATCCATTATCTGTAATTGTATCAAATTTAACAATGATTGAATCATCATAAATTGCTTCTCTTTCTTGTAGCATATTTTCCACTCTTTTTTGGAATTTTTCTAGTTTTTCTAATGGTGTGTCTAATTCAATACATAAATTCATACGATATCTTCTTTTTTCCATTTTGCTCCAATTGATGATAGAAGCATTAGAAATAATGGCATTAGGAATATTAACAACTGAATTTTCAAAGGTTCTTACTCTTGTACTTCGAAAAGTAATGTCTTCAACAGTTCCCTCAAATGCATCTACTTGAATCCAATCTCCTACTATAAATGGCTTATCCAAAAATACCATCAGCCCAGCAAATATATTTTTAGCTGTATCTTGTGCTGCTAGTGTAATGATAACACCACCTATTCCTAATCCTGCTACTAGTCCATTTAGGTTGATTCCTAATACAGTTATGACAATAAATCCTGCTATGATATAAATAATTACTCGAATTATTTTTAAGGCAAAGTCAAACATAGAATCTTCTACTTTTGTACTTGTTTTTTCTTTTAGTTTTTTATACAAAGATGATTTTGGCGTAAAACTAGCAGCTAATCCTTTGGCAAAAGAAATGGTACTAATAATAACAAATGCCTGGTAAGCTACTTTCATTACTTCAACACTTAAATTCAATGGTTCTTTTAAAAATACAATTGCTAAGTAAAATCCTAATAGGATAATAAATATTTTAAGTGGACTATAAAATGCACTTTCTTTTATTTTTTTAGCTTTCTTTTCTTTTATTTTAAACATTCTAATAATGATATATGAAATGGTTCCACTAAAAATTCTAAAAATTAAAATAATTGCTATCGCTATTAGTATATCTATCAATTGTAATGCCTTTAGTTTTTCAACAAGAATGATTAATTGATTCATTTTTTCCTCCATCCACTTATTTTCTTAAAAAAGTGTTTGTTCTTTAGGTTTAGCCCATATAATCTCTAAGTTTTTTACTTCTACTAGGATGTCTTAATTTTCTTAATGCTTTTGCTTCTATTTGTCTAATTCTTTCACGTGTTACTTCAAATTCACGTCCTACTTCTTCTAAGGTTCTTGCTTTTCCATCTTCTAATCCAAATCTTAATTTTAGAACTTTTGCTTCTCTTGGTGTCAATGTGTTCATTACATCTTCTAATTGCTCTTTTAATAAGGTGTATGCTGCTGAATCATGTGGTGCTGGACTATCATCATCTTGTATGAAGTCTCCCAAGTGACTATCATCTTCTTCTCCAATTGGTGTTTCTAAAGATACAGGATCTTGTGCTATTTTTTGAATTTCCATTACTTTTTCAACTGGTATTTCCATTTCTGCTGCAATTTCTTCTGGGGTTGGTTCTCTTCCCATTTGTTGTAATAAGTGTCTTGATGTTCTGATTAGTTTATTTATGGTTTCTACCATATGCACTGGAATTCTTATGGTTCTAGCTTGGTCTGCAATGGCTCTTGTAATTGCTTGTCTAATCCACCAAGTTGCATACGTACTAAATTTGAATCCTTTTGTATAATCAAATTTTTCAACTGCTTTAATTAATCCCATATTTCCTTCTTGTATTAAGTCTAAAAATAACATACCTCTTCCTACATATTTTTTAGCAATACTTACTACTAATCTTAAATTGGATTCTGCTAATTCTTGTTTGGCTTCTTCATCTTCCTCTAAGATTTTTTTGGCTAAGTCTAATTCTTGTTCAAAGGTTAATAGTGGTATTCTTCCTATTTCTCTTAAATACATTCTTACAGGATCATCTACATTGATTCCTTCATAACTAGTATCTGTGATTTCATCTAATTTTAGTTCTTCTACTTCTTTTAGATCTTCAATGTCTGGTTCTTCATCTAAATCTTCTGATAATAAGTCTACACCTAATTCTTCAAATGCATCAAAAACTTGATCAATCTGTTCTGGATTTACATCATCTAGCTCAGTTGCTAAGTCTCCATAGGTTATTTGACCTTTTTCTTTTGCTTTTTTTAGGATGCTATTTACTTTTTCATCTTTTAATTGCTTGTCTTTTTCCTCCTCGTTGTTTGTTTTTTCTTGCTTTTCTTGCTTATCTTCTATTTTCTTTTTGGCTACTTTTCTTGCTTCTTCCATTTTTTCTTTATTGGTTTTTCCTTTTGTTTTTTCGTCTTTTTTACTTTCTTTGGCTACTTCTTTCTTTTTTTCCTCTTTTTTACCTTTTTTTGCTTTTTCTAATTCCTCTACTTTTTCTAATTCTTCTTTTTTCTTTGCCATTCTTTACTCCTTCCCCTCCAAGGTTTCTTTTTTATCCCCTATTTGATTTTTACCAACCTATTGATGATTTCACTTAACTCTTTTTCTAACACTTTTTTTTGGTTGGTTTCTATTTCTTTTTCTAATAATGCTAGAATTTCAAATTTACGATTGTTTAGCTTGTCCTTTTCATAAGCTTGTAAGATGTCATCTACTGCTTTTTCTATGTCTTCTAATTCATAATCATCTGCCATTATTTCTGTAATATGATTTTGCTCTTCTTCTCCTAACATATCAATAATACTATTTATATTACTATTTCCTTTTTCGAGTTCTTCATACAGTTTTTTGATAATTTCTTGATTAATGCTGTCTTGAAATTGTTCTTGCTTGATATTTTGCTTTATGATTTCAAATATGTTTTGGTCTCCTGTTAATAAGATCGAAATCACTGTATTCTCACGCTTTTTAAGTAATGGTGAAATAGCTTCTTGTTCTATTTTTTTGTGGCTTATGACTGGCTTTGCTTTTTCTAAAACTTTTTCACTTTTTGCTCCTTCATAGGTTAGTTTGTTAACTTCTGCATAGATTGCTTCTTTTGATATTTTATATTCTTTTGCTATTTTTTCAATATATACTTCTTTTTCCATCGTGTTTTCTACTTTTGCTATTAGTTTTGCTATTTCGTTTAAAAATTTGATTTTGTCATTTACATTTTCTAAATTTAAGTTTTGTTTTAATACTTTTACTTTAAATTCAATGATTGATATTGCTTTTTCTATCATGTTTTTAAATCTTGCATTTCCATATTGAATGATGTATTCATCTGGATCTTTGGCTCCTTCCATCTGCAGAATTCTTATGTCACATCCCATGTTTTGCAAAATGTCTAATGCTCTCATTTTTGCCATAAGCCCTGCTTCATCTGAATCAAAACTTAATATGATTTTTTCTGCATTTTTTCTTAGTAACCATCCTTGCTGTTGTGTTAATGCTGTTCCCAATGGTGCTACCACATTACTAATTCCTCTTTGATGGAGCGATATAACATCCATATATCCTTCTACAATTATTAGTTCTTTGGTATTCCCTTTTTTGGCGACGTTTAAGCCAAATAGGTTTCTTCCTTTACTGTATACAATGTTCTCAGGCGAATTGATATATTTGGGTTTTGTATCATCTAATACTCTTCCCCCAAATGCTATCACTCTTCCTCTGCTATCACAAATAGGAAACATTAGTCTGTTTCGATACCTGTCGATATATTGTCCTTTATCATTTTTATTGACTAATCCTGATTCTAAAATTTCTGGTTCTTCAAATCCTTGTTTTTTTAATTCTTGATATAGTTCATCAAATTTTCCTGAGAATCCAATTTGGAAAGATTTTAAAGTTTCATTTGTTAATTTTCTTTTTTTGATATATTCTTGTGCTACTTTTGATTCTGGTTTGTATAAGTTCTGATGATAATAATTGGCCGTAAATTCGTTTACTTTATATACTTTGCTCTTTAGTATTTCTTTGGCAGAATCTCCACTCGATTCTAAGGTTGGTAATTGTATATTGACTCTTTGGGCTAATGTTTGCATTGCTTCTATAAAGCTAATTCCTTCTATTTTTGTTAAAAAAGTGTATACATTTCCTCCTACCCCACAACCAAAACAGTGAAATATTTGCTTGTCTGGTGAGACGGAAAAAGATGGCGATTTTTCATTATGAAAGGGACATAACCCAAAAAAGTTTCTACCACTTCTTTTTAAATGCACATATTGTGATATGATATCTACGATATCATTGGTTTGTCTTATTTCGTCTATTATTTCATCACTATAACGTTGCATTTTCCCCTCACTTTCCTTCAATTTATTTCAATTTATTATACATAGTTATATTATTCGACGCATTTTACATAAACCCTTCTTTGTTTCACATTTTTTTACAATTTTATTACTCTTTTTGCATTTTTCCTTTTTAATGTTTAAATGACACCACTTTTTTTAGTGGTGCCACATTTCTTTTTCTGATTTGATTTTTTGCCTTATTAGTTTTTGTGTTTTATTTCTTATTAGGGAGAATTTTTATCATGCTTTTTATTTTTTCAATTTAATAACATCATTTTATTATCTAATTTGTTGATCATTTTAGCACAATTTACCCATTCTTTTGCTTCTTGTTTGCTTAGCTCCTCTTGTGTTTTATATTTCATTTTATGTTCTAAAGTAGACCAAAAGTCCATTGCAAGTGTTCTTATTTGGATTTCGACTTTTACATAAAGATTTTGTCTTGATAAAGTGACTGGTACTTCTACTATGAGATGATAACTAGCATATCCGCTTTTTTTAGGGTGTGTCATATAATCTTTTTCTTTTAAAATGTTGATTCCTGGTATTTTTTTTATTAATTCTACGGTTGAAAATACATCTTTTTTTAATGGATCAACAATTCTTACTCCTGCAATATCATTAATATTCTCTATCATTTCTTTATAAGTAAATGCTATGTTTTTCTTTTTCATTTTTGCTAAAATACTCTCTGGCGTTTTGATCCTTGTTTCTATATGATCAATTAAATCATATTGATAAAAGGTCTTAAATTCGTCTTTTAGGATTTCTATTTTTGTTTTTAATTCTTTTATTGCCATAGCATAAATAAACATTAGCTTTTCAAATGTTTCGTCTTTTACTTCTAGTGCTTGGTTATAGTCTATAAAATTTTCTACTTTTATTAGGTTATTTTCTTTTTTCCTCTTTTGCTTCATGATCAGCATAACACCTCTCTTTGTTTTAGTATATGCTGATATTATCCTTTTATTGTTATGAGTTGATACTTTTTTTGTGTCTTTTCTGTGAAAAAAATCAATTGTCTTTTAATCATATGTTTTTATCTGTCTATCAATCTCAAAATATTAATTAGAATCCAAATTTTCCTTTATATAATTTTAAATAAATATAAATATATTTACATATTTTTTAAATATTGATAAAATATTTAAAAATTATCATAATAACAATTGCCAATAGAAAAGAACAAAGGAAAAGGAGAAATAACGAATATGAAAAATAAAATCCAAAGTAAGAAAAGTAAAAAGAAGAACCAAGGAATTACTCTAATTGCACTAGTAATCACTATTGTTGTTTTGCTAATTTTAGCAGGAATAAGCATCACCATGTTAACAGGAGATAATGGGATCTTAACCAAAACAAAAATGGCAAAAGAAGAAACAACAAAAGCAACCGTAAAAGAAAGCATAGAATTAGCACTAATGGAAAGTCTTTGGATTGATGAAAAATTTGATCCTAATACTTTGAATAATAATTTAGAAAAATTAGAAGGGCTTGATAAAGAAAATTCAAATTTTCCAATAGAAAATTTGCCAGCAACTGTAGTGGTTGATGACTATCTTATTTCAATTGATAAAGATGGATATGTTACTATAGATGGAAATATAAATGATTTAACAATGCCATCAACGGCAGATACAACGCCATTTTTACCAGAAGGAGCAAGTATTATAAGAAATAATCTACAAACAGGAGTTGTCATAAGGGATAAAGACGATAATGAGTGGGTTTGGATTGAAGTACCAAAATCTATTTATAGAAATACAACTTATAATGGTGGAACAGCACCAACTGGAGCAGAAGATTATATAAAAATTGAAAGTGTTATGAAAAATTATGCAAAAGATTATCGATTAACTAGTTGGAATGATAATTTTTTTAATAGTGACCAATATGGCTTTGCCAATGAAACTGCATATAATGATCATAAAAATATGATGTTAAAGAGTGTATTTGAAAATGGTGGTTTTTATATTGGTAGATATGAAGCTGGAACAAAAATACAAAGAGAAACTCTAATAACCCCCATTATCCAAAAAGATGCTTATTCTTATAATTTCATAACAGGAAAAGAAGCTCAAATGTTGTCTAATCAATTAGTGGTTGGAGGAAAAAAAGCAAGTTTAATGTTTGGGATTCAATGGGATTTAGTTATGAAATTTTTAGAAGAAAAAGGAGCCAAAACCAAGAACGAATTACTAACAGATTCAACTGCATTTGGAAATTATGGAGAAGTGTCATTTATAGTAAAAAGGGGTTCTTATTTTTTTAGTTCGTGGAAAAAAATACTAGACTCATTTACTAAACCAGCTTCTACAGAAATATTATTATCCACAGGAGCTAGTAATAGGAATTGTACTGTAGAAATTTATGATTTGGCAGGTAATTTAAATGAATATACATTAGAAAACTCCTGGTCTTATGGAAGTCCTTGTTCTCTACGAGGTGGATCATTCCGTCAACCTACTTCGCTTTCTGTTTCTACAACCTCTCGGTCGTGAAATCAATGGTACTTTTAATCCAACCATACACAGTGGATTTCGTCCAGCTTTATGGTAAATAAAAAACAAAGACAGAGCATGATTAGAATTTTTTTATGCTCTGTCTTTATTTTTCTGCAAAAATATGCTTTCTAAACTTATTTTATCGCATAGATCCCTTCTTCTATTCTTTTTAATTTTACATCTGATTTAAGACATACTATTGGTCTTAATTCTCCTTGTGCAAAACCTGACCAATAGGAATCTAAATCTCCATAACTTCCTCCAAATCCTGATACACGCATAAGAAGTGCACTATGCTCAAAATAAGGACTAGCCATCCAAAATATTTTTGAATCGTTAACATAGATTTTATTAAAATCATTACTTTTTATACCTCTTACATATCCATAAGTATCATCAGAACCATCACTCCATTTTGCTTTATAGCCTTTTTCTCCCTCTCCGATTGTATAAACAATATATTTATCTGGATGAGTATCTTGGTAAGATGCACAAAATAATTCTATGGTATTTCCTCCTATTGCATACTCAGCTTTATTTCCTGCAAATACATTCCAAATACTCGTATCCATCATATATGCTGACATTTTAGCATTTATATTTCCACAATCTGGATTTGTCTCTAAAAACTGTTTGAACCATTTTTTTGCCAAACTATTTTCTTCTATCCATTTGCTTCCTTCGTAATCACTGCAAGCACTTCCACTAGCAACTTTTTTACTATTTTCCGTAATTGTTAATGTTTTTCCCGTTTTTGTTTTCGGTGCATATACTGGATTGATGGAATCATCTGCTATTAGATAAATATTATTTTCATCTGCATAAAATATTCTCCAAATTGCTACTGCTTCACTATTTTTACATTCATATCCTGTTACTTCTGCTCCATAATAAATCCCTTTATCTTCACTATTTGCTATATCTTTTGTAGTGATTCCTACATAGTCATCTAGTTTTCCATCTATTTCATATCCATTATTAGTTGTTATTTTTCCTGTTATTGTGTCTACTTGATTTTCATTTGTTATTATTTTACTACTTTTCAATTCTTCTATTATATCTTCTAATTCTGGATTTCTATGTTTTTGTTCTGCTTTTATGATGGCTAATTCTACTTGTTCTTCTAACGATTTTATTTCTGTTTGATGTGATGCATGATTCGCATTTTTTATTATAGAATGATCTTCTGTTATTCCTGTTATTGTCACTCCTGCTAGTATTAACAAAATTATAATTGTAATTACTAATACAATTAGCGTAATTCCTTGGTTTTTTTGTTTTCTTTCTTCTCTATTGCTACTTTTTTTCATTTCTTTTACTTCTCCTTTTATTTCTTTTGTCTTTATTATTTGCATTTTTTCTAATGATATACTTTTCTTTTTGGATTGTATCAATATTAAACGATATTGTCAACAGGTTAACATTTTTTCTTGTTACCCGACAGTTTTTTTGAAAGGTGAAAAAATTCTTAAAAACTAAATAAAATTA
>CAMXLV010000039.1 GCA_947244675.1 uncultured Clostridium sp. | reverse complement strand
CAGCATTTGTATAAGCATATAACACCTTTTCCTTTG
Organism: uncultured Clostridium sp.; assembly: GCA_947244675.1. Next base: position 13,405 of record CAMXLV010000039.1, on the reverse strand, counting down.
TGTCTGGATCTATTGCAAATAATCCAATTTCTCTAAAATAAAATGGATTTTTAGCATCTGTATTCTTAAAATAAAATGATAAACGAACTTGTTTATCATTAATAATTGTAGAACTAAGGATATTACACTCTATTTCTTTTTGTGTCAAAGCCTCTTTATCTACTGCACTTCCTGTTAATGTTCCACTTCCGAATTTCTACATTTGCAAATTTCAATACTTTTTCTTGTAAAGTTTTTGCTGATACTAAGGATCCTTTTGTAGTTACTATCATCTTTCCAAAGCTCATTTTTTCCCTCCTATCTCTAAATATTTATATAATCATTGATATTAAGCATAACTGCCACATGATTATTTACATTTAGATTTATTTTTTCTTCTATGTTTGCAATTCCTGCTGTAATTTTCATATTATCATGTTCTTGTGTTACTATTGCCCCAATATTTAATTTCATATTTGTAAATAAACGATAATCTAATTCTATATTGGCTGGTATATGTTTTATTAAGTCCTTTTTTAGTATTTCTGCTAATTCGCTATAATTTAATAATATTTCTATTTTCATATTATAATTAGCATAATCTATTGCTACTTTGTAATTTTCTTTTCCTAATACTGTATCTAATGTATTTACTAACCATTTATAAGAATATGGAACTTTATCATTTATTTTTAATAATATCTTTAACCTTCTTGCCTCTAATAAGTCTGATTCTGCATTTATTTGATATATCTTTTCGTATCTATCTAAACCGTAACCCTCTGCTGTTTTTACTATAATTTCGCTAAAAATTTTTTCTATTGCAACTTTTAATTGTTCTATTTCTATGTCTTCTGCAGAAAAAAGTTCTTTAAATTCTTTTATGTCTTGCATAAAGTTAGGCAAATATTCTATTAATTTCATAAAATACTAACCTCCCCTATAACTGGTATCTTTTCGCCTTCTATTTCTATGTTAGAGGTATTTTCATTTATTAATGTTTGTGATATATCTAAAACACCTTCTGTATTCAATATTATATTTTCTACTTGTGATGTTCTTACTATTACTGTTTCTGTTGTTTCCCATTTTTCCCTTAATTCTACAAAATATCTTTTTAATGCCTCTATTATCTTTGGTTTTACAGTTATTTCACTTTCTCCCTCAGTATATTGTATTTGTGAACTAATATTTATTAAAAATTCTCCTGGTGTAGTAACAGTAACTTTATGGCCTATTGGTGCTAAACCTAAACCAGACGGCTCTTTGTTAGGGCATATCTCTTGTTGCACTTTATCTATTAATACAGAGGATGCCTTGTTATAATCACTATCAAGAATAATTAATTTTACAGTTCCTCCACCATTCCAACATGCTATTACTTTTACTGCTCCAACTCCTTCTAGTTCTTTTGTTTTTTTCTTATAGTCTGCAATGTTTCCTCCAAAGGCTTTTTCATTTATTTGTTCGTAATATCTTGCCTTTAAAGCCTCATCACTTTCTTCATCTTCTCCTGGAATAAGAATATCCGTAATTTGTGCCATTCCTAAATTCTTTATATTATATTCTATTGGTAGCAACACTCCTAAAGGGTTATTTCCAATTTTTCCTGGGGTATTACATTCTAGTTTGTATTCGCCTGTAGATAGTTGCTCTATTACTGTATAATATAATTCGTCAATTCCAAAAACAGCCCCTATATCCACATTCATTTTGTTTTGCTCTTCATCATAAAATACACCTTTTCTAATTGCTTTTGTTGCTTTTCCTCTCTCTAATCCTATTTGTTCAACTAATCTATCAAGATATTCTCCGACAGAAGTATCTGGAAATACTAAGTCAATTATTCCGTCTATAACAATGTAGGCTTGTGCTAGTTCTGCTGCCATTGGAGATAAAGCATCATAGATAACAGAGCCTTCCCTTTTGTCTATATCATCACTAACCCTCTCTAATGCCCTGTTCATAATCTTATCAAAAGTATTTTCTTCACTATACATTTATATTCACCCCCATTGTTACATTTCCATATTTACTAACTACTATAAAAGAAACATCTATACTATCATTTTGTTTTTTATTTACTTTTACATTTTCGATTCTTTCAATTCTGTCATCTTGCAATAGTGCCTCTTCTATTCTTCTTTGCAAATCTCCCAAAATAAAATCATAGTCTTTGCCGATTAAATTTTCAAATTCTACTCCATAGTCCCATGAATATAATAAGCTATTAAATCTTTCTGTATGTAATATTTTATATACAGCTTGTTTTACAGCCTCTAAATCGTCAATTTCTCCTATTATACGTTTTTCTTCAAAATTGATTTTATATGTTTTATTTGCAAATTGTTCTGTTTGAAATTCTGCATTAAAGTCGTAAGTTTCTGGAGTTATTTGCATTTTTACCTCCATTTCTATACCTTATCTAGTACAAAAAATAGTTGCCCTCCATGTTGTCTTAAAAGAAGAACTTTATCGCCTACTTTGAGGGATATATCTACCTTTTTAAACACACTTGGCACAACTATTTTTGAACTAGGTATTATTAATTTTTCTATTTGTATTTGTATAGGATTAGCTTGTACAACAGTTCCATATTGAATAGTGGTTAAATCTGCATTACTCATATAATTTCTTACAACTTGTTTTATTATATCTATCATTATTTTAACACCTCCGAAGATGGCATTAATAAATCTAAACTCATTGTATAAGCCTTATCAAATGTATGTGTGGCCTTTTCTACAACAAAAAAATTATTAATGTTTACATCGTTTATATCTTGTAACTTAACAAATACTCCACTTCCTGCTTTTATTGTTTCTATCCCTATACTATCTAATTTTAATTTTAATTGTTCTCTATTCTTTGTTTTCAATAAAGTATTAGCTTTGTCTACAATTTGTGAATAATTCATGTTATTACTAACTTTTTCATAGTATTGTAATAACCCCCATTTTCCTATTGTCGAAGTATCTTTGGCAATATATACTTCCCTTTTTTTAGTATCTTTATTGTCATGTACTAATTTTATTTGATTATAGGTATCATCATCTATACTTTGTGTGAAGTCATAACCAGTACAATTACTTGTATCTCCTATTAAAATATTAGTTCTCATATTATAAATATCTTCTAATGTTAGTTTTCCAAAATCATCATAAAAGCAATATTTATCTCCACTAATTTTTAAATTTTCGGAAATAGCATTATAAATTATATCTAAAAAAGTTTTGTTATCTTCAACCCTTTCTGGGAGTATATCCGATACTTCCAAATTTCCTACTTGTAAACTACATTGATTTGCTATTTTTCTGATAATTCCAGCTATATTTAGTCCTGTTAATGTCATACTGTCTTTTGCTTTTAAATATCTTAATTGGTCATAGGCTGTAACACTTATCGTCTTTTCATCTTTTTGTTGCTTTTTAAATATATAACCAAAAAACATTCCAACATTATTATACTTAAATCTTATAACAGATCCATTACTAAACTTTGCCACTTTATCTTTAGCCATATCAAAGGTTAATTTACTACAGCCATCATTTAATTTTTGCTGTATCTGAGGTTTTATCACTATATCTTTTATATCGAATGTTTGATTACTAACTACGTCTTGTACTAATATTTCAAAGTTTTTCATGTATCTACCTCCTATGGAATAACAAAAACTTGTCCTGGATATATTAAAGATGGTTTTTTGATTTTATCTTTATTGGCATTATATATTTTCATGTACTGATTACCATTTCCGATAATATTTCTTTGCAATATTCCATAAACAATCGCCTTTTTTTACTGTATATGTCCTTGTTTGTGCAACTGGTGGGGTACTTGCTGGTCTTGCTGGGGTATTTTCTTTTACAACATGAATTTTCTTTTGTATGACAATATTTACAGTTTTAGAAGTAAAAGACTTATACTCTAAAAGACTAAAATTAATCTTTAAATCTCCCTCTTCTAGTGCCTCTTCATCAATATCTAAGGAATCAATGGTTACTAATTTAGATATATTTTTTAAATCTTTTGCCTCCGAATAGTCCCTCGTTAGAATAAACCTTATAGGGTTTTTGTCTTCCATGTATTTTTGAAATTTCTCTAAATAGAAATATGGACCTTTAAATTGATTTTTTGTAGTTATATATGATAAAGGTTGACATGGAAACTCAGCCTCAAATTCTATTGTTTGTAATTTTACATCCCCTATAATATTTATTGCTCCTAAACCTACTACATTCTTTTTTGTTCCTTCCTGCTCAATACCTATACTAAACTTTTCTGGGTTTACTGGTAGTCTTATTGTATCGTTATTATAATCGAAAAAAAATCCATAATTCATTAATCATATACCCCCTCTGCTACTTCAGAAAGTTCCTCTTCAAGTATTTGCTTTATTCTATCTTTTACTTTTTCTGCATCTGCAGTTTCGTGAATATCGCCAAATTGCATTGTAACATTTGGTGCCAATGTTGCCGTTGTAAATTTATTTACCCATTCCTGCTCTGCAAAATCTTTCATGTATTTTAAATCCTCATCAGATATATTTACCTCTCCTGCTGTATCTAATTTTCCACCATCTGCTTTTACTGGGATACTTCCTGCTGTTACTTTTGCTGCTGCATTATTTCCTGTGTCTAATGCTCCATTAATTTTATTTTGTAAATCTCCCATCCAGTTATTTCTGTTATCTACCCTACTTTGTCTTGTATTCTCTGATTCAATAACCTTGTTTTGTATGTCTGTTGCTGACTTACTTAAATCTGCTGCGAATTTTGCTTTATTTTCATTAATAGAATTATTAATTTCTGTCATATCATCTAGCATACCTTGTAAATCTTCATTTCTTTTTGTTACATTATCCATCATTCCAGATAAGGCATCATCTGCAAAAGATGCGTATTCTGCTTTGTCTATTTTTACACCAGGTATTTTATTTAATATGTCAATAATTCCATTTACTATCATTAAAACACCATTGTATAAACCGTTGAAAAATATATAAAATTCCAACTCCAACAGCCTCTAGTCCATTTTGAAACATATACCATGCCCATAGAACACCATATGCAACACCAACCATACCTAATAAGAAAAATTGACCTATCAATATTAAGCCATAAAATACTGTTTTTAAGCCTAACCATAATGTCATTGCCCCAATTACAAGCATATCCCATAAATAAATTATTCCATAAGCAACTTGGTCGTTAGTAAAATAGAAATACATTAATATAATAATAAGTGCTACTATCGCTGCAATAATTAATCCCGCTGGGTTAGCTATCATTGCTGCATTTAATATTGCCTGTCCTGCTGCTGCTAACATAGTATAAACTTTGTATGCAATTAATGCTCCTATTATTCCCCATATAATTGGTGCAAATGGTTCCATTACATCACATAGCCATACAAACCCTTCCACCAGAAAATTTACAGCCTCTGCTGCTAATTGGATACCAATACACAAATTTTCAAAAAACTCTTGAAATTCTGGTGTATTAATAAGTTCACTAATCTTTTCTATTACTGGTGTAAATGCTTGAATTGCTTTATTTTTCATTAAAGTCCAATAGTCTCCTATTGTTTTTGGCATCTTAGCATATCGCCCTTCAATATCATCTGCTGCTTTAAACATTGCATTTTTTATTATATCTGCTGTAATTGTTCCTTCTGATGACATTTCCTTTAATTCTCCGTTTTGTTTTTCCTGTATAGTCTGCTATTGCTTGTGCTACAAGTGGTGCATTTTCCATTACAGAACGGAATTCATCTCCTTGTAATTTTCCTGCTGCCATTGCTTGCGTAAGCTGATATGTACCTGCCTCTTGTTCTTGTGTTCCTGCTCCTCCTACTTTAAATGATTTATTCAATAATTCCGAAAATCTAATTATTTCATCATTATTATTAAAAGCATCCCCTGCAAGTAGTCCTAACTTTGACACGTTTGCTGCTGTTGTAGCATATGAACTTCTACTGTTATTTGCTGACTGCATAATTTTGTTTTGTAACTGTTTGTCTGTCTGTTTTCCATCATTAATCATACTTAATCTTGAATTTGTCAATGTTGTATTATCTATTGCATTTATTGCTATTTTTGCTGTGGCCAATGATAATAATGTTTTAATTAAGCCACCTACTGATGAGGTGGCTTGATTTGCTTTATTTTTAATATTATCAAAATATTTACTAAGTTTATTAGAAGGTGGATCTTTTAATTTCTTCATCTTTTCATTAAACTTATCTGTAGCATAACTTACTTTATTAATCTTCTTTTCTGCTGATGTTGTAGAATTTATGATTTTATTCATTGTTCTAGTATATTTGTCTTGAATAGAGAAAATAGTTTCAACTTTTTTAGCCATATTTTTGCCTCCTATTTCTTCATTTTATCAACTTCTTTTTTCTTAGCTTTACACCATAATTCACTGGAAGCATATACAAAGGCTCTTTCTCGTCTACTCAAACTAAATAATTCATGTGGCAAAATATGCAATTCTTGTAATATGTAATGTGCTAAGTTTGCCTCTGCATTTTTGCCATTTATTAGTTTTTTGCTTCTTCCACCAAATTATCCATTGAATTTTCAATTATTTCCTCTTCTGCAAATCCAGAAATCTTAATTTGCAAATTTGCTAATTCATCTGCAGACAACATTTTTTGTAATAAATCGTATGCACCTAATGCACCATAACTTGTCTGTAATTTTGTAGCCGTTAAATCTGGAAATACAATAGAACTTGTAATAAAAGCCTCTTGATAACCCTCACTATTAAATTGTTCTTCTATTCTTCCTAATTTGTTTTTTATTTTCTTTGTATATTTCTTTCTTAATTCGTTGCTTTCTTTTCCTGTAAGCTGTTTTAATATCCATGGTATAGGGTTGCCGTTTTTGTCCGTAAATCTTGTACTAACTACCATTTTTATATCTTCAATTGGTTTTGCATTTCCTTTTAGAAATGCTTGAAAATCCATTTCATTATTCTCTTCCATATTATAATTCCTCCTATATTAATTTTCTGTTGTTTTAAAATATTCTAGTCCGTCAATGTCATCAAATGTAAAGTCTGCCTCTTGCGTTAGTCCGTCTTCACTATCAACATCAATTTTACCTGCTAATAGTTTTGCTATAATTACATCTTTAAGTACCATCTCTTGTCTTCCAATATCAGATGTTGGATCATCATTATACATTTGAATTGAAATTTTAGGAGATTTCCCTGTTTTAATATAATTAATCATTTCTTTTAATATATCAGAGTTATTGAAGAACATTGTAATACTTCCAGAGCCTTTTGCTCCACAAACTTTATGTGCAACCATTCTATGTCCTAATATTTTTCTTTCAGAAACTATCAATTCAATATTTGCCTCTAATTTTGTAAGCTCAAATAACTCTCTTGTTTTTCCATTAATTGTAACAAATCCTTTACCTTCGTTACTATTTAAGGTATTTTCAACTTTTAACATAAATTATTGCACCTCCACATTCATATAAATTTTTTCAATAGAATCTACTGGTTGTACTGCTATATTAATCAATACACTATCAATATTATTTCCTTCTGCAACACTAACGTCATCTTCGACAAAATTTTGGAATGCTCCTCTATTTTGTTTTTCCTTAATGTTATCAATTATAGCTGCTCTTAAAATATTTCTTCCATCCACATTATTACTTATCTTGCCTATATAGCTTTGTTCAAAAATATGTTTTATATCACTTGCCAAACCGTCTAATGCTCTAACAACTCTATTTTTTGAAAAGTCAGAATTTTTTTCTACTGTAAATGTAACTAAAGAATTTATATCTTGCTCAATTACAACTGTTTCATCATTTCTTCTAGTAAATACAATTTTTCCTGCTTTCAATGCTTTCTCTGTATCTCTATTATTTAATCTAGGGTTGGCATCTACTGCACCTTTATATTGTGTATATGTATTACTTTGGTTTATATCAGAAACAGAACTTAATGCTGCAAAATATGCTGCACATTGTGCATTTGTTAATTCTGTGCCATCTTCTAATACTACTCCATTTTTTATTGTTGTTATCTTTTCATAATCTGCTGCATAATCTCCCATAACTGCTTTTACTCTAATTCCTTCTTGGTCATTCATTCTTTTAACAAATGTTACAATTAAAGCTTTTGTTGCGTCATCTGTTCCACAATATGCAATATAATTATAATTTTCTAACTCTAAAGCCTCTAAGAATTTTGGATAAACATTTTCTTCTGTTGCTTTTTCTGTTGTTCCTCCTTCAAGTTTCACAGTAGTAGCTTTGCTTATCGCTCCTGTTCCTGTAATTGTTATATAATCGTTTTCTTCAAATTCTTCATAGTTAGATATTGTCTGACTATCAATTTTCGTTCCTTCCAAATAAGTAATAACATCATATTTTGTTATATCTTCAACATTATTTGCTATTATAACTGTGATTTCATTTCCTTTTGTTCCTGCATATTTAGCCATTATAGTTTTATCTTCTTCTACTGTTGCTTTTGCCTTTTCTCCACCATTTAATCTATAAACTAATATTTTGCTTGTTTCTTTCAAAATTTCTTTTAATAGTAATACTTTTTCATCATTTAAGTTATATCCTAATTTTTCGTAAATTTCTGTTTCATCTTCTATTCTTGTTATTGCTTGTTCTTTTCCAAAGTCTAACTCTAAAGCAATTGCAACTACTCCGTTTATATCATTTTCTGTCATTCTCATTTTGTTAGTTTTAATATTTTGATATACCCCTGGTCTAATTTTGTTTTGTTTATTAAATGTACCTCCTGCCATATTACAAAATCTCCTTTCCTAATATTTCTTTTATTTCACTTTCTGTTTTAAAAAGTGCATTTCCCCATTTACTTATTAAAATATCTTTTTCAATGGGTTTTAAATTCATTTGTTGTACTTGATCCTTAATAAATTTTCTTTCAATTTTTTCTTTTACTTGTTTAGGCATTTTCTTTCTCCTTTTCTGTTATTTTTTCAATACTATCGAGTTTAGGCTCCTCTTCAATTTTCTTTTTAGTATAAAATTGAATTTTAAAAGTAAATATTAAATCTTTGTCTTGCATTTCAATATCTTTATCTTTTATTCTAAAGTGCATTTCCTTGTATTCAATAATATTAAAACCTTCATTCAAGGTATCTCTTACTTTATATGCTTTATATCTTGCCTCTTCCTCATGAAAGTCTTGAAAATAAACAACTCTTATATCTACTGTATCATCATATCTATTGCCTACCATCTTTTTTGTATTTTCTCGTATGAAATCAATAAAAAAACAAGGCTCTTCATAACCTTGCTCTAGTCCTTCATCATATACTTTTACCTTTGGAAACAATGTCTTTAATTCTTGTGCAATAGCTTGTATTATATCATCCATTGTAATTTCTTTCATTTCTCATACCTCTTTTTAATCTCTTCAATTTCTTTATTAGCTTTATTTACTAAATACTTTTCAGCCCTACCTGTTGCTTTTTCAAGCATAAATTTTCCTTTGACATATTTTGTTTTACTTCCCATTAAAACACCTTCTTTTGAAAACGGATCGTATTCAAACTTGTTTCCAACCCATTCTCCTGGTACAAAGTGTTGCTCCATTCTATGCCCATTATTAATATAACCAATATATGCCGAATTATTGAATAGTCTAGCTTTAAAACCATTGGCTACTTTGTATGATTTTGTTGTTTGCCACTTTGCTTTTGCATCTCCTGTAACTGCAGGTGTTAAGTCTTTTGCATAAGTTTCAGCTACGGAAACTGTTTCATCTAGTATTTTTGGTGCTACTCTGTCAAATTCTCCTGGTATTGCCTTTAATTGTTTAATAAATTTATCCATGATGGCTTTATTCCTTATTTGATTACTTCCTGCCATATTATGCCCTTTCCTGTATTAATAAAGAAATTTCATAATGTGTAGTATGAAATGATGGCTTACCAGCTACTGCAATTATGTTTTCTCCATTTTCTCTTGTTATAAATAGTTTATCGCCTTTATTTATCTTTTTTGAAATAAATAAAACATAGTTTCCTTTTAGTTCTGTTGTTCCGTTTGTATCTTCCACTTTTGGAGAAATATTATTAGTTATTGATAAAGCACAAGGCTCATCTTTTAAAACCTCTATTTTTTTATTTTTTGTTATATTTCCTTCTGTTATCTCTTCATTTCTAGTAACTGTTACAGTATCACAATAGGTAGTTTCTAATGCTTTTCTTTCAATATCAACTAATTTATTAATATTAAACATATTACCACCTTCTTTTATTCCCTAATAGTCTAAATTTATATAATCGTTTTAGGTATTTATTAAGCAACAAATCATCATCGTATTCTATTGTACCTGTTTTATATGTAACTCCGTTTATAGTAGTTTCATTATTTGAATCTCTAAATTCAATATTTGTATCTCCTCTTTCAATTCTTTTTACTTTTAGTCCTTCATCATCTTGTTTATCTATTTGTTCTTCATCTTCTGAGGAATTACATGTTTTATTATATCCATTTAGAAACCAATAATCTTTTGTCATATCTACCCATAAAGTAAACATATCTTCAATTATATAACTTCTATTAGTTTTATTTAAAATAAGCTGTAATGTAGCATATAATGAATAGTGTAATTTTTCTATTGTATCATCTGTTACTTTTAGTTCGTTTTTTAATATGTCTATAACTTCATTTACATTAATTCTTGACTGTCCCTTTATCTTATCTAAAATAGCCATAATTACACAACCTTTCTTTTATTCTTGTGGTTGCTCTCCTTCTGTTCCGTCTTCGCCTGTTTCTTCGCCTTCAATTTCGTTTTCATCTGGATTATCTGTTTTTTCAACCTCTTCAATTTTTGCAATAAGATTTTCCTTTTTCATGTTGTGTGCTCCTCTTATTCCTAATTCCTTTGCTTTTTCTCTTAATTCTTCTAGTTCTTTATCCTCTCCATTGTCGCCATTATTTCCTTGTGGCTTTTCTGGATTCTTTGGAGTAGTATTTCCTTGTGGCTTTTCTATTTCTCCATTTACTACTTCTAAATATTTTTCGTTTTCTCTGTACTCTTCTTGTGTAATTATTGCTGTTTCTCCTTTAAATTTCCATTGTCCTTGTAGCTTTATAGCTGGACCTTTTACTTTTACTTCTAACATAAAAAACCTCCTAAAATTTATCTTAGAGGGGATTTCTCCCCTCTCCTTATGCCAATTTTATTTCTGCTTGGAATATCTTATCAGCACAGCCTAAACTTGGCAATGATGTTGCAACAGCTTTTATCCATGTAGATACTGGATCTGTACTTTCTTCATACATCATAGCAAGAATTTTACCTACTGCTTCAATATCAATATCTGGTCTTGTAGAAAGTCTTACCTCCTCTGGTGTTGGTCCATAAATTGTTTTTCCTAAAGTTTCTCCTGGTATCATTGAAAAACTATTTTCTGGGAAAAATCTTTTTGTTTCATATTTTCCATTCTTTAATTGTTTTCTATAAGTATCATCATTAGTATAGATTTTTGGTAGTCCTAAACTTTCTAAGTAGTTGTTTAATTCTCCTGCTGTTGCAATTCTTTTTGCTCCATTTCCATATAATGCTGCTACTATATTTTGATGTCTTGTCATTTTTGCTAATACAGTATTTGAAGTGATTATTCTAGTTGGTTTTGTACCTAATTTGTTATACCATGCCATAATATCACTAATTGGATCACTGTCAGCTTTATCCCAGTCAACATTTGCTGCTTTGTGTTCTTCTGGTACACCATAGTCTAAAACTGCTGTCAAATCATTTTCTGATAAAGTTACTGTTCCTTTTGATACAATTTCCATTCTCATTAATTCGATTCTTGCAATAATACTCATTACTAAGTTATCAACATCTGCATAAACTCTATTAATTAATTGCTTTTTCTCTACATTTGTTCTTGGGTGTAATAATTTTATGATTTCCTCTTCTTTAAGTTGCATTTTTCTTTTAATTAATGCAAGTTCCATACTTCTTTCTTGTGCCTCTCTTGTACCAATTTCTGCCTCTGCATCAAATGCTGTAACAGATGCAATAACTGGAATGTTACTTCCTTCTGATAATTCATCAAATTTTAATTCATCCCTTTTTTCCTCTGGGAATAATTCTGTACCCATGTATGTTGGATACACTCTGTCTTTTAAATAATTAATAATTCCTTTTTGGTCAAATATTTCTAATACTCCATCCATATTATTTTTTCTCCTTTACTTTTATATTTTTTATTTTTACATAAATTTAATTCCTGGCATTGTTGCCTTGTCTGCCTCAGCTACAACTGCTGGTAGTCTATCTTCTATTACATATCCCTCTACCATTACAGCTACTGGTTGTGATCCATAAGTAACATCTGCATCATGAAAAGTTAAGCCTATTGCTTTTTCATTTTCCTTATAAACTGTTCCTGCTGGTACAATTTTTTTACCTTCACTATTTACTTCTACTCCTGTGTCATCAATTTGTTTTGTGAAATTTTGAAATTTTGCTGATTTTAAGAATTGTGGTTGTTCCACCTTTTTTCCTGTTACAAACATAATTTTTACCTCCTATTAATTAAAAAATTTACTTTCTGTTATTTCAGAACTTAATTTGTTTCTTTCTTTAGCAATATTACTAGCATCGTTTGTTTCAGTTCCATCGTTGTTATCTCCTTTGTCTCCTGGTTCAAACCCATTTAGTTTATTGCCAAAAAAATGAGGATTACTCTTTTGTAACCCTTCAAAACCTTCTTTTAAACCTGTAATATCTGTTTTTTCTTTGTTTAATTGTAATTCGTCTAATTTTAGAATAGCTGATATTGCAAGTTTATTTTCCTCTGTATCAATAATTTTAAAATCTTTGTAATATTTATCAATGATGCCTTTTTTGATACCATCATCTTTCGTTTTTTCAATACTAGCCTCAAGTTCTTTCACTTTTTGGTCGTATTGTTCTTTTGTAATTGTCCCTTCCTGTAGTTGTTTAATTATTTTGTCTTTGTCCTCTTTTTCTGTTTCTAGTGCTTGTTTATCAGTTTCTAACTGTGCCTTATCTGTTTTTAATTGTGCATTTTCATCTTGTAATGTTTTTAAATCTTTTCCATTTTCGCCCATTACAAAATTTATTTGTTCATCAGATAAGCCCTGTGCTTTTAAGTCGTCTGTTTTCATAAATGCTCCTTTCGTTTTATAATAATTCATCGTAATAATATGATACTAGGCTTGTTAAGGAAGTCGCCATCTCCCTATATCTTATTATCATTTCATTATCATAGTAGCAATTATTCAGGTCTACTACTTGACCAATTTTTTTATAATAAAAAAGACATCCTTTTAAGATGTCTAATATTAAAAACTATATTATTGAATCATATTAATTGATAATTTCCAATTCTTTTATTTCATTTTCAAAAAGTGAATAATTTTTAT
>CAMXLV010000038.1 GCA_947244675.1 uncultured Clostridium sp. | reverse complement strand
AAGGATTTTATTGTTTACTTTTCAATGTACTTTTTTTGTCTCGCTTTATGAGACGGTTTGCATTATACTATACCTTTTTCCATTTGTCAACACTTTTTGACAATTTTTTAAAAATATTTTTATTTTGTTTTATTTTCTCCATTTTGGCAAAATAAAAAACTAGTAATCACTGCTTTAATATTGTATTCCTTGTGTTTTATTTTTATTACTAATTCTTGTGTTTATTTTTAATTTTTTGTCTGCTACAAGGTACTTTTTAATCTTACCATGTTTACTTTTTAAAGTCAATACTTTTTAGCAAAGTTTTTATGGAAATTTTATACTTCTACCTTTTCTGTTTGCTTTGTATATATTTAATGCTTTTTAATAATACCATCTTCCTATTTTTATGTCAATACTTTTTTGATTTTTTTTAAATTTCTACTAATATTAAGTCATCACCTATACATTTAATGTTTTCCCATGGAATTACTATTTCATTATTTTGAGAAAATAAGTTTAATACTTTATTACTTCCTGGAACTATGATAGATGTTATTGTTGCAAGATTGATAGTTGTTCTCTTTTATAGAATGTTTATTGTTATCACTGTCACACAAAAGATACTTCTCATCATTAATAATATATTCCTGCTTTTCTTTTTTTCTTAAGTTTCCTTCTAATGTAATTGGCTTTCCTATTTTAAAGTAAATTTCTAACTTAATATGTTTTCTATCTTCATTTATTTTTGACACATATATTTTGTCTACTAATAATTTGATTAAGTCTTCTATATTTTCATCTATCCTTATTTCTTTTTCTAATGCTCCTTTTATTTGCTTCATGTTGTCTTCTATAGAAGATAAATTTTCTTTTTCTTCTTTTAAGTATTTTATCTTCTCTTGTTGCTTCTGTATTTCTTGATTTAGTTCTTCATTTCTTTTGTAAAATTCTTCATCAGATAATAAACTTTTAATCGTAAGTTCTAATAATTTATCTTTTTTTGCTTGTGTCACATTTATATTACTTTCTATATTTGATATTTCTGTTTCAAAATCTTTTGTAAAATTATATTTCTTGTACTTATTTAATAAGTCTTCTATAATTTCTTCTTTATTAGAAAGAAATTTATTTAAAACTACTTTTAAAATTTCTATTAATTCTGATTCCTGTATAATTGGACTCTCACATTCTTTTAGCCCATATGTAATGTATCTGCTACATGCCCATGCAGGTTTATTTGACCTTTTAGCTCCAGATATTCTATTATATCCTGGCATATGTTCTTCTTTGTGTTCTTTGCAATAAATTAATCCACTAAAAGCATATCTACTTTTAAATACATCTTTATTTTCTACTCTATTTAAACAACTTGCTGATTTCTTTTCTAAGATATTATTGCATTTTTCCCATAATTCTTCTGAAACAATGGCTGGTATGTTCTCTTTACATTCAAATACTTTCCATTCTTCTTTTGGCATCTTTTGTGCTTTATGTAGTTTGTAATCTACTACTTTTACAGTTCCTGTTCTATAATATCCTTTATATTTTGGATTTCTTATGATTCTTCTTAATGTTTGTGATGATATTGGTGTTCCATTTTTTCCTTTATATCCTTTTTGTTTAAAATATTCTGCTATTTTATAAAATCCCATTTCTCCCCCAGAATATATTTCAAATAGTTCTCTTATCATTTTCGCTTCTTCTTCATGTATCACTAGCTTTGTATTATCTTTTCGATAACCAAATATATTATTATTTCCTAATACTCTCTTTTTTTCAATAGATCTACTAAAGCCAAACTTTACTCTTTCTGATAATTTTCTTACTTCATCTTGTGCTACACTTGCCATGATGGTTAGTCTTAACTCGGCATCTGGCATGATGGTATTAATGTTATCAGATTGGAAATATACTCCAACATCATTATCTAATAATTTTTGGGTATAAGAGATACTGTCTAATGTATTTCTTGCAAAACGTGTTACTTCTTTTGTTAATATTAAATCAAACTTTCCTTTTTTACTATCTGCTATCATTCTTTTAAATGAATCTCGTTTGTTTACACTTGTACCACTTATACCCTCATCTACATATCCTTCAACATAAGTCCAGTTAGAGACTTCTTTTATATGGTTTTCAAAATAAAAAACTTGGTTACTTAACGAATTTAATTGTTCATCTTTTTCACTTGATACTCTTGCATAGTATGTTACTTTTAATGGTAAGTCATATATACTTTTTCCACTACTTATTTCTTTTCTCATATTATATAAGTCCATATTTTTATCTCCTTCCCTTTTTAAAGTATCTTTATAGGTACAATCATTATAGCATAATTTTTTGTACTTTTATAGTTTGAAATAGAATTAGTATATTGCTAGGCAAAATTTAGTGAAAAACCGTAAGCGTGCTTTTTGCACGCCAAAGGCTTTTTTGTCTAAATTTTAATGACTCAAGATGCTTTATGGCTCTTTCAAACTCTTTCTATTTCTTTATTAATTTCTCTTAACAATTCATCTTGTACATTTTCATATACCTCTCTATTAATTGTATTATTTTGAAACAATTTTCTATTTAGTATCAATTCAATCTCTAACTTTACTTGTTTATTAGATACAATTTGCTTTTTTTCCATAGGCTGCCTCCTCTTGTTTCTAATTAATATTCAAAGTCAGATTAATGTATGCTAAAACTTATCTCCTCCCTTCTCTATTTTTTACTTTTAAAGCATACTAAAAAGCAAGCCATTTATACTTTTGATAAATGCTTGCTTTTAGTTGATTTTTTGGAACAATATTTTGAACATAATTAGACTAAGTATTTTTTTGACATTTCAATTGCATGTTGCCATTGTAGATGTCTTAAATACTCTAACTCATAATCTTCTTTCTCCTTCAAAATTTTTGTTCTTAACTGTCTATTTGTCTTTTTTCTCTCAAGATAATTTTTATATTTTATCTTACTTCTTATTTCCTTTTCTTTTTTATAGTTAGGATGTCCTTTTAAAATTTTTGATACATATTGTGGACTTATTCCCAATTCTTTTGCTATACAAACGCAGTTAAGGTTTCCTTCAAAATACAATTCGCAAATTTTCTGCCTCTTGCTGTCTGGTTTGATTACCTCCTCTCATCAAATAGTAATCAACAATTCTTATTTTTTGAAAATTTGACTTTCTCGTATTTCCTTCATTTTTTATAAACCTTTCTTAAGTCATTTTGTATTTACTTTTGTTGTTGACATTGTTATTGTACTACATTTTTTATATAATTTCAATAGACACGCCAAAATTTTTATAAATGTTTATTTTTTAGTAGTTTGAGTATTGTTTTAGTATCTAATTTTTAAATTATTTGCATTTTTTTTCAATTCATATTCTAATTGTTTAGCATTTTGAAATACTATTCCTTGAATCCCTTCTCTATTTGCCATTTCTATATTATCTTTGCTATCATCTATAAATATTGTTTCTGATGGTATGATTTTTTCTTTTTCTAAAATATATTTGAAAGTTCCTTCATCATCTTTTAACAATCCATATTCATATGAGAAATATTGGTGTTTGAATACTTCTAGTTCTTGATTTGTACTTAATATATAGTCTACCCATTCTTTTATATGATCTGATAACAAAATAAGATTATACTTTTCTTTTAGAGTATCTATTATTTTAATTGTTCCATCTACTTTTGTATCTAAATTTTGTCTAATACATTTTTTTACTACTTCTTTATTTACATTCCAATTAGCATTTTCTATTAATGCTTCTATATATTCATCTTCTATATATTTTCCCCTCATTGCATCTAAAAATATATTGATAGTTTCTTTTTTTCTTTTCAAAAATTCTTCTGATGATATGTTGGTATTTTCTTCTATTATTTTTTCTGCCCCATGATATCCAGAAATAATTACTTCAGACAAATCAAATATTATGTTCTTTATCATATCTATTTCCTCCATTTTGAACTAACAAGAACTACTTGTAAGTTGAATTTGCTTTTTTATCATTGCATATCGTTAAAAATTATATATTTTTCCAACTTCTGTAGCAGATACCTTTATTTTCCCTTTCAAATCATTCACAAATTTATTACATACACTATCTGCTGTACAGTGTGCTAGTATAACTTCCTTTACATTATTTTTCATGTAATCAACAACTTTATTTGTATTTTCATCTACTTCTGTTAAATGAAATCCACCTATCACAGCTAATACCTTACTATTATTGCTAACCTTTTTTGCTTGTTCAACTATATTACATATTCCACTATGACTACATCCTGCAATTACTATTATTCCGTTTTCTGTATTGATAACCATTCCCGAATCATCTAATACATCATCATTTTCTCCATTTTCAAGTACCCACTTTTTAAGATGTACTGGATATTTTCTTGTAATTTCTCCCAAATAATATGTATTTTGATTGATTTTATATGGTTCTTTTGTAAAATGTACATTATATTTATTTTCTAATTCTTCTTTTGTTAATTGAATTCCAGAATAATGCGAATGGTCATCTTTCCACCATCTTTTTAAGGTGCAATTAGGATGAGCTATAAATTCTACTTTGTTATTAAAATATTTAAGTCCATCACCATGATCATAATGCCCATGACTTAATACTATAGTATTTACTTGATTTAAGTCTATACCTAATTTTTCTGCATTTTTCATAAATTTTTCACTTGGTCCAGCATCAAATAAGATTTTATTGTTTTCAATTTCTATATAGGCTGAAAAACCATCATCATTTTCAAATTTATCTTTATTAGAATTTCTTGTATCGTTTAAAATAACTATTTTTACCATTGTTACACCCTCTTAATTTTTATTTTTTTCTTTATTTTCTTTTTTAGTTATATACATTTCTGGCAACAAATCTTTCAATATATAAACTTTATTTTCAGCCACCATAACTTTAGTATTTAAATTTTTATCATCAACCATTCGAATTAATTCTCTACATCTACCACACGAAACATAAATTTATCAATTACTATTTCTTAAAATCATCTGATATTACAATGTCCATCCAAGCAAAATGTTTTCCTTGCGTGAATCCATAATGTTCATAAAATCCTATTGCTTCATCTGCTAAACAATTGACATTATTATAATTTTTATCTTTTAGCTTTTGTAATATTACATCTAATAATTTCCTACCAATTCTATTCTTCCTATATTCTGGTAATATATAAATATTTTCTATTTCTGCTTTTCCTAATGATTTATTTAAATTAACAATTGAAAATCCTATAATTTTGTTTTCTAATTCTACAACATAAAATAAAATGTCTTCTTTGTTTATGCAATTTTTCAATGTTTCCTTTGGCCAAAATATAACTACATTTTCTGCTGTTTTAAATTCAGATACATTATTTCCAATATTCCATACTTCTTCAATATCTTTATTTTCTGCATTTCTTATAATATAATTCATTTATTTACCTACCCCTTCATAATTTGCTACTTCTATCATATTGCCATCTAAATCCAACATACCAAAGCAAATATACTTGTATGGACTATCTTGAACATATGAAGGCTCATATAAAATAGTAGCTCCCAATTTCTTTGCTTTTTCAAATGCTCCCTTGATATCGTCTGTATAAATTCCTAATGTTGCATTATTTCCAATAGTCCTTTTTTCTTCTACAGCTTTCTCATCTATTAGTCCAAAATATATTCCTTTTTGTCCTTTTATTTCAAAATCAGCCCATCTTTTTCCTTCTATATGAGCTTTTACGTTTAGAAATTTCTCATAAAATCTAACTGCTCTATCTATGTTACTTACACTAAAATATATATGATCTAATTGTATTTTCATAACCAACCTTCCTTTTATCTATTTACTCTTTTATATCACAAATTACATAAATTTGATAGTCTTTTACAGATATTTATTGTAAATTTATTATCCACTTCCATAATCAATTCTAAACTGTAAATCACTATCAGAATAATATTCTGTTATTGCATTATACAAACAACTAATCATAAAATTGGTGCTATTATGTATTTCACTATCTTGTCTTAAATAATTCAACTTGTCAAAAGCATAAAAAATAATAGAAGCATTTAATAACTGCATTCTACTTCTAACTATTTCTTGTGGTAAAACTGCTTGTCCTATTCTTAAGTTATTTGAATAAAACATAAGGTCTAATGTATTTTCTATAATATTTCTTTGACTTTCTTTAAACAAATATAACTCACATTTTTGTTTTATATCTTCTAAATTTTTTGCTTCTCTTTCAGACTGACTAACATCTATATTATTATTTTTATGTTTTTTATTATCTTTCTTATTTGCTCGTACATTTTCTGTTTCTAGAATCGTATTTTTTCCTACACAATAATCTTCTTTTATTCGATTATCTGTTAGTAGATTATCCATTTCTATATAATCTTCTGTATCAATATCATTAATCTGCAATTCTTCCTGTGCAATCTTACCTATATAAATTAAATTAGGCTTTCCAAATCCTTGCTTTTCTTCTTTTATTAGGTTAGATTCTCTTAGTTCTTTAAATGCTCTTGTTACTGGTTTATCACTTAAATTTAATTTACTTTGTATCTCTTTTCTAGTATAAATTAAATAAATTTCTCCTTTATCATTGATCCATTTATTCATTCTTGATAGGTTCATTCTATTTAGTAAAAACGCATAGATTACTTTTGCTTCTATACTTAATTTTTTATATTTTTCATTACAAAACAATTCTTGTGGCATTTGATAATATGAATGCTGTAGTGTCTCATCTATTTTATAAAGATTCATCTTCTTCACCTCCAGTTTCTCTATATTTTATTAATAATTCATCTATCTTTCTTTTACTTAAACTTTGATATTCACATTTAGGCAAATATTGCTTTATTATACTTTCGTATTCTTCTAATCCAAATATGTAGATATTTTTATAATTCTCATTTTCATTAAAATAGTAATGTAACCTTGCTAATATTTCCATATTTATTAATGGCATGATTACAATATAATTATCATCATCTACTTTTAAATCTGCCAATCTAAAGTCTGATAATTCTACATCATACATTTCTTTGATTCTTAAATATATACTGTGTCTTACTTCATAGTTATTTCTCATTAAAAATTTACCATATTCATGATAAGGAATTAAAATTGTATACTTGTTTCCAAAATAAAATCCTTTTTCATGTAATACTATTTTTTCTATGTTATTTGTAAATATCATTGCATTTGTATATGCGTTTTCTTTTCTTATATCGTAATAAATTGATTTTATATATTTATCGTCTTTTCCCTCATACACTGCATATACTAAAAAATTTTCTTCATTGTAATCTAAATTCCCGATGTATCTTCTTGAATATGTTGTTGGTTCATCTTCTTTTTTCATGTTCCAACTAGGTGTAAAATCTAAATTATCTTGTATCAAACAGCTTGCTATATCACTTATTACATTTAATCTTTCCATATTGTTTTCATTCCTACAATGGTTTCTTACTTCAAATCCATTTTCTAATAAATATTCTTTTCCCTTACTTCCTAATGTGATATATCTGTGCTTTAGTCTTCTTACATAATCATGTTTTGCTAATAACACAATTCTTTTTTCTTGATATGTTTTTGTCTCATAAATATATTTTGCATTATCTAATGATATTGTTTTATACTTTCCTAAAAATATTAATAATTCTATATCTCTGTTCTGTAATGTCACTCCACTTCTCACTAAATCACCTCCATAATTTTCTAATCATACCTTCCTTAAATGGTACACTTGTAGAGGGCACATATTGTATATGTCCCCTCTACTCTAGACAATCTCATTTAATTGTCTTTCATTAAAGTTCTTGATATTACTAAGTTTCTTATAAAAACAAACATAGCAAAACTTGTCCGAATTTTTTTGCTAAAATTTTGCCATGTTTGTATATATGTTTATCTTATTCTTTTGTTAATTATTTTTGTAATTTCATCTGCTGGTAGCACATAAACTTCTGCATATGGTTTATCAGAATAATATCCTTGTACCATATAACAGGAACAATAAATATTATCATCTTTAATTACTTTTCCATGTATTAATCCATCTTGAATTGGCTTTACATTTCTGTTATCTGCATCCCATATTTTTGTGTTATCATATATTTTTATAATTACCATTACATATTTATCATAAAATAGTTCTTTATATTTTCTTACTATTCTTGAAATATTGTTAGTAATTCTTTTTCCGACTGTAGTTTGCACCTTTTTTTATTAGTGGGATTTTTTCTGGAATATGTATTTTTAATATGTCATCTTCTACTTTTGCTTTGTAATCATAGTCTATGAATTCTGTTACTTCATCTCCCATAAAATCTCTCCATAAGTTTTCTTGCATTACTGCATCATACATATCCATTCTTACTTTTTCTAGCTTACAGAAATATTTTTCTAATTCTTCATCTTTTATTTTTTCTTTTGTTTGTATTAGTTCATTACTTATTTTTTCAATTTTTTTAATTGATTCTATAATTTCTTCTTTTTTCATAAATATCACTCTCACTTTCTTTAAATTTAATTTTTTGCATAAAAATAGAAGGTATAGATTACTCTATATCCTTCCTAATTTCATGCTTTAATTTTCTCTAATATTATATTTTTTCATTAGTTCTTTTGCTTTTTCTAATCCTTCCTCTGTTAAATATGTAGATTTTGCTTTATGGGTACTTCCACCTATTAAATGTTCATCTTCTAATGTATTTAAAATATCAAAATCATATCCCTTCCAAGCTCTACGAAATTCTCCATATGGTTCTTTTTCTACCCATGAATTCAAATATAATAATAACAATGTTAATTCTTTTATTTGTTCTTCCATCTTTTTACTCTCCTAATATAAATTTTGCATGTTCTTTATAACGTTCTAATCTCCTATTTGTTTCTTCTATATCTACATATGTTCTATCTTCATACCATGCAGAAAAACCATTATCCACCCAGTCTCTCATTTCTTCAAATCTTTCATGTTTTGGGTCTTGTAATATTTCTAATAATTCTTCATATCCCCATGGTCCTCCACAGTCTTCTGGCAAATCTGCCATCTTTGCTTTAATGCAAATTGGATTTATCAATTTTATATCTGTTTCAACTATTTTTTCTATCGTAATATCGTGAATCCAATTATCTCCAAAATCATAGGTATATTTCATCTTCTTATATTCTTTGAAGTATTTATCAATTCTTTCTTTTTTAGAGTTTCTTATTTCATGACTAAACCAACCATTATCTAATTCTGGTAACTCGATAAATGTACCCTCTTCATGTAATGTTGCACCTACTTCAAAATCATATGCATGATAACCACACCAATCAAATGCTAATTGTATAATAGCATTTAACTCATGAAATGTTATTCCCTCTGGTATTTGTAGCCTTCTCCATACAGGTGGATGGGTGTCTCTAATACTTACTTTTATTTCATAATACTTATGTTTCTTTTCTTTTTTAGAATCCATTTCATTGCCTCCTATTTGTTTTTTATAATTACTTCTATTAAATTTTTAAATGCTAATAATGATAATAAGGTTCTTATTATAGATAAACATATAAAAAAAATATATATAATTATAAATATTATCTTTAATTGAATTGCTACATTACTTATGAAGTATATAGCAAATGATAATAACAATATAGTTCCTAAACTAAATAAGTCTTTAATAAATAATATATAAATATCATTAAATTTATCATTATTTAATAAAATTCCTAAAGTACTACTATGCTCACTTTTTTCTTTTGTGTACTTATCTTCTGT
The DNA here is from genome assembly GCA_947244675.1 of uncultured Clostridium sp. The sequence continues at coordinate 3,795 of CAMXLV010000038.1, read as the reverse complement.
TTTAAAAACTATAAATATTGATAGGCATGTTAGTACAAATCCAAATAGTGTACCAAATACTGAAATAATGTTATCTATAATAGATAATTGTTCATCATAAAATATCATAATTTTCTCTTTTAATATAAATATCAAAATTGTAAGTAATATTAAAGCTGTTATCCAATCATATTTATTGATAATATCCATTAGGCTATTTCTTTTAAATTTCATATAATATCTCCATATCATTTATATTTCTCATAACTTGATATTATTTTTTCAAACATGTCATCAGAATCTATCATATTATTTTCATTAACTTTTATAGAAACCTTTGGTGCCTTTATAACTTGTCTGACTAAATCAAAATCAAATCTTTCTTCATCTTCTGACAATGATTTTATTTTAATTTTTTCTCCCTTTGTTTTTTTACTTTCTTTTATTTTTCTGCTTAATCCTAATTCTTTTAAGCTTTTCTTTATTTTACTAGTTATTATAAATCCATATTTTGATTTTATTTTTATGGATATTGTTAGTTCATCATCAGAATAACTATCTTTTGCAATTTGTTTTGTAGCATCTAATGCTTGAAATAGTTCTCCCCCTTTTGCTTGTTCTTCTATTATATTTCTTGTATCTAATTTAATATCTAATTCTTTTACTCTATGTGTTTTATCTAACTTTTCTAATGCTTTTGAATTAATTGATTCAACAAGTTCCATTCGATATTTTCCATAAAATTTATCTGTTATATATCTTGCAAGACTTGTTGGTCTTGCTCCCACATTATTATATTCAATTCCAACTACATTCTCATTCAAGAAAAATACAAAATGTGTAATATGTGCTAGGCTACTATTAGGTGGTAATTTATCTTTTAGTGGCATTAAACTTCCTTCTTGTTCTATTGAAGGATAAACATCATTAGAAGAACTTATTAGCATACCATAAATATAATCATCATTATTAAAATCAACTACTACATAATTATAAGTATTTGAATCTCTCTGTATGTATACATTTCTTGAATCATTTTTGTTTAAAGACATATCCTTAATTTCTGTAAAAATAGATATTAATTCCTTCGAAATATTATCTATACTCTTAAAACCATCATACTCTCTATTAATTTTTTGTAGATCTGGTCTATAATAATATATTTCCTTATTTTTTGTTTTTTGCTTAATTTTATTTGCCATATTCAACCCCCATAATATAACTTTTATGGGATTATATCATGTCTAGTAGCTTTTGTCAAAAAATGTAATTTTTTCAAATGTGTTAATTTTTCAACCAAGATGTGATTTTATTCTTCAGTTTAATTCATTATTAGAATTCAACATTTTTATAACTTTATCAAAATCGCTTTCTAGTTGTTTCATTTCTCTTTCTCTATATAATTCAAATTCTTTTTCTGCTTTTTCAATTGCTTCTTTATGTGATATTTTTCCATTACCTTCGAGTAATTTTCTTTTATTTTGTATGATTTGATTATCAAGTTCCTCTATCCAATCATTCATTGTCATTGCTCTTTGTTCTAGTGCTTGGAATTCTGCATAATCTAAAAATTGAGAAACTAATAAATTCAGCCTTTGTAATTCAATTTCTGAAAGATAATTTTTAGCAATTTTTACATCATCAACTGTTACATATTCTCCTTTAAAATTAGTCATTCCAACAAATGGCTTTTCATTATCAACTCTTTCATATATTATTTCTGCTGCTGTATGTTCATGAACTGCATAATGAAGCTTATTTTGGACTGTTGCAAAAAACTTCTTTGTTAAGTCAGAACGTGGGTCATAATCTATTGAAGTAGCATATATATCTGTAACTTGTTGATAAAAGTTTCTTTCAGATGAACGAATATCTCTAATTCTTTGCAATAATTCTCTGAAATATCTATTTCCACCTTGTTTTAACCTTTCATCATCAAGAGCAAAACCTTTTTGAATATATTCATGCAATCTTTGCGTTGCCCATACTCTGAATCTTGTAGCAACTTGTGATTGTACTCTATATCCTAACGCTATAATCATATCTAAATTATAATGGTCTATATTTCTTTTTACTTGCCTATTACCTTCATTTTGAACTAATAAGAATTTCTTATTAGTTGAATCATTGTTTAATTCCTTATCCTTATAAATATTTTTTATATGCATAGAAATATTTTCTTGAGTTGTTTTATATATTTCTGCAATTTGATTTTGAGTTAGCCATATATCCTCATCTACAAATCTAACAGTAACTTTCGTAATTCCATCTTCGTCTTGATAAATTATTATATTATTCTCTTTCCTATCCATATATTTCCTCCATTAAATATTTATTATCGTTTTCAACTATTCAAAAATTCCGAACAGTTAAATTTCTTTTGTTTATAATTTTATCTATCATATTCATAATAAAAATTTCATTTTAAGTTGGTTACTTTTTCTAACCAACTGCTTTTTGTATTTTCGACTGGTAACAAATTGTTACCAATTCATTCTTATTTTGTTTTTTCTGCATTTTTATCGTTTTGCCAGCGTCGGCAAAATGTTCAAATTCTTCAACTGTTCAGAATTTCCGAACAACTAAAATTCATTTTTATCTTCTATATTTATATCACATCTAAAACATATTTTCAATAGTTTTTTGCGAATTTTTGTTCTTTTGTTTTTGCGTTTTAAAAGAGCATATTTCATATACTCTTCATAACCTATAATTCTACTTTACAGATCACATCATAAATATATTTTTCTTTTACCACATAGCCTGTCCTTTTTTGATTCTTTCTTGTAACATAGTCTTTTTTCTTACGAACTCTATCAAATGTAAAACTCATGTATCCACTTTCTATTAAGGATTTACTAAATTGATATCTATTCTCTTTCTTGCAACCATCATAGATGTTATTTTACCAGTTTCTAAATCAGCACATACATCTTGCACATAACCTAACCTCTTTCCATTATTGATATTTACTACTTCTTTATGTTTAAAATCTAATCCTTTATCTTGCATTTCGTTCTCCTTTTTTTCTTTTTTAATATATATTCACTTTATTTGCCTTTATATGCTTCTTTTAAATTTTTATTTCTATGTAAGTATTTTCTAATTCTTCTATTATAAATATATGTCTTTTCCCTTTTTACTATTTATTATTTAATTTTTTACACTAATTGCATTTTTCGACATATTTCTCTTATTTTTTGTGTTATACTTTTATTTATTGCATTTTTTGCAATAAATATACAAAAGAAAGGAGTGTTTTGTGTGTCAGACAATATTATTAATTTTAATACCATAAGAAATAGCAAAATGCTAAATGGATTAAATGTGAAAGAAATAGGTAGTATTAATATTACAGTCTACTCAGAAAAATCAACAAATTATCCTGTTTATTACATATTACCAAATAAAAAAGAGCTTATTCCTATTGTTAATTTGTTAGATGATGCTCTTACTAATAATTGTTTTAAATTTTCTCAAGAATTAAAAGTAAAAAAACTTTAATTTAAAAAGAACAAACGGAGTATGCTAAAAAATTACTCTGCATACTCCCTGTTTATTCGTCTACGAAAATTTCGCAGATTTTTTGTAGAATATGTTTGTTGTATAGACAAAATCTTTGTTTTTTCTATATAATAAGAAGAGATTACATATTATACATAATCTCTTCTCACTTTTATTTTATTTCCTAATATCTAATTAGTTCTACTTTATCTTTGTGACTAAAGTTTATTCATTTGTTTCTTCTGGTGCTTCTACTGGACAAACACCTGCACAAGTACCACAGCTAATGCATGCTGATTGGTCAATTACGAA
>CAMXLV010000037.1 GCA_947244675.1 uncultured Clostridium sp. | reverse complement strand
AGGGGATTGTTTTCTTTTAATTATTTTATTTGTCTACTTTAGAGGTATCATATCATTTTCTTAGGCCGTTTTCCTTATACCATACTCTTTTGTGTATAGCCACATACTCTATTTCTTAAAGCTAATTTTTTCATCACATACTTCAAAATTTAGAGCACCCAAAAAAAAGGACAAATCTTTCGATAAGTCCTTCTTCTTTCTTTCAGCTGTCCTTTTTCCAATTTCGCTACTCTTTATTCTATTGATTTTTACTTGGTTCATTTCATTGTACTTTCTTACTTATGCCCATTTCTGTTCTTCTGTCCCTTTTACTTTTACTTCATTCTTTTTGTTTCATTGTTTCTTTTTACTTATACTTATACTTTGTTTACTTTCATTATTCCTTTTTACTCTTACTTCTTTCAGCCTCTCAATTTCATTTTGCTCCACCTGTAAGCTGTGCGATCTTTTTCACTTTCGTGTCTGGGAAAAGCGGCGTCCACGTTCCTGCCTTTCACCTATCTAATCTGCAGAATCTTCTTTTTCTACAACCAAATTTTTATTTTTTTTTAGAAAAAAGATGTTTGATGACCTGATTGCTGCCAGTTGAAGCAAGTCCACTGATGATTCCTACTATGATTGCTAGAAATGGGTTAGATATATTTATCATTTTTTCTGGACACACAAAATAGGCAGTTAAGCCTAGAATTCCACCAGACACTCCAACAATTATAGGAATGATTTTATATCTATTTTCATTCTTTCCAAGAATAATCTTGCTTAGCTCACCTATAAAGTAGCATAAAACAACAATCACAGGAATAGACACAAATTCCATATACAACACCTCCTCAATTTCTTAATCTGCAATCTAAAAGAAAAAAACAACTTTTATTAGTAGTTTTTAGTTGTAGATTAATTTTTTTTCACAGGTTTAAAAAGTGGAGGTGAAATATGAAGAATAAACTTTCTAAATCGAAGAAGGCAGAACGTGAATTTCAAAATAATAAAATCGTTGCATTAAATAAATTCTTTATGCGGAATATAGTTATTCAAACCCTGCTGCTATTTTTTTTATATACGATTTCCATAATATTTTTATTTGTGCTAATCCGATCAGCAGATATTGATTATAGCTTAAAAATCAGTTTAATCTCTATGATTGCAACATTTTTACTTACAACTAGTAAAGGTATGCTTGAAAAAATTATTATGATTATAAAATTTTTAATCTCTTTATTAGGTGAAGAACAAAGAGGTTTAAATAAATCTATGGGAATACAAATAGATAAAATTGATTTTGATTCTCCTGATTCTCATGATTCTTCTTCATGATGCTAACATAATCGTTGGCATCTTTTTTTATGCAAAAAAGAACGGCATTTTACAAATGTCGTTCTAATATATTAAAAAATTTTTATAGCTGTCTTTAAAGCATCTGGTGTTTCATCAAAAAATTCAGGTTCTTCTTCTACAATATCACATGAGCAATGAAAATCATTTCTAATTAATTCTGATATATTTTTGTAATGTATCTCCTTTTCAAATTGTGATAGATTTTCTTCAAAATGTACCAACAAATCAATATCACTTTTTAATGTATTAGTGTTTTTCACTAAAGAGCCAAACAAATATAAAGTATTTATATTTTCATTTTTAAAAAAATCATTATGATTCTTCAAATATTCAACAACATTCTCACATTTTAGTCGAGTTAAAGAAGAAAATTTAATATTCTCTAAGACACCTTTTAAATAAGTGGATAATTTCTTTTCATCCATATCTACAGAATTAAATAAATAATTGAAAAACCTAAAAGATATTCCATAGTATTTAGAGATATATAAGGATAAATAAATTAGTAAGACTCCCTTATTGAATATATTTTTTTCTTTAAAATAGTCCGAAAGTATTTGTTCAATAAAGCAAGGAGAATCATACTTTTTAAATTCAAAGATCCTTTTATTTGATTCTATTGAATAAGCTCTATTTGAATAACAAAGTTGAAATAAATGAAGCCATTTATAGATAATCTTGTCTTCCACTGATGTAGGACAATATAAGCCAAAGCAAATCATTTTAACGACTTCATAATCCACACTTAATTTCAAAACCTTCTCAATTTCATATAGTAACTTGTATATATCTTTTATTGAATATAAACTATTTAAAAAATTATCCAAAATTATTTCTTCATTATTTTTCTTAATATTCATAAAATTTTTCCTAATATAACAAGCCTGATAAGAAAGTTAGCACTTCAGAATTAGTTTGAATATGAAGATGATTATACTTACTGCTATAGATTTTATATACAGTTTGTTCAGGTCCTGTATATTCCGTTTTATTTAATCCAGCATTAATTGCTTTAATTATTTCAATTTCTTTAAATTCATATTTAGTACCATTAAGTATTGAATTTATCCCATCATTTATAAGAGCATCTAATATCTGATCGGCTGCTTTTCTCAATGTATTTACAAAAGACATTTTAGGAAAAACACATTTTTCTCTACAAAAAGTGCATCTATTAGTATAATCTTTATCCCAAAACCATTCTTCTGGCCATCCATCTGGACACTTTGGACGTTCCTCCATAAAAAAATGAATTTTATCTACTTTTATATTTTGAAAATCTGATACCATTACTAATCCATCAAATGTAGAATCATATTCATACCTTTTATCCGTTAATACTCCAGCCAAGCCGGCTAAAGCAATTGCTGTTGGTTTATTGGTTGCAGATTCCCATCTTTTTTTTAAATCTGCAAAATAAACAAAATTCACAAGTGTTCCCAAAGCATGATAGACATCATCATCTTTAAAATCAAATGTATCTATACCTGCATTTAAAGGAATACCAAACCGATGACAAAAAGTAGCAATAGGAAAAAATGTTCTGCCAATGCTATTCACAGAAAAAGGAGTATTTAGTGATATAATCTTATCAATATAACTTGGACACTTCAGAGCAGTCTCCATATTTACTAAACCACCTTGACTATGTCCTACAAGAACAATTGGTCTTCCATCTATTAAATCATATAATCTCCTTACAATAAGAGCAAGTTTTTCTTTTTGATTTTGAATTGAATCAGCTTTATTTATACCACTCAATCTTGTTCTTACTAAAATATTATGATTTGGATGGTCTTTCGCAAATAAAGCAATATTTTTAATAGTATCATTAAATTCCAATTGAGATTCAGGAGTTTCAAATAAATAAGTGTTATTATAACCCATCTTTTTAAAACTATTCATATTTATAAATGTATCAGGAAATGCAATATGTCTATTTGGTGCTTGTTTTACCAATTTAGCTATTGCCTCCGTAAAAGAATCTTCATTCCCAAAAATGCCATGCTGAAATAAAACAATAGAACCCTTTTTTCTATTGATTACTCCTCCATTATTAAATGAACTCATAATTCATTTTTTATATCTAGATATATCTCCTTTCTATTTTTTGAGATCTCATCTAAATAATCTGCTATAAATTATATTATCACAACCAATTTTTAAATTTAAATGGTAATATGATATTTGTTTGCATAGGAAGAACTATCTTGTAAATTCATATAGTAATCATAATGATAGTTTTCTCCCTTTACATCCAATGTTTCATCATATCCGCTATAGGCATAAATACAATAACAATTTTGAAAGGTATTATCCTTTAAAGGTAATGTCGTAAAAGCTATAGAAAGCCAAGTATATTTTGTTATATATTCCTCTGCATTTTGAAATTGTATAACTGGGAAATCTAAAGTTCCTGAGTTCTTAAATCTTTCAGAAAATCCCCAGCAAGTTATATCTTCACGATTATCAATATAATCTATAACAGAAATAATCCAAGTTTTAAAATCATCTTTTTCTATATTAAAATAAAATGAATCTCCCCAAACGACACAATCTTTCCACTTGCCCTTAGGAAGATTCTCTAATTGATATTTTAGTAAGGTTTTTTCACTGAAATATTCATCTTTTATTTTCTTATCAATGCTACAACTACTAAAAATAAACATTAATATTATAAATGTTATTAACTTAAACTTTCTCATTTGTTTTTCCCTCATTATGATATATATAACAATTATACAATTATTTTAAATAGAATGCAAATAAAGTACCTATAATATATTTGACGTTTTTAATAATATTTTTTTATAAATAAGAGAATGACAATTCGTTTATAACTTTTTAAAAAATAAATGTCTGACATACGATAAATGACGAATATCCAAAAAAGGACAAATCTTTCGATAAGTCCTTCTTCTTTCTATCAACTGACCTTTTTCCAATTTCGGTAATTATATCCTTTCGTTAACTACTCGGTTACACTCTACCTGACTAGCTGTGCAGGTCTTTTTCACTTTCGTGTCTGGGAAAAGCGGCGTCCACGTTCCTGCCTTTCACCTATCTAATCTGCAGAATCATCTTTTTCTACAACCAAATTTTTATTTTTTTTAGAAAATATTTTTATATTTATCTCGAATTTCTCTAATTCTTTTAGAAATATACTGCTGAGAAGTGCCAAGTCTTTTAGCAACTTCAGTTTGAGAATACACTTTGTCTCCATTTATAAATAAATTTAGGAATTCAATATCTTTCTTTGCAATTCCTAATTTTTCAAAACTAATCTTATTTTGTGTAGAATCTGGAATGAGATCAATATATTCATCTCCTTCATCCGTTTCTCTATTTAAAATAGCTTGTTCTTTAGAAAAATAATCGGCATTCTTTCTGTAAAATCCTGCAATGACTGTATCAAATCGCTTTTCTAATAAATAGAAAAATTGATTTCTAAAGTTAAATTTGATAAAAGTTTCGATAAAATTAGCATAATAATCATGATTTAAGAATACTTTTTCTAAAAAATCTATGCCTGTTTCATCTATAAAATTTTTAATGTATTTATTATTAAATATTTTTATAAGTGCTTGAGGAGAAAAATTTTCTTGTTGAAGGTATTTTAAATTATTTATAGTAAATAGTTCAATAGGAAAATCTATATCTTTAAAAACAGCTATTTCAATTATGGAAAACAAATTCATCTTTAGTTCTTGTATAACATCTTCCCTATAATCCAATCTAATATTTTTAACCTTATTATTAATCATAGGTAGAATTATTTTAATAATTTCACTTGCAGATTTTTCACTTCTAGTTTCTTTGTATTCGATAATCAGTTCAACTATTTTTAACATTTTTTGCCTCCCTATTTTATAGGAAGCAAGGAAGATCTAGATACCACAACTCCCTATTTTCACGATTACTCTCTTACTCTTAATATAAAAAGTAATCTTACATATAAGGAAAGTGCACTTATCTACCTATCTGTTATGTAGTTTCAAAAGCATGTACATACTTGTCCTTATAATTTTTTAATCTGCAAGATATCTATTTTCCACAACTAAAAAATTATTAAAAATGAAAAAAAAGAAATTTTAGTATATTAAATTTCGAGGTGTGTAACAAGCTTTAAAATAAAAGGTGTATGAATTTCAAAAAAATAACTCCTTTGATATAATGAGAATGACTAAAACCATTATACGAAAGGAGTTTTTATTATGGATTATGAATCCATCAAACGATTAGGATTGGATCACTATAATATAGACTTAGAAAAGTCATATGAGATATTTGATTCCATCCAAAATAATCATATCATATATTTATATCTTTTAAAAGATGAGAATATATTCTGTCCAAACTGTGGTTCTCTTCATTGTATGATTAGAGGCTCTAAAAAATGTAATATTAAATATGCTTCTTCCATAGAAGATAATATTACAATTGTTTTAACTAGAAGACAATATACTTGTATAGATTGTAATCACACCTTCAAACAATCTAACCCTATTATACGAGAAGGAAAAACCATCTCTATTCAAAAAGACTTCTGTATTTTAGAGTCTTTAAGAGACAAGAATAAAACCTATTCTTCTGTAGCTAAAGAATATGATGTCTCTGTAACCTATGTTCAAAACCTATTTGATAAAAAAGTATCCTTAAAAAGACTATCTCTTCCAACAGTTTTATGCATTGATGAAGTCTATGCCAAAAGATTAACAAAACATAAATATTGTGGATATTCTTCCTTCAAGACATAAACTAAATCTCATCGATTATTTTGCTAGAATTCCAATTTCAGAAAAAGATAAAGTTGAATATATCTCTATGGATTTATGGGATTCTTATAAAGAAATGGCTCAATTATGCTTTCCTAAAGCTAAAGTTTGTACTGATCCATTCCATATCATTAAACATCTACTTGAATGTTTTAGAAAGATTAGAATTGATGTTATGAAACGTTTTGAACATCTTAAACATGAAGATCATAACTTCTATTGGCTATACAAAAAATATTTCAAGTTTCTGATCTCAGTAAACTTCCTGATTCTATGATTAAAGTCTCTCATTCTGGCATGTATCTTTCTAAATATCAAATCATTGAGTATATGTTAGAATTAGATGACAAACTAGCATTAGCTTATCTTCTTAAGGAAGTATATAGAAACTTTAATTCCAAAGCTACTATTGATAATGCCTGTGAATGGCTTGATGAACTTATTTTAAAATTCAAACAATCCTGTATTAAGGAATACATTCCCTTTTGGCATATCCTTATGGATTGGCATGATGAAATTATTAACTCCTTTAATAGAATCAATAATCATAAAATAACCAATGGTCCTATGGAAAGGGTCAATAGAGATATTAAAAATTTATTTTCTATTTCTTTTGGTTCTACTAATTTTGAAAGAGTAAGAAATAGAATTATGTTTTGTATTAATGATAATTCTCCTATTTTAGGGTACAGAATAAAGCTTACCAATAAACGTACTGGTAAACCTCGTGGTAAATATAATAAATAACCTCAATAACTATAAGGGGTATGTTCATCATAGAACACACCCCTTATTTTAAAGCCAACACACTCTTTCATTTAAAGCTGTAGGTACACACCTACTGTTTAGAGCTGACACTCCTTTTATTTTAAAGCTTGTTTCCCCTCTACACACCCTTTAATTTAGAGTACCAAAAATAATTATTAATGTTTAATATAAAAAGCTGTTAATAGATAAAAGACTATTAACAGCAAACTAGTTATGCATTGTTTCAATTGTGTACCATATTCTAACTCATTCTTATTCAAACCTTGATTCTACATTAATATTTTCAAGACTGCTTAAAAACTATTTTTATTTACTTTCACATTGTTTTATGAATGACTTACATATAATTTCAAAAAAGTAAATAACATTTATACTCTCTACAATTAAACACTAGAAAAGATTGATTAAGATATTTATTGGTTAGGGCATATTCTATCAAATGGCTAAATGACATTTCCACATTTAAAGATAGTGACCAATGATACAAAGAATATAAATAATTACATATATGTTCATTATCAAATAATCTTCTTATTTCATAATTAAATAATCTCATATCTTCTTTTTTTAATGACCCTACCTTCTTTAAATAACAAATGTATGAAAAAATTGAAAGGGTTTCATCTATGATATTGAATAACTGCTCATCAGAATATTTCTTCAAAGGATTATCATTAGGAATTAATTCTTTGTGAAATTCACCATCATAATTAAAGCATTTATCCCAATCTATCATATTCATTACCATTGATATATTTTCATTACTTCGAACATTATCAATCAATGGTTTAACTATATCACTTCTCTTATATTTTAATCCTTGCTGCCATTGTAAGAGTGCAAAAACACCTCCTATAAGGACAAACAATAAGGAAATGCTACTTAATATGATAGTGGCAAGTTCGAAATTAGACATAGGAGCAGTTTCTATAAATGTCATAAAAATAGTATTTAACATATTTCTTATCCTCTATTTCATTTTTTTATTTCAGTATTATTTCAATTCACTTATATTCAAATAGATAGTATCAATTTTACTCTAATGGATCATCTTTTATTTCGATGTTCATAGTTTTATACAACATACTTATTAGTCCATTTACAGCTTCTACTAAATCTTGATAACTTTTTTTATATTTCTCTTCTGTCCAACCAGAAGAAACATTATTTAATTTTTGACAAAAGATTACCTGTAATAAGAATTTCTTAATAATTTCAAATTTTATTTTCCAATCATCTATAGCGCATTTATTAGGTGGGACTTGATTTGTAGATTCTCTTAAAAACTTAAGCATTTCTTCAGCAAACTCTGCGGCTTTTGACAAATTGTTTTTATCCGCTTTATACTCTTCTTTTGTTTTTTCACTGAAACTCTTTCCCAACAATTTTATCCAACCAGGCATATCAGTTCCAAATGTTATTAACCCACTTAATTGTTGTAAATAGATAGTAAAGTTAATGTAAAATCCATAGCAGGCTTCATGTTGCTGTTTTTTTAAATTGTATAGCCCCTTGATACCAAAACCACCTATTACTATCATTAAAAATGAAAAGATACAATTAAGTATGTCTATTATAGTCACTTCGTACATTATTCATCACTCCTATTATAATTAAAATATTTTGGATATTTTTCTTTATACTTTTTGTCACAATATTTATATAGAGCTATTTTTGAATCTATCATTTTTAAAAATTCAGTTTTCTCATCAGAATTTTTGAACCTTTTTTCATTAGGTTCCAGTGCATCAACAAATTCCCTATATCTCCTTAAATAATTGGATTGCTGATCAAGAATTCGAGATGGATGAGGTAAATTTGAATAATTATTCGAAGTTTCATGATAAATAAATTTTGAGGAATATAAAAGATTAAAATCTACTTTTTTTGTCATAAATGAAGCAAAAAAACTATAATCTCTTTTTATAACTTCATTACAGCAATAAAGAGAATTATATAGAACCCTATCAATAATTTGCTCAGCAATCCACCCTTCTTTTTTCTTCATTCCTTCATCTGTAAATAATGATGGAAGATCCTCACAATAACGGAGATCAAAAAACTCAAACTCAGGTAATATTTTTAAAAATGCTTGTCCTGCTGGGTTTATTTTTATACCAAAACGAACATCATCTTCCTTTTCAAGAATGATATTTTCTCTTGCATCATACAATATCTTGTACAAACTATCTGAATTATAATTCTGAGCATCGTGATTCCATTTAATTGTTGTTAATTGTCCCCAATTTGCTTTATCAGAATATTCATTCATAATGTATAGGATAGAACTTAGGATTCTAAGCCGTTCTGGTTCAATTTCTTCTGCATTATTGCAACCACCACTTAAAAACATCTCTTTCAAAAGAGATTCAAATGTCATATAATTAACTGATCTAATTTGATTTTCTGGAATTTCAATTTCAAAACGATGTAATACGTTTAAAACTTTTCTAACATATGAACTATATTCATTTTTTTCATAATGCTCGCAATTAGTGATAATTTCATCTACTTTTTCTTCTGTCAATTTAGGGACACGAAATTCATTACAATCAAACTTTAAGCAACCAAATAAAGTGTTTTCGTTCTCTCCAACGCCAAATTGATTTATTTTATTAAATTCATCTAGTAACATTCTTATAATATATAGTCTGCACAAATGCCTAGTTCCAAAATTCTTGCCTTTTGGTTCTTGTGCTTTTTTCCATATTTGTGTAAAACGATTGTAATATAAATTTTATATCATTATCAAGAAAATCACCCAATTCTTCTTCTAAAGCTTGTATTATACTTTGTAGTATTATTTCTATGGTTTTATCTGGAATCTTATGTCCTGCTGGATCCACTAAACCTCGAATGTAATATTCTATATTATCAAATATAAAAATCTCTCGTTTTTTATTTATATTTCCTGTAAGTACTAACAAATAAGAAAGAATATGAATTAGCGACTTAATTGGTTGACATATATTGAAAGCAATGGTTTCATACTCTTTCCCCACATTAATTAGGTTTTTAAAAAAGTCAATAAATTCTGTCAAATTTTTTTCATTAGTTTTATAAGCCAAATTCGAAAGAAGTTCAAAAAATTCCTCTGGTTCTTCGGGAAATATTAATTGTTCACCTAATTTGTCAGAATATTCAATGATTTGTCTCAAAAATGTATAATCGTTTGAATTAAGGACTTCTTCTAATTTCAAAATCTTAAAAATACCTTCTATTATTAACAAGCAAAATTTATAACAATTATGCTTTTCCCATAATTTTTGTTCTCCTATTTTATATGAACTACCTTTATATTTTAAAATCGCTTTACGTTTTATATCCTCAAAATCGTTAATTGAAATATTATTATTTTTCAATCTATGTTTCAAATCATACAAATATGTTGTTTTACCACAACCTGCTGGTCCATATAACCAGAATGTATTTGTAACATCAGAATTCAAGTTGTTTTCAAACTTTTTAAAATTTTGAACCAAAATTTCTTTTGTCTTTTGAAAATTTATATCATTTTCTTTTTCAATATCAATCTCATCAGAACAAAAACGAGTAAGAGGTTCAACATAAAAATTCTTAAAAAAAGAGGATTCATCTAAAAGAATAGATTCAATTTCTTCTGTGTTCTTCACCCCATTTTGTTTCATCTTCTGAGTTGCATATCTTATTGCAGTATGACCCTTACGGCTAAAAGGACTCATTTCTAATTCATTTAAATAATATGACATTTGTTGGCTCCTTATATAATTTCTATAATAAAATTATACAAAAGACTAATGTCGAAGTCTGTCGAATACGAAATAAATGTTAAATAATGCAAAATTTTGTCAAGATTCCATTGAGAAAATAAGATTATTAAATTTCAAATTGAGAAATTTAAACTAAGATTGTGGAAATTAGATATTAAGTAATTTAGATAATTATTTAAAGGCTTCTCTTTACTTCTAAACAAGTGATCAAATAAGCTCCTATTAACCCCCCCGTTTCTACTCATCTTTTCTGTACTACTTGAAAGTTCTAATTTGTACTGCTATGTAGTGCTATTATAAAAGGAGACATATAGGGGGTAATTAGTAGACAGTATGATATAATAAGTATACACAACCCCTAGGGGTTGGCAACACAACAAATAAAAAAGGAGACACGAAAGACGATGAAATCAGGAGTGCCTTTGAGGTATTTCCAACACCATATCCAATATCTCATTATTTTTCCCCTATAAATACATTACCCTAAGTATATATTCCTATAATCCCTTGTATAAGGAGCAACATATTGTACAGAAGATTATTTTTCTATTAGATGTATAAATATAATCATTTCAAAGAAAAAGTTTTACGGGCTTGCATAAATGAGTCGAAATATGTATAATAATATTCGCAAGGCAAAACCTTGGACAAGGCTTAGTAGAAAGTACCTAAATCGTGCTGCTTGTTTCTAAACTTGTATCCTGTTATAGATCTGGTGGAGTTTTATAAGCACAATTGATGGAGGTGCATAGTATGGATTTTATATTCTCCTTAGTACTGGCTCTTATTCCATTAGCGACTGCAATCATTAACTTGGTTGTAATCAATAAGAAGATTAAGTTGTTTATGTCAAGTTGTAATAAAAAGAAAAAACCTACTAAGAGCCGTCCAAAGCATTAGTAGATTTTTCAAAAAAGCTTTTTCTTTAAAGCAAGACTAGGGAAATCCACTAAGCCTTGTTTTTTTTATTATATTTCTTACACTTATATTTTATACTTATTTAGGCACAATTGTCAACAAAAAAGTGAAATGAAATATAAAAATATATAATAAAATATAAGGAAAAGTAGGATTTACATATCCTACCGATTTTTTTATTGGTGGATCTCCTTGCCAAGATTTTATATCATATCCTAGAATAACAAATATGGAGTTTTTTTACTTTTTTTCTCTTAGAGAATTTGACTCTTCCGCCATTTCTAGTTCCTCTAGATATTCTTTCTCATCCATCTGCTCCAAAAGTTCTTCCTTCATTTCTATCAGATATTCCTTGGCTGTCATTTGAGGATTGGTTTCTATAAGTTTGTATGCCTTGTTTAAAAATTCCAATTTTGCTGTACTATGAAAAAATATTTTTGGAGACAATCCCATTTCCTCTAGTTTGGACGCCAATTCCTCCATTTTGTATATAATTTCTTGTTTTTTCATCAACTACTCCTCCAGATTCATTGCTCTAGATAAACCATAAAAAACTGTTTATTGTTTTAGATTTAAATTTGAACATTCAATTTGATTCTTTAATTTTATTATTAAGTCTTCTTCATTTTCCCAAATGACAAATTGAGTTTGCTTGATATCAAAATGAATATTATCAAAATCATCCTTCTTACAAGTATGTATAACTGTTTTACCTAATGCCCTAGTGTAACCAGCCTCAAAATATACTCCTTCATTTTGATGAGTAAAATCTGCCACTAAAAATTTACACGCTCTAATTTCTTTTAACATCGTATTAAATATGTTTTCATTATGTGCAGTTTTATCAATAAAATATGGAATATTCCCAGTTGATTCTATTGCTTTAATTATAGATGCTCTTATGTCTTCCACGTCATAATATTTATTTGGATTCATAACCATTGAAACAAAGACATTCCCATTACTCTTTTCTCTCTTATCAATTACTGGGAAAGGCTTATTCTTATCTATAAAATCCATAAGTATCTCTAGTTGTTCTTCAGTTGCATTATTTAAAATAAATTCTTTGAGAATTTTTAAATTTTTTTCATGCATATCTTGATTAAATGCAGTCATTTCATAATCCAACCCGAAAATCGCCAAAGCATCTTCTATCATTCCTACACTAGAAGGTTTGCCAAAAATATAATAATCTCTTTTAGACTGGGATTTTTTTACAAATTCATTAAATATAATCATTCTATTCATTTTTACAAATCCTTTCCTTCAATTCAGTAAATTTTAATTCTAAAGTCTGATAATTATTTTCTTGTATATAAACTTTAAAATCATACTTTTCTGCATAATCTAAAATTTTTTGCTTATTTGCTTCTTCTACCTTACTTCCAAGATAAATAGCCTTAATTTTTGGAGCTGGATGCTTTGTTTTGCAGGAATCAATTAAACGCCATTCCCTTTGAAACTCCCAATCTTTTCCTTTAGTAAGAATAATGGATAGAAATTCTTTCAAAAATGAAGGATAATTCTTCTTTTGAATTTTTTCTTCAAGAAAAGCATTCATTATAATTGCAGTCAAAAATCCTACAATATTAAAATCTCGTTTCTTCTTATATAAAACAGGATATAGCTTATAACAACAGCCTAAATAGTTTGGATTATCTAGTTCACTTGAAAAATCGTATTCAATACAACATCCTTTATAATGATTTGCATACATTGTCCACATTACTTGTTTATCTTTTTTCTCTGCAAGTGAGCAAATACCAGTATCGGTTCTTAAATCATTTAAAAGCTTTAGAAGTGTGTGGATTACATTTTTAAATTCTTCATTTTCGAGTAATTTATTTGCTAATACATCTGATTTTGAGATTACTTCTTGAATTTCTTTAGAACTCTTTTTGTTCTTTTTCATAAAAAACATTATATATTTTTCTCGAGAAAAAGCATCAGTTTCAAAACAAGACTTCTCCACTTCTTTCATTAAAAACTGATTTTGTTTTGGTAATAAATCAACAATTTTTTTAATAATCGCATAATCTAAAATTTTATGTAATTGCTCATCACTTAATCTCTTTAAAGAATAATCCAATTCATTTGCTTTGCACTCAAATTGATCATCTAATTCCTTAGGCTCGACTAGATAGACATATTGGTTTTCGATCATATCAAAGGTATGTTCATCAAAATCTCTATACTTATATAAGAAATTAGGACAATGTGTTATTGTTTTGATTTCATTAGTGGATAATTCCTTTAATTGCTTCTGTTGTAAAATCAATTCGACCTTATCATCAAAATACTTATTTACATCCGTTTTTTTTTAGACATCTTAATACCTCCTTCTTCTACATTATTTTCTATAAATTATACCATATTAAATTTTCTATAACTATACAAAACATTTTAAAATCTCTTTACTGAACATAAAGTCATAGAAATATTCTCATATAAAAAAAGCCTAAAGCAATATTCCTTAAGCTATTATTTATTCTTGATTTTATAATTAAGATGCTTTTAGCAATCTTTAATTGAAAATGCTCAATTGTGTTATACACAAAAATTCACACATTAAGATACCAGTATTAACAGCTAATGACCTCTAATGATTGTAACTACTTTTT
>CAMXLV010000036.1 GCA_947244675.1 uncultured Clostridium sp. | reverse complement strand
TAATTGTTCTAGCTAATTTTTTTCTGTTTATCATAGTATTTACAAAACTAGATTATCCGACATTAGACTTACCAACTAAAAAAATCTCAGGTAAGCCATTTTTTGGATATTGATTTGGTTTAACAGCAGAAATTTCAAATTGTGGATTTTTAATGAACATATTTTAAACTCCTTTTATTGTTAATTTTATAAATGATGGTTTAGTCCTCTAAATCATGCAAAACTATTTTGTTAAAATTTTTTCTAATCCACCCATATAAGGTCTTAAAACTTCTGGAACAATGACACTTCCATCTGGTTGATAGTTATTTTCCATAATAGAAATTAACATACGAGGTGGAGCAACTACCGTATTATTAAGTGTATGCGCAAAATAATTTCCATTTTCTCCTTTAATTCGGATTCCTAATCTACGAGCTTGTGCATCTGTCAAATTAGAACAACTTCCTACTTCAAAATATTTCTTTTGTCTAGGACTCCAAGCTTCTACATCACAAGATTTTGCTTTTAAATCAGCTAAATCTCCACTACAACATTCTAGTGTTCTAACAGGAATATTCATACTTCTAAAGAATTCTACCGTATAAGCCCACATCTTATCATACCATTCCCAAGATTGTTCTGGTTCACAAACAACAATCATTTCTTGTTTTTCAAATTGGTGAATTCTATAAACAACACGTTCTTAGATACCATGAGCACCTTTTTCTTTCCTAAAACAAGGAGATTAGGAATTCATGGTGTAAGGCATATCTTCTTTTTTCAAAATTTGATCTTTAAATTTACCAATCATAGAATGCTCACTAGTACCAATTAAATACAAATCTTCTCCTTCAATTTTGTACATCATAGCATCCATTTCTTCAAAACTCATAACACCAGTTACAACATCAGAACGTATCATAAAAGGAGGAATACAATAAGTAAAACCTTTGTTAATCATAAAATCTCTAGCATAAGTTAAAACAGCAGAATGAAGTCTTGCAACATCACCCATTAGATAGTAAAAACCATTTCCACTAACACGTCTAGCACTATCTAAATCAAGTCCACCTAGGGCTTCTAAAATTTCACCATGAAAAGGAACTTCATAATTAGGAATGATAGGCTCTCCATATTTTTTAACTTCTACATTTTCATTATCGTCTTTTCCAATAGGGACAGAATCATGCATAATATTAGGGATTTTCATCATTTTATCTTTGATTTCTTTGGCGTATTCATTTTCTAATTTCTCATTTTCTTCCAATTGTTCATTAATTTTATTAACTTGCAATTTAATTTCTTCTGCTTCTTCTTTTTTTCCAGATTGCATCAAGCTACCAATTTGTCCACTTAAATCTTTTCTTTTTGCCCTTAGTGTATCACCATTTAATTTAGCTTCTCTATTTTTTACGTCCAAAGCAATGACTTCATCAACTAAAACAAGCTTATGGTCTTGAAATTTTTTCTTAATATTTTCTTTTACAACATCTGGATTTTCTCTTAAAAATTTAATATCTATCATTTTTTACCTCCCAAAGGGATTAGGGGACGTTCTTTAAATCCCTTTTTAAAGGGAAAAAGGGACACCCTTCATCCATGTTCTATTTTTTTATATAATTTTTAGTTAGTTCTTCACATAGTTGAAATCTAACAGTTTGCCCAGTTATATTATCTGGTCTGTTTGGAATTTTTTCTAAAAACATACTTTCTTTTCTTATATATATATATGTTTCCTGTTTTTCTTGTTTTTCATAAAGTGGTCGATAAATTACCATTTGTTCTTTCGTTTCCGAGTCTAACCCTACATTTTCTACATAATAATAATTTCCTTTAAAATGTCTATATACTTTGCCAATTTGTACTTTTTCCATGCTAGTATCTCCTTCCGATATAAATTTAAGCCATTATACTATATTTTCTAATAATTGGCAAGAAATTGGACAAAATAAAAAAAATGAAATACAATAAGGGTAATTTTATAAAGAAGAGGGATAAATGCTACGTCCCCCAATCCCTTTTAAAGAAAGAAGGAATGAAATGTTATTGGAACTGATAAGATTTATAATATATGCAACATTAATTGTGTTAATTGCTAAGTATATATTAGTGGTAACTCTTAGAAATTTAGCTAAAAATTTAAAATTAAAACCAAAAACAGTAGGAAATATAGCTGGATTTGCTACTTCTATGCCAGAACTTTTAACAATTAGTATTTCTAGTATGAATGGTTTGATTAGTACAAGTATTTTTAATGTGTTGAGTTCTAATGTGATTAACTTTGTTCAATATATGACATCAATTATTATCCATAAGAACAAAACAGCTTTTCAAAATAAAGCCATTCAAATAAACTTAGTATTAGTGGCAATAACCATAGCAATACCAATATTTTTTGTATGGAAAAATATTGAGATGAATTTGATTGTTGTACCAGCTTTCTTGATTTTATATGCTTTATTTCAATACCTAAATCACAATGCACATAAACTATATTTGCAAAAAGAAGATAAACAAATTGAAAAGCAAAATCAAGAGCAAAAAGAAGAAGAAGGAAATATAAAAAAAACAGTTCTTTATATGGCAATTTTACTGATAACGGGAATCTTATTATATGTAATTGGAGAATTATTAGGAGATACTTTAAACAATTTGTGCTATTATTTTAACATTTCGCAAATCATAATAGGTATTTTATTAGGATTTATTACAAGTATACCAGAACTAATTACGTTTTTTGAAGCACAAAAACATTATAAAAAACAACAAAAAAACACCATTTTAGGAGTAGTAGAAGCAACCAATAACTTATTAACTTCCAATGTTTTAAATTTATTCATCATTCAATCAATTGGAATTTTATTATTTTTATGGAAAAATTAACTTTTTTGCGAAAAAAGCTTGACAGTAAGCCGATGGATAAGGTATAATAAAATGCGTTACAAGAAGAAGCAAAACTTCTCACCTTATCCAAAAGAGGAAAAAGGTTAGAACTAAATAAATCCAAGTAAAACGCTTTGGGCTTTATTTTTGATTTGACTTGTAACAAAGTCAAATTTTCATTTTATGGAGGTGTTTTGAAATCAAACAAGAATTACCAATCAACAGACAAATAAGAGCCAAAGAAGTACAATTAATAGAAGATGATGGACAAAAGGCAGGGGTTATCCCATTAGAAGAGGCATTAGAAAAAGCAGAAAGTAAAAATTTAGATTTAGTACTAGTTGCGCCAAATACAAATCCGCCAGTATGTAAAATCATGAACTATGGCAAATACAAATTTGAGCAAGCTAAAAAAGAAAAAGAAGCCAAGAAAAAACAAAAAGTTTTTGAAATAAAGGAATTACGAGTAACGCCAAATATTGAAGAACATGACTTTGGATTCAAATGTAAAAATGCTAGAAAATTTTTAACAGAAGGAAACAAAGTAAAAATAACAGTTCGTTTTAGAGGAAGAGAAGTAAACAATTGGAAATCAGGAGAAATCGTACTAAACAAATTTATTGAAGCTTTGGAAGATGTTGTAACTGTTGAAAAAGCACCAAAGTTAGAAGGTAGAAATATGTTTACCATATTAGCTAAAAAAGCAGACAAATAAAAAGATCTGTTTCTATAAAAGTAATAAACGAAAGGAGTTATCATTATGCCAAAACTAAAAACCAATAAAGCTGCTAAAAAAAGATATTCATTAACAGCTACAGGAAAAGTAAAAAGAACAAAATCAAACAGAAGACATTTATTAGCTAACAAAACAAGAAGACAAAAAAAATCAGGAAAAGTACAAAATGCTTATGCTGATAAAACATGTGTAGAAACTATCAAAAAATTATTGCCATATGGTAATTAATGAAATTTAGAAAAACAGAAATAAAAAGAGGAAGGTGAAATAAATGGCAAGAGTAAAAACAGCTAGAACAACAAGAGCAAGACACAAAAAAATATTAAAACAAGCAAAAGGATATTATGGAGCAAAAAGCTATCGTTTTAGAAACGCAAACCAAGCAGTTATGAAATCTTTGGCTTATGCTTATGTAGGAAGAAAAGATAAAAAAAGTAATTTTAGAAAATTATGGATAGCAAGAATCAATGCAGGAGCAAGAATGAATGGAACAACTTATAGTAAAATGATAGCAGGGCTTAAAAAAGCAAATGTTACCATCAATAGAAAAATGTTAGCAGAGATTGCTGTAACAGATCCAAAAGCATTTACAGAAATTGCAGAAATAGCAAAAAAAGCATAAAAAAAAGAATAACCATGGTTATTCTTTTTTTGTTTGTAAGCTACTGGCATAGCTAGAAGCTTACAAAAAGTAAAAAGCTCACAGCTAAGTGTACTAGCCCCAAAAAGTTGGGGGATAATTTCTATCATAAGGTAGCTATAAAATTAAAACAATTAGGCAGTAAAAATACCTCGAATTTTTAAGAACTATTATTGCTTTTTCATTTTAGGTTTAGAAATCAAAGAAGCTAAATAGCCAAAGAATACAGCAGCAGCAATACCACCAGCAGCAGCTTTAACACCACCAGTAAAAGCACCAACTAATCCACTTTCTTTAACAGCTTCGATAGCACCTTTTGCCAAATTATAGCCAAAGCCAGTAAGAGGAACTGTAGCACCAGCACCAGCAAAATCAACTAAATATTGATAAATTCCCAAACCACCAAGAACAGCACCAGCTGTTACAAATATAACTAATATTTTAGCTGGTGTTAATTTGGTTTTATCAATTAGAATTTGACCAATAATACAAATGATGCCACCAGTTACAAAACATTTTAAGAGTACCATCCAATCGAAAACATTAGCCCAATTAACATTCATAAAATCGCCTTCTTTCTTTTTGAAACATTTAAACTTCTATACTAATGGCATGAGCAATGCCAGGAATTGATTCTCCTTGTTGTGAACTGGTTGAATTCATTAAAGCACCAGTAGCAATAAGAAGAATTTTTTTCATTTTCTTTTCTTTTAATTGTTTAAAGAAATAGCCAGAAAATACGGTACCACAACAAGCACAACCACTTCCGACCAGAATGAGTATCTTGTGCATTTTTGTCAAAAATTAAAACACCACAATCATTGTAATTAGATTTGACATTATAACCTTGTGATTTAGCAATATCAATAGCAATTTCTTTTCCAACATGGCCTAGATCACCACTAATGATAGCATCATAATAACTTGGATTTCTTTGGGTATCTAAAAAATGAGTAATCAAAGTATCTGCAAATGCTGGAGCCATAGCAGCTCCCATATTATTAGCATCTTTAATTCCCATATCTACAATTTTACCAGGAGTAATATGTGTAATAAAAGGACCTTGCCCATTTTTTGATAAAATAGCTGCACCTGATCCAGTTACAGTCCATTGGCTAGTAGGTGGTCTTTGGTTTCCTAATTCCAGAGGAAACCTAAATTGTTTCTCAGCACTACAAAAATGGCTAGATGTAGCACATAAAACATGATTAGCAAAACTTTCTACTGCAATAGCTCCTAAACTCATGGATTCTACAAAAGTAGAACAAGCACCAAATACTCCAAAAAATGGAATATTCAATTCTCTTAAACCAAAACTAGAAGAAATACATTGATTCAATAAGTCACCAGCAAACATACAATCAATTTCGCTAGATGGGATACCAGATTTAGAAATAACAGTATTAACAGTTTCTTTTATAATTTTACTCTCTGCTTTCTCCCATGTTTTTTCACCCCAAAATTCATCATCTAAAGTTTGATCGAAATATTTAGCTAAAGGACCTTGCGATTCTTTCGGACCAACAATAGAGGCACAATCTACAATAGTAGGAGGGGTATTAAATTTTATAGTTTGTTTTCCTAACTTTTCCAAAACATCATCTCCCTAAACTAAAGTCATACTTTGCGTATTAAAAATTAAAAATACAATTCCCACTAAAATGGAAGCAGAAATTCCAAATACTAAAACAGGTCCTGCAACAGTAAACATTTTTCCGCCTACTCCCATGACATAACCTTCTGATTTATATTCCATAGCAGGAGATACAATAGAGTTAGCAAATCCAGTAATTGGAATCAAAGAACCAGCTCCTGCAAATTTTCCTATTTTATTAAATAAATTAAGACCTGTTAAAAAAGCAGAAATTCCAATTAATAAAATGGAAACAATTGTACCAGAAGTTGTTGTATCAAAACCTCTTTCTTTACATATATTAAGAATAACTTGTCCAATTGTACAAATTAGTCCACCAACCCAAAAACTATTAAAACAATTTTTTAGCAAAGGAGAGTTAGGGGACTTTTTATCCACATAATCTTGATAAGTTTGTTTTGTTTCTAATGGATTCATTGCAAAAGTGCACCTCCTTAATTCTTATTTCTATTCAAATCAAGTGTAAAACTAATATCTAAGTCAACAAAATATTCTAAAATTTTATCACCATCAATAGTAGCACGTTGCTCTAAAATTTTCACTTCTGATAAATAATCAATACTCTTAGAAGCTTCTGCAATTGCTTTTACAATAGCATCTTTCCAAGAAACAGTAGAATTACCAGTAATCATTAAATGTTTTTTTATTTCCATATTTTAAACCTCCCAAAAATCTTTTAAAAATATCTTTTCCGAAAATTAGAAAAAATATGCAAAACAAGTAGAAATTTTACTAGAAAAATTATATAATCTAAAAAAGGAGAGAAAAAATGATAGATAAAACGAGAGAAATTGCACTAAAAGTATTGTATGAAATTGACAAAAAAGAGGCATATGCTAATATTGCACTAGATGAAGCATTAAAACAGCAAAAAAAATTATCCAATAAAGATATTGGTCTAATATCGGAAATTGTATATGGGACAGTATCATGGAAATTAACAATTGATGAAATCATTAAAAAATACTCTAAAATTAGAATCAAAAAAATATCACCTTGGATCTTAAATATTTTAAGAATGAGTATTTATCAAATTATCTTTTTAGATAAAATTCCAAAGTCAGCTGCGGTAAATGAAGGTGTTAATTTAGCTAAACGTTATGGACATACTGCGAGTAGTAATTTTGTAAATGCAATTTTGAGAAAAGTAGAAAAAAAGGATTATGAAGATTTTTTTACAATAAAAAATGAAATAGAAAAGATTGTCAAGACAACTTCTATGCCAGAATGGATTGTAAAAAAATTAGTAAAACAAAATTCGACGAAAAAAGCAGAACAAATATGCTATAATTCTAACATAAGACCTAAATTATTCATTAGAATGAATCCATTAAAAACCAATAAAGAAGAGTTAATACAAGAATTGAAAGAAGAAGGAATTAAAGTACAACAAGCAGATATAGAGAACTTTTTTATTTTAGATAAGGCTAAAAATATAGAAGGAAACAAGAGCTTTCAAAAAGGGAAATTTACAGTGCAAGATGAAGCAGCAGGCTTAATTGCTAAGGCATTAAATCCTAAAAAAGGTGAAAAAGTATTAGATGCATGTAGTCCAGGACGGAAAAACTACATATATGGCAGAATTAATGGAAAACGAAGGTCAAATTATAGCTTTTGATATTCATAAACATAGAGTAGAATTAGTAGAAAAAGCAGCCAAAAGGTTAGGAATTACCAACATAGAAACACAAGTAAAAGATGCTTCTGAGTATGAAGAAAAATATAAAGAAACATTTGATAAAATATTATTAGATGTACCATGTCAAGGTTTAGGGGTATTAAAAAGAAAGCCAGACATTAAATGGAAAAGAAAAGAAGAAGATGTGGAAGAAATCACTAAATGCCAAAGAGCTATTTTGCAAAATTGTGCAAAATACTTAAAAGTAGGAGGAGAAATTGTATATGCAACTTGTAGTATAGTAAAGGAAGAAAACGAAGATGTAATAGAAGCATTTTTAAAAAGTAATACAAATTTTGAAATAGAAGAAATAGAAGAAAACATAGAAGAAAAGTTTGAAAAAAATGTCGAAAAAGGTAATTTTATAAAAATATATCCCAATGAAAAAACAGATGGATTTTTTATCTGTAAAATGCGAAAAAATGCAAATTAAAGCAGATTATTACAAAAATATTACGTTTATATTACAAGTATGTTAAAGCTATTGACTTTTTGGTAAATAAAGATAAAATATAGATATATTTGAAGAAATGTGTAAAAAATTCAAGTATGGATTTTATAAATTTGTAAAAAATAAAAATAGATCAATTAAAAAAGGAGAAAACAATGGCAAGTACAAGTTGCTTAGGACTATATATTCAAGAACACTTAATTAAATATGCAAGAGTTTCTAAAGATCATGACAAAATAAAAGTTGATGCATTTGGAATTATATTCTATGATAAAATAGGAGAAGCAATTGAACAAGTCATTCAAGAAACCTATAGTCAAAAAACACCAATTAGTATTAACTTATCAGAAGAAATGTACAATTATTTTGAAATGTTTGCATTACTTACCAAAAACGATTTACAAAAAGCAATCAAAACAGAATTTGAATCTTTTTGTTCAGAAAAAGGATACAATCCAAACGTTTTCGAAAGTAGATATGCAATAGTTGGTGATCAAGAAGATAGAGAGAAAATAAGAGTAATCCATGTAGCAGATAACAAAATAGAACTAAACAAACAAATGCAACAAATTGATGGTTACAAATTATCAAACATTTCTCCTATTTCTATGGCTATACCTAATTTAATTGATATAAGCAAAAACGAAAATGCCATTATTGTAAATATAGAAGATACAACAACTGTAACAACTGTTTTAGACAACAAAATTTACAGCATAGACAAATTAGAAGAAGGAAGTAAGGAATTTCTAAGCAAAATCAATTTAAAAGAAAATTCTTATTTAAAGTCTTATGAAATTTGTAAAAATACAACAATTTACACATCAGAAGGAAGAGAATTACAAGAAGAGCAATCTACTTATTTAGAAGATATTATGCCAACACTTTATAGTATTGTAGGGAAAATAAGAGAATTAGTAAGAGGGCATGGAGACAAAATAAAAAAAGTTTATCTAACAGGAACAGCGGCACTAATTAATAATATTGATTTATATTTTCAAGAATATATTGAAAATGTAGATTGTGAAATTCTAAAGCCATATTTCGTTGAAACAACAAGAGATCTTAGTGTAAAAGACTATATCGAAGTAAATTCTGCTATTTCTTTAGGAATTATGGGAATAGGTGAAGGAATTAAAGGAATGAACTTCAAAAACCAAACATTTGGAGACAAAATTCCAGATTGGTTAAAATTAGAAATAAACCCAGAAAGAAGCGAAAAAGAAAAGAAAAATTTAGGTGGAATATTTACATGGGATTTAGGGCAACCATTTGATAAAACTGAGACAGGACTAATAAGAATTGCGACAGGACTTACGCTTTTAGTGGTAATGTATACTGGTTTTTCTGGTTTATTATCAAGTCAAATGAATGTAAAACTACAAGAAGCACAAGAATCATTAAATTTAACAAATGAACAAATTGTACTTGTCAATAATGACAATCAAAAAATTAATAGTAGAATAACAGAATATACTAATATGCTAAAAAACTTAGAAGAAGCAAATAATAAAATTACAGATCGAAACAAAACAAGAAATGCAATACCAAATTTACTAAATCAGATCATGTCAGTTATTCCAGAAAATGTACAATTAACATCAATTCAAAACACAGCAGGAACCCATATTGTCATCAATGCACAATCTGATAAATATGAGCAATTAGGATATTTAAAAGCAAAAATAAAAACAGATGTTATTTTAACCAATGTAATTTCAACAGCAGGGCAAAAAGATAATGATATTGTTACGGTTAAAATAGAAGGAGAATTGCCATGAAAAAATTATTAATGCTAATTTTAATTGTATTACTAGTGGCTCTTTCTGCCTATATTGTAATAGAAGGCTTTGAGGTAGGAAGCATAGAAATTTTAAGCTATGTGGGCTTACAGAGCAAAAATGAAAATTTAGATGAAACAATACAACAATCTAGTAAATTAGCAGAAAAAGATTTTAGACAAGCTGTTACTCAAGTAACAGAAAATACTAAAAAATTAGAAAAAACTAAAAAAGAATACGAAGAAATGACAAGCATAAATGGAGAAGGAGATATTCAAACAGCAGGACAAATTGAAAGATATGAAGTAGAAGCCTTATGGGTAAAATTAGGAAATTATGCAACTAGTGAAGGTGCTATTTTGAAAATGGACATTGTAAGAGGAAATACAAGTGATACGTATAATTTAAAATTCACAGTAACAGGAACTTATATTTCAATTACAGATTTTATATCAGACATTGAAAATGATAGTACACTAGGATTCAAAATAGAAGAATTTAGTATGATTCCTGGCATTGAAGATACAAATTTAAAGGGAATGTTTACTTGTAAAGATATTGCCATTAAAGATGTATCTAGTGTAAACAGTTCTTACTCAGTGGGAGGTTCTGGTACTACACCAAATACTACACCAGAGAGTACTACCAATCCAACCAATACAACTACAACTAACCCAAGCAATACCAATAGTACGAATAATATAACAAATAACAATACAAATACTGCAACAAGCAATAATGCAAACCTTGCTAGATAAAAATAAAGGAGAAGATTATGAGTACAAAATTAATCAAAGAAATTATTATTATGTTATTATTATGTTTGGTAATTATTTTATTATTAGGAATTTTATTATACGAATATGTTCCTATGACAAAAGTAATTCCAAATCCAGTATCATATACAACACCAAATGAAGTAAAAAAAGAATTGGCAAAAGCTACAACAATTGATGAAAATCAAGTAATTATGACATATGAAGTAGATGAAACTGATTTAAACAATTACAAAAGAGTACAAGACTATAAACCAGGAAAAGCCAATCCATTTTCAAATTTTAAAACAGACTTTAATGACGAAAATAATAATAACACATCAACATCAGAAAAAAATCAAACAGGTGTAAACAATAATACAACAAGTGGTGAAAACAATACATCTAATAATACAAATACAGACAATACAAATTCACAAGAAAATAATACTAATAATGAAACAACCACATCAGGAGGAGGATATTTATTCCCAGACAAAGGAACAAAATAGTTATTAACGTTATATGAATAAAAAAGTTCATATAAGACAAATATATTTTTAAATCAAAAGAAAAGGAGGAGAAGAAACATGATGAAAAATCAAAAAGGTATTACATTAATTGCCTTAGTTATCACAATTATTGTTCTATTAATCTTAGCAGGGGTGTCTATTGCAATGCTAACAGGTGACAATGGAATTTTAACAAAAGCAGGAAATGCAAAAGAAGCATCAGGAAAAGCAGAATATGAAGAAAGCATTAAATTAGCTGTTGCTGAAATTTTAGCTAACAAATATGACCCAACTTTTACAGGAACAGAAAAAACAATAACAGGAGCTAATATTGTAAAACTTGCTAAAGCTAGTAACAATAATATTGATACATTAGCAGCTGAACAAGAAACGCCAGCAACAGATACAGTTCAAGGATATGCAACTATAACTGCAACTGTTAATGGTAAAGAAGAAAAATGGTATGTTACAGAAAAAGGAAAAGTAATGCAAACAGTACCAGATGCAACAACAGCACCAGCAGCAGGAACTACAACAAATACAACACCAGAAGTATAATAATAACAATTAGTTCATAATAAAACAATAAAAGCCATACGCACACAATGTGTGTATGGCTAAAATTAAAAATAAAAAAGAAAAAAGGAAGAAAAATGAACATTTTTTTTTACATACTAATATTTATCATAGGAACCTTATTTGGAAGTTTTTATACATTAGCCGTTTATCGTATTCCTAAAAGACAAGACATTACCCATACACATTCTTACTGTCCTAATTGTAATCACAAATTAGGTTTTTTAGATTTGATACCAATTATTAGTTATGTATTTTTAAGAGGAAAATGTAGATATTGCAAACAAAAAATAAGACCAAGATACTTAATTTTAGAAGCTTTATCAGGATTATTATTTGTCACAATGGCAGTTCTTATGAATTTTAATTATGAAACATTGAGTGTAAATAATATTATACAATATGGAATAATCCTATTATACCTAACCTTTATCATATTAATGGCAGGTATTGATAAAGAAAACAGAAAAATTGAAAAATCAGTTAGTATTTATGGAATTGTAATATCTATTATGTATATGATATATCTATGCATAGTAGAACAAGCTAATATATATAGATATGGCATATATCTAATTTTTTATATCATTGTATTAATTTTAGATACCATTACTCTAAAAAAATATGCCAAAAATAGTTATGTAACAGGAAACTTATTAAATCTCATTACGATGGTAATATTTACAGGAGAATATATTACAGGAAATACAGTTATCTATACATTACTATCCATATTCTTTTATTTATTAATCTACAAAATTAAAGATAGAAAAAAGAGAAGAAAGCAGGATGATAGGCAAATAGCCAAAAAAATAAGCATAGGATTTTTCTTAGGGACATTTAACATTATTTTATTAATGACAGTTTTATACATTTCTTTAAAAAGCTAAAAAGCAAGTTTGAAAGGACAAAAATGAAAATGAAAAATAGTGAAAAAGGCTATACAGGAGTTGATATAGCAATAGCAGTGGTAGTATTATTTATATTTGTATCATTACTTGCTACCTTATCTTATAACTTTAATAGCAAAGCCAAAGAAATGGAACTAAAGTCTGAGGCAACATCTATAGCAGTAAGTGAAATAGAAAACTTAAAAGCAAAAAATTGGAATGAAATAGAACAAGAAAAAACAACTTTGGAAGAAATAAAAGAAATAAAGCAAGGTTTTTTTCGTGAGGTGATCATACAAGATTATCATGAAATTAATAGCAGTAAAACGATGGGGATTGTAAAAAAAGTAACAGTAAAAATCCAATACCAATTTAAAAGCAAAGTCCAAGAAGTAGAACTTGCAACTTTAATAACAAGGGAAGGGTAAAAATGCAAAAAAAACAAGAAGGAGTCACTTTAATTTCTTTAACAGTATACATCATTGTTATGGTAATTGTTGTGTCAGTAGTAGGTATTATTAGTACTTACTTTTACACAAATTTAAGTAAAACAGGTAATTCTATTGATCCAATTACAGAATACACAAAATTTAATAGTTTTTTTACTAATGAAATAAATTATGAAAATATCAAAATACTAGATTGTAAAACAACCTATAAAAATAATCGTCCAGAAGAAGGCGTGATAGATAGTTATATTGTATTTGATAATGGAGTACAATATACTTTCATTGCAGAAAATCAAGGAATTTATCGAAACCAGGTTAAAATTTGCCAAGAAATCAAAAATTGTATTTTTGAAAGCAAAATAGAAAATGGAAAAAATAAAGTAAGTGTTTTATTAGAAGGCAATAAAGGAGAATTCAAAAAAGAACAAACATATACCTTAAAGTTGTAAAAATAGTAATTTTATGTAATTTCAAAAAAAGTAACAGGCTAAGTAAAAAATATAGTATAATAAAAAAGAAGGATACCAAAGAAATCGTTTGGAAGAAGGGAGAAAAAATGGAGACAAGAAAAAGACAACCACTAGGAGTGGAACTAGTAAAAAGAGGAATTGTAAAAGAAAAAGATATTGAAGATGCTTTACAATTTCAAAGAGAGCATCCAGATAAAAAATTAGGAGACATTTTACATCAACTAAATGTTTGTGATGATAATGTCTTAATTGAAGCAATTGGAGACATTATTGGAGAAAAAGGGATTTTACTAACAGGTGACAAAATCAAAGTAAAATTAACAGACTATTTTTCACTAGATGTTGCTCAAAAAAATAAAGTAATTCCTTTTGAAGTAGCAGCAGGAAAAATAAAAGTTTGTTTTGCCAATACAGTTAATACCAAAAACATGAATACAGTTAAGTTATTACTATTAAATAAAGGGCTAGTAATGGATAGTTATATCACTTTCGAAAATGATATTGATAGAATCTTAAAGTCTATGGAAGGAGAAGTAACAACAGACTTTGATGTTTCATCCGAAAACAATGATACAGCAATCGGACTAGTAGATAGTATCATAAAAACAGGAATTACAAGAAGAGCAAGTGATATTCATATTGAGCCAATGGCAGATCAAGTAAGAGTAAGATATAGAATCGATGGAGAGCTATTTACAGCAGCAAAAATAAAAAAAGAAAAACAATCTCAGATTGTTGGAAGATTGAAAGCAATTTCTAATATGCACCAAGAAAAGCAAGAAGCACAAGATGGTAGAATTTTATTATATGAAGATTATAATATCCGTGTATCTTCTCAACCAAATGTGTATGGTGAAAAATTTGTTTTAAAATGCTAACATAAAGAATATATTTGAATTAGGATTTCCAGGAACTGAGGAAAATTTGAAGAAAAGCATACAAAAAAAGAACAGTATTACAATTATAGCTGCGCCAACAGGAGAAGGTAAAACAACAACTCTATATAGTATTATGGATTATTTAAATAGTCCTGAAATTAACATTACAACGATTGAAGATCCAGTAGAGATTAGAATTAAAGGATTAAACCAAATAGAAGTAG
>CAMXLV010000035.1 GCA_947244675.1 uncultured Clostridium sp. | reverse complement strand
CGAGGCAGGACGCAAGCCCTGCGCATACGAAAGTTTTTATTGTCTTTTTCATTTAAAATATCTATTTCTTCAACTTCTGGCTCATTATCTTGTGCTGGTACATACCCTTCAACTTTGCCAATAAATTCTTCTTGCTCAAACGTAGTAATTTTGACTTTTTTATTTAATAAGTCTTCTAAGTTCTTACCCTTCATTTTGTTTTCCACCTTTCCTATATGGAACTATATGTGTTCCAGTTTTACTATAATGTATCTTAAAACTATTAGTATCAAATTTTCCATTTTTGCTAACAACTATTCCTATTTTTTTATCTGTATCAATTATTTCTCGTTTATCCCATATACCTTTTCTGTTAAAGTTTATTTGTCCTTGACCAGCATATTTATTAACAAGTTCTTGTGCCTCTTCCCTTGATATAGTTATATAACTTTTTCCTTCCACATAATTATTACTGCCTAATATATGCTTTTCTTGTCTTCCCATATTGATAGTTTTATTTATATTATTAATATATTGCTTTGCAGTTTCTGTTGTCTTTATTCCTAAACTTTCTAAATACTCTGCTTTAATCTGTTTCCATTCTGTTTTATTATTGTATTTTATTTCTTGAAATTTGTCAAACCTAACTGTGTCTATATGTGTTTTTAATATTTCCTTATATCTTGCATATTGTTCTTTATCCGATGAGTAATTTAAAAATCTTTTTCTTAATGTTTGTATTTCCTCTTTGTTGTATTTATTTTCAACGTATTTTTGATACCATTCCTTATAATTCATGTTGCCAATTTCTTCTGTTTCTCCTGTTTCTACATTTCTTGCTACTCTATTTCTTTCAATACCTTCTATATATGGTATTACTGTGCTACGGCAATTTGGATGAAGTGGTGGACAATTAACTCCAACAACTAAATCATCTATGTTTATTATTTCTCCATCCATTTCAGAACAAATCTTTGAAGTTCTTAAATCTAACACAGCAACAAAAATATATTGTTTTATTCCTTTTTCCTTATATGCTTGAATACTAGCTTTATTATTAATATAATTTACTTCTGTTCGCATTAATCTAACACAGTTTTTATAGTCTGTATCCATTGCCTTGCTAATCTCTGCTGCTAGTTCTCCTATACTATTGCCTTGAATAAAATTCTTATTTAAACTATCCTTTAGCTTTTGCCTTAATTCAATTTGGTTTCTCCATATCCTATCAGAATACGTTACCCCAGACCAATTATATGTAAGAATACTATCGGCTGTTTTTTCATTCATTAATGTAAAATCTGTGTGTATATTTTCGTTTTTTTCAACTTCATATACATTTTTATAATATGTATTTTCTAATGTTTCAAAAAAAGTATTATTAATCTCTACATTAGAATTATTTTGTAATTGTTCCAAAATAATATCTATTTTTGCTTGTAATGACTGCAGTCTTGTTATTCTTTGCTTTACACTAATATTCAATATCTTTTGTTTTAGTTTGCCTTCAACGTCATTTTCTATCATTTTTTTGTATTGCCTTAATGTTGTTTTAAATTCTTTTAATTCATTGTTATTTAATATTCTTTTTGCCTCTGCTATTTCTACTTGATTATTAATAGCAAAATCTTTGTAAAACTTGTCAATTTCTTTCTGTATATTTTCTTTTGCTATTTCGTATTGTTCTTGCATTTTTTGAACATGATACATTGTATTTTTATAGTTTTCATTTTCTATTAATAAAGCCCTTTTTTCCCAATACTCACTATTCCTCATTGTCTTTTATTCCTTCATTATCTGTAGCCTGTATCTTTGAAAATGCCTGTAAGTATTCGTTAGCCTCTTCTTCTTCTTTTTTTATTTGTTTTTCTTCTTTGTCTAAATCAGTAACAAATGGATGCTTTGCTCTTATTGTTCTATTACTAATAATACCAACAGAATTTTTACAATTTTCGATTAATTCTTGCTCATTTACTGTCATAGTTTTATTAAAAGAAAAATCTAACTCTATACTTGAATAATCTTGACCAGTTTTTATTAATAACCAATTATCTATAAAGAATTTAAAATACTCTAAACTTGCTTGGAACTCTGTTTCAATGTTACTGCAGTCTAAATCTAAATCAGCATATAGTTCTTGAATTGCTATTCCACTTTTTTGATTTCCGAATTTATCACTTTGTGTATCAACTCCAAAACCTGCCTCGTAAATGTCTTTTCTTAATTGCTCCATAAACACCTTATAAGCATCTATATCTGTTATTATAGCCTCTCTTTTATAATCTCCGTCTGTATCAACAAATATTGTATTTATAGTTTGTAATTTATTTTGAAATTTCTCTTCATCATCATTATAATTTTTTACAACATTTACTCCATCTGGTGCCTCAAAAATATTGTCTGCTTTTCTACTTGTCATTTCATTATAACAGTCTACTAAACTTTTCAAATAATGTATCAATGATAATTCGTTACAATTATATTTCCAATAAATATAAGGAATCTTTTTCCAAACCATTGGCACACCATTTAATACAAAATGACCAAATATTGATGTTCCCTCTTCATCTAATCGCAAATATGCCTCTTTGTGTTTTTCTGCCTCTTCTACGTCTTCTATTAGATGATCTCCATCTATAACGTAATATCTTACACCTTCTAAATTACAGTATTCTACTTTTATTACATCTTCTTTTCCTAACTCTGTATAATTCTCTAGTTTATATACCATTATAATTGCATCTAATATTTCATGCTCATCATCAGCCCATAGAGGTACTATTTTAGTTGCATATTTTAATCGTACCTTTAAATCTCCCTGTTCATCTATATATACATACCACCAATTTAAGCCTTTATTTACAGCCTCTATTACTGTTCTTTTTAATCTTTTGTGCATTTTCTTATTAAAAATCTTTCCTATTTCCTTTGAATACGTTTCGTTTTTATGTTCTTCATCTCTTTGTTGTATTGTTGGCTCTTGTTTTAATAAGAAACTAGCTTTTTGCATTACTAATTTATAGATTATTGAATGTTCTAGTTTGAAATTCTTTGCATGTTTTGCAATTTTTTCTGTTCCATCTAGTTCAATATATTTTCTTAGCTTTTTTTGTATATCTGTATCATTTGCAAAATATCTATCCCCTATTT
Source organism: uncultured Clostridium sp. (assembly GCA_947244675.1). The sequence goes on along the minus strand of CAMXLV010000035.1, from coordinate 11,603 downwards.
TCATTTCCTTATATCTTGTAGATTCTTCAAACTCTTTTTTCTCTCTGTAAATAAATTCTGATAATTTTATTCCATTTGTTGCATTTTTCTTTAATTCATAATCTATTTTTTCTAATTCTGTAATCATTGTAAATTTACTCCTTCCTTATAGAAGTGAACACCCTTTTTCTTAATTGGGAATAATGTTTGTAATAAGTATCTTAAAGCATCCATAGCATGGTCGTTTGTCTTTACTGGCTTATCTTCGCCTTTTTCTTGTGCTTTAACATCCCAAATATAACTTGCAAATTCTCTAAGTAGTTCTGGGCAATTTTCTTCCACTATATGAATTCTGTTTTGGTCTAAAAAAGACAGTACCAAATTGATACCATCTATAACAGCATTATCTGCCTCTTTAACTTTTATATTATGTTGCTTGAATAGGTTTATAAGTGAAACAGCACTAGGATCTATAATTGTTTTCTTAATGTCTAGTTCTCCTATAAACTCTATATAATCTTTTAAAAATATTGTATCCGTTTTTAGTTTTTGCTTTTTCTTTTTGCTATTTGCACCTTTATTGTAGTATTCTTTTAATATCCATACATGAGGTTTATTCCTTATGTATTTTACTCCACAAAGTAAAAATACTTGTGGATTAGTAATACCATAGTCGCTTGACACATAATAATAATCAAAATTGCTTGGTATGTCTTCTTTATTTATGCAATGCCTTTCTCGATTAAAATTATGATATATAACACCTTCGGCAAGTACCCATAAGCCCAGAATATACCTTTGAAAAAATACACCAATAAAATTAGTTTTGTATCTTTCTTTTACTTCTTCTGATAAACTTAAATTGTCATCCATAGTAAAGTGCAAATATATTAATTTTTTTAGTGTTTCTCCTTTTTTTAGTAATTCTTGTTGTTGTTCTTTTGTTAAATATCCTACGCATTTATCTATCCAATTAACTTTAAACCAATGATTTGGTCCGTTCTGGGTTACAGTTAAACCAATATTTACTTCCTGCAACAGAACAACGTGCAATAGCTTGGTTTACAAAGCTTTCTGGCATAAGTGCGACTTCATCTAAGAATACACCTGCTGCAGTAATACCTTGTACTAAGTCTTGTGATCTTTCATCTTTACCTCCAAAAATATAAAAGTAATTTATTTTTTCTCCTATACTTATTTCTACTAAGTTGTCTGTTCTTCTTTCTTTTATTTTATAGCCTTGTGCTTTTAACATTAATTTTAACCAAAAAAGAACATTCCTTCTGAATGCTCCTACGGTTTTTCCTGCCATAATAAAATTCTGTCCGTTAAATCGTGTCATTGCCCATATTACAAATGATAATGACATTGATACAGTTTTTCCAGAACGTATTGCACCATCTGCAATAATACCATCCATGTTTTTTACTGGACTATTATCACACCACCAGTTCAACACTTTTTTCTGTTTTTTGCTAAATTTTTGAAATTTGAATACTGTACCATTTATGATTTTTTTTCGTAATGTGATAGCATTTTTCATTACGAGTTTTTTTAGATTAGAAATTCGTTCATCAATAGTTATATTATTCGTTTTCTGTTTCTTCTGGTTCATCGTAATCATCCCATGTACTCTCGACACTATTTTCAAGTGCCTCAATAAAGCTATTATCTGTTATGTTATCGTTTTCTGCTGCTCCGTCTTTTGCCGCTTCTCTTTCTAATCTAATCAATTCTATTTCAAGTCTTCTATCATCAGTTTCTATCTTGTGCAAGCTATCTATGCACTTTCTTTTTTGTTCTTGTATCCTAGAAAGCGAATCATCTAATTTTTGTATTAAATTTATAGTATTTGTAGCATGTGTAGATGTTCCTGTTCCATCTAGGTTGTCATTTTTAGTAATATATTCTACTGTCATTTCTTTATTTTTTTGTGTTAAATTTTCTATTCTTTTAGTTATTCTAAATTCTCTTACAAATAACATTTTATATTGCTTTTTTAATTCTGTTTTTTTGTCTAAAATATCGCAAGAATTATACAGTAATCTTTCCTCTTCGCTTAGTTCATTTAATAGTATTGTTTCATACTCTCCGAGTAGTTACTGCATTTTTATTGCCTTCTTTTGCTCCTCCACCTTTATTATTCTTTGCGTTTTTGTTTCCTTTTTGTGCTTTTCTTCTATTACTTTTTCTTTTCCATTTATTTTTTTGAATATTCCATTTAAGTTCGTTAGGTGTTATATTGTACTTATTTTGCAATTCTTTGTATGTAGATCCTGCCATATAATCTTTTTTTATTTTTTCTAGTTGTTCGTCTGTCAATACATATCACCCACCTCACTTCTTTTATGTTAGTTTTAGAACTTTTTTCATTTCATTGTGCCTGTTATATCTTTTATTATTAGGCAATGGCAAATTAAACTCAAAATCAATAGCCTTTATATAATCATCTTTGCTTAATTCCTTTACCTTTTGTGCCTCAACTTGAAATGTAGCACCGTATTTATTCCAATTAATTTTAATGATTTTAAATCCTTTTTCTTCTAGCATATTTACTAATTGTTTTTTATCATGGAAATGTTGGAAATACCATTGTCCTTCTCTGTATGTAGATGTGAAATTATTTTCATCTAAAAAAGTAAGTCTGTTCTTTAGTGCATTTCCATTTTTCGTTTTTCCCATTCTTACACCTTCTAATGTTCTACCAGATATAAATAATCTGTTGTTAGTAAACAAATTCAAGCATGTAATTACACTTTTTTCTGCCTCAACACTATCAACACTATTTAAAACACTATCACATACTACAATGTCAAAATTCTTGTTATTTTTTAAGTATTCAATTAATCTATCTATTTGTTTATTTCCCTTAGTAATATTAATTGATTTAAAATTGTTATTGTAGAATTCTAACCCTAAAGCATTTTCATATTTCTTTGATAATGAATTAATATAAGCACCTTTTCCACATCCAAAATCTAAAATGGATATGTCATCTTTTTGTGTTTTTAAATATTCGTTTACTAAATATGTATATAGTACACTTTTATTTTGCTTTAAGTTTTCCTTTTTTTCTACGCTTCTATTTAATTGTGCTAATCCTTGAACATAAGTTTTTCTTTCAATATCTCCATAATAGTATTGGCCATATTGCTGATTCAAATAATAAATTACTTTTTCAAACTTATCATCATTTACAATATAGGCATTTACTTTTATATTTAAAATTTTACATGCTTTTATATATTCGCATCCATATACCACTTTATTTTTTGCTATAACACATGACAATACATTGCCATATTTTAATATCAATTTACATATTTCATTGACTATTGTTGCAAATGCTGTTTTCTCTGAAAAATCTTTATTCTCTATTTGAATAAATTGTTCTTTTGGATATTCTTTTAATAATACTGGCGAATTATTTAATGATTTATCAATTCCATTATGGATCTGATTAAATTTTATTTCATCTCCTAACACAATTTCATCAACAAACATTACAGGTACTTTTTTTAGTCCACATAATTTTGCTGTTTTAGTTCTTTGGTGTCCTGCTATAATTATATTGTTTTTGCTATTTACTAAAATAGGCAAAATAAATCCAATATCATTAATAGATTTTTTCAATTCCTCTATTTGTTTATCTTCAATTTTTCTAGGGTTGTATTCTGCTGGTTTTATTTTTTCTATATCAACATATTTAATCATCTGCACCACCCATTAAATAATTGACAAAACCGAAACTTACTCCGTTTTTGTCAACGTATTTATTAAGCTTGTCTATTAATTTTTGATATTCCTCTTCTGTCATTATTATTTGTTGTCTATCTATTTTTAGCTTATGCTCAAATCTTGTAGTATCAGCATACTCGTTGTCATTAATGTCTTCAAAAAAATCTTCATCCAGGATCTCATCCATATTAAAATTAAATATACCCATATCTATACTTGATATGTCGTCTAGTTCTTGGGCTAATAAATCAAAATTCCATTCTGCATTTTCTGTAACTTTATTATCTACTAATCTAAAAGCCTTTATTTGTTCTTCTGTTAAATCATCTGCAATAATGCAAGGTACTTTTTTAAGTCCCAATAATTGACTAGCTTTGTATCTTGTATGTCCTGTAACAATAACATAATTCTTATCAATTATAATTGGAACTTTAAAACCAAATTTTTTTATAGATTCTGCAACATAAGGAACTGCCTCGTCATTGTTTCTAGGATTTTTTTCGTATGGTTTCAATTTTTGTATTTCTACTTCTTGAATAGTCATTTTTTCCCCCTTTTCTATTGTTTCACACTTATAATCCTTACTTACATAATCCATACATTACTACATTTTACACTACATTTATTATCCCTATATATACAAAAAAGCCCACTATTTCTAGTGAGCCTTCAAAAATAAAAGGAAGAATAATGTGAAAAAAACAATTTTACATACTATGATTATAATTTCTTTAAAATGAAACGTCAAGGAAGTGTTTTGGAAACAATTTTGAATTCAATATAATTTTACTCCATCTATTCCAAATAATAATACTGATAATTCTCTTATTGCTGCTTTTTTTGTATTATTAATTGTTTTGGTACTGCAGTCCAATTCTTCTGATATTTCTTCGTATGTCATTGTTTCTTCATTTATGTATAACATTTTTATTACTTGTATTCTTCTTTGCACATCATCTTTTCCAGATGCTAAACATTTATAAGTATAGTATTCAATACAATTATCAATATGTTTTAACATTATTTCCGTTCTTTTTTTTGTTTTTAATATTGAATTAATAAATAAATTATCAATTTCTTTGTCATAGTCCAAATCCTCATCTAGTCCGTTTTGTTCTATTTCCGAATACGTTGCATCCTGTGCATGCTTTTTGAAACTACTATAATTTCTCAATAACATTTCTGTATTTCTTAATCTTGTATCATATCTATTTTTAATTTTATCTTGTTTCTCTTTTTCTATTTGTTTTACTGCGTTTTCTGTTGCCTCTGCTACTAACTGTTTATATATGTCTAAATTTTCCTTATCAAATACGATTTTCCTTACTTCATCATTTTTTTGCATTTTTTTATCTCCTTTCTACTTTTGTATTTATGGCTGATAAAAAATAATATATGACGAGTTTAATTTGTAAATTGTTCCGTTTTTCTCTGATTTCTAGTACCTTATTTTTTGCTATTGCTTTATCCAATTGTTTCTCGTTTTTTATATTTAAAACTTCTATATCCGTGAATGTCAATTCATCATCCATAGTAACAATATTTTTTAATTTCATTATTGGTCTTTCTCCCAAAAACTTTTAAAATTAATGTCTAAGTAATCTCTTAACAAGTCATGTGCTAAATTTCTAGCATAAGCACCTAAATCTGTAAAATCATTCAATTTGTCATCTTTACAACTTAGTCTTATATCACTTTCGCAAGTAATTTTTTTGTTAAACTCATATTCACTAATATTTAACTGCTTGAAACTATCTAATATCATAAGATGTTCTTTTATCCATTTTTCAATTTCATTTACATTTTTAAAAGTTTTACAATAAAAGTTATCTGTTATTTTTTCAAATTCACTTTCACATATAACGTTCATATCTCTTATCATATAGTCTATACTTACAGGAATTTTAGCATATTGTCTACAAGTAACAGCCTCATATATCGCATATCCTATTAATTCTTTTTGACTTACTACAATTCCATCTTGTAATTTCATTTTATTTTCTTGATCCAATTCTTTCATATTTATACTCATATTTATTCCTCCTCCATATATTCTTTGGCTATTTGTAGCCACTTATCAAATATTTCTATTCCTTTTCTAGGATCTAATCCACTTGTTTTTTCAACTATATACTGTAATTCCTTTTGTTTTAATATAAATGTTCCTATTAATTCTGCCTCACTCATATTATCGTATTTATTCTTTTTAGTAATCCAATTTTCAAATGATACTATTTTCTGGTATAGCCCATTTATATTACCGTTAAATGTTATTGCTCTGTCATCTATATAACATATTGCTGGTGGTTTTGTATCTTGAATATCATCTACTGCAATGTGATATTTATTAAGCCAACTTATAACTTCTTTTAGTCCTTCTCGTTTTGCTGTTCTTGTACTAACTACTACTACTTGATAGCCACTTTTTCTTAATTTATCTATAATATCTTTTATTCCTTCAACTGGTTCATCATAAATACTTCCATCCTGCCATCCTTTACTATATTTATGTATTACTCCGTCAAAATCAAATACTACTGTTTTATTCTCCATATAATCTACCTACCTTTACTTATATTTCTTAAATATTCTTTTATATCTATTATGTTTTTATCTATATTGGATATTCCAGGAAAGCAATACATTGCCATTGCAACAATAGCATCCTTTAAACTATCATTTTCAAATTTTATATTTCTTAATTCTTGTGTTTCTTTTCTATTATCCCAATATGCTTTTTCTAAATCATTATTTTTTTGCCTTAAATTATCAATTTCATTTGACATTTCTTTAATTTGCCCATCTTTACTTTTTAATTTTTCAATAAGTTCTTCTCTACTCATTGAATAATAATCTTCTCCCATTTTTACCACCCTTTCTCACTTTTATTAAGTGTTTCACATTCCTTAATTAATCTTGTTTTTGCAATAACTGTATTAGTTTTTTTACAATAATGTGTGCCATAATCTAACTTTTGATAATATTTACAGTTTATACAATTATCTTTTTCATCAATATTCATTATTTTTTCTCCTATTTTATTAATGATATTGTTCCTTCGCCTACTTTTAAAGGCATTTGCCTTCTAATATTGTCTATATTCCTAACTAAATTTATATTTCTTTCTCTTTCCTTTCTGTTTATATGCTCATAAGCACTATTATCTGGATTTGAATTCCATAGTTTTTGGTCCAATTCTGTCATATTTTTTAAGCATACTACCCTTAATTTTGCAAGTAAGGTATTTAATTCAATATAATCTTGCTCTTCCATTTACAACATACCTCCTTGCATAAAATTTCCGTTTATTCTGTCAAATATTGATTTTTCAATAGCTTTGTTTATTTCTTCTTGTATATCTAATTTTATTTCATTACATACAGGTATTGCTACATTTACTCCACGCTTTGGATCCTCTATTGATTTTTTTATATCCTCTAATACCTCTTTATTTACTAATCTTCCACACATAGGGCAAAAAGCTATTGGAATATACCTGCCTACTTTTGTTCCAAAATGATAATAATTGATTTCTAGGTTATTCCCTATCTGTTCATTTATTCTGATTTTTATTTCTCCGTTATTGTCAATTTCTGCTCTTTCTTTTGTTTCTTCACAATATTGGCACATCATCTTTTCCCTCCTTTATTAATTTTCTACCACATATAGTACAATTATTTCTTTTTCTCCTCTTCGTAAAAACAATGCGAGGACATCTCTTTTCTTCACTTCATATTTTGTTATGATATTTACATTTCTTTCTTTTGCAAATCTTTTGGCTATCTCTAAATCTAATGTATAAGCTATCCATTGTTTCTCTCCTGGTCTTTTTGCTCTATATACAGTTATAAAGTATGGTAGATATTCAAATTCTTTTACTTCTGATGGTTTCATTATGCTTTTTAGTCTTTGTGGCCTATCTGATGAGAATAGCTTTTTCCATAATTCAATATCAGAAAAACCTGTATAGCTTACCCATAATGTAGATAATAAAAACCAATATCCATAATGCGTCAGTTTGTCGCAATTTTCACTAAAATACTTTATAGCCTCTGGTGTTTTATCTCTTTTTATTAATTGTTGTGCCATGTATTTATCATTAAAATTAAACCTATAATAAGGCGAAATATCATTATACATATCAACATATACCTCCATATAATTTTTTAATTAATTCTATCGTTCTGTTTGCTTGCACATACTTTCCATAATTCATATTATGACTTTTTCCTTGTGTCATTTCTAATTGTGCTGCATTTCTATCTTTCTTTAATTGATCCATTAATTGCAATAACATTATTTCAATATCTGTTCGCTGTGCCGTTTTTACTAAACATATTATTCCAGCACCTACAATTACACCTATAAAAAATACTAATATAAAACCTAAAACTATCACTTTTCATCTTCCTTTCTACAATTTTAATTGTTCGCCTGTCATTCCTAAAGTTTTATGTATTTGTTTTATTGCTTCCTGTGCTTTTGGAGAAATTAAACGGAGATGATTTTCACATTGTTGTTTACCCTTGAAGTTTATATCTTCTAGTAAATTGCAACCTGCACATGTAACGCATACCCCTGTTATAGGTGGATATTTATACATTTTCATCATCTCCTTTTCAATTTTTATACTTCTACAAAATTTACACTATTAAATTTTCTTTCTGGTAGTTCTTGTAATACAACTGATGTACGACTTTGTCCTACTTCTGTATATGCTACTGTATATACTTTTTCAATTTCTAACCATTTTTTTATAGCCTCTTGATCTCCTAGATATCCATTTTGTACTGTTTGTTCTGTAACTTTTATCTTTGTTCCTGGATGAGCCCATATATTCATTGTATTATCATCTGGAAAATCTGGTATTTCTAAATCATGATTACTTTTTGTATTCACTTTATTTTCTCCTTTCTTCTATCCTTCTTTTAGATATTTCATAATATTCTGCATCAATTTCAATTCCGTATAAAATGCCTATTAGTATTTATACAAGCTATTCCTGTGCTTCCACTTCCCATGCAACTATCTAATACAAGTTCGTTTTGTTTTGTATATGTATTTATTAGATATTCCAATAATGCAACTGGCTTTTGTGTAGGATGCAATTTACTTTTCTGTTTATCACTTGCAAATGTAATAATATTCGTTGGAAAACGTTCGGTAGTTCCCCCTCCTGTCAATTCTTTATTTGTTTTTCCATATACTTGCGTATGGTTTTGTGTTTCTATGTATTTTGTATAACTGTGCATGGGTTTATGATTTTGACTTTTTTGTGGGTTATAGGTTGGTTGTTTTTTATAAAATACTAATATGTTTTCGTAAGTTCTTAACGGTTGCCTATTTGCGTTCAAATGTCCTGTTGGTTGTGTTTTTTTCCATATTAAATCATATTTATACATTTTTTTATTAGATAGCCTTAATTCACTTGCAAATGGCTCTATTGCGAATAATAATATTGCTCCATTTTCTTTTATTATCCTGGTATATTGTTGCCATAATAATTTAAAATCTATTTGTTTGTCCCACCTGCAGTTAGTTATTCCATACGGCAAATCTGTTAATATTAAATCGACTGTATTTTCTTTTATACTACTCATTAATTCAATACATTCGCCTTTTAACAACTGTATATCATTCATGTTCTCCCCTCGCATATTGATAAAATTCATTATCTATCATTGAAATACACCAAATACAATATTGACATCTTGGCTGATAGATTCTAATGCAATTCTCTCTTTTTGCTATTCCTATTATTTCAGAACCTATAATATCTTCAAATTCTTTTAGTTCATCATAATATTTTTTTAATATCTCATATACCTTATCTATGTACTCTGGAAATCTCTTAAATCTCATCAACTTTTCTTCTATTTCGTGAAGTGTTAATGTCCTTCCAAATGTTATTTTTTTGTAATGGCTGTCTATTAAAAATTGGCTTGATAATTCGTTTAATTCTGCTATGATTCCTTTTTTTGCTACTTTCATTATTGGTATATCAAATATGCTCAATTGTTTTTCCATTATTGCTTGCATTTTTCTTATTCTCCCTTCAAATGCACTTTCTTTTTCTCTATTTGTGGAGTTTTCTTATACCCTAATTCATAATATGTATAACTTATTTTTGCTTTTGTTTTTGGATCCTCAAATAGTATAAAATTAGGGTATCTTTTAATCTCCTTCAATAGCCTCCCATTATATTTTGGTATTACTATCATTCGTTTGTTTCTCCTCATTTTCTACTTTTTCTACACATTTTAAAGCTGTTCTCAAACTTTTGTCTGCTCTCTTTGTATCTGCATCTTGCAAATCTCCATTTTGTGCTATATATACTAATCTTTCATTTATCCAATTTTTTGTATCTTGTAAATTTTCCAATGTTCACACCTCCAATATTTTTAGTTTGTATTTATCTTCTAATACTTTTTTCTTTGCAATATATTCTTTTGTTTTAAATCCTTTTACATCTATTATGTCTGTTGTTCCATCATTGTTAAATACTATAAAATCTGCTTTGTATTTTAAATTCGCTGCTAATATAAATATAGGTTGTAAACAATAGCCCCTTATCTCTCCTGCTAGTAATCTCATTTTTAATTCCATGTAATAATCTGCCTCTTTTTTCGAATCAAATGTATGTCCGTCTATTTGTGTTTTTACTGCTCCATATTTACTTTTTTTGTTGCCTTTTTTCTTGTATTCGTTATATTGTTCAATACTCCAATGTTCTTGCATATTTGCCTACCTTGCCTTTCTTTTTCTTTTGTTTCTTTTTTCTTGTTTTCTTCTCTCTTCTCTGTTTCTAGGTCTTGGATTTTCACATTCTTGTAATTCTTTTAGCTTTTCCAATTGTTCTTCTGTAATCTGTGTTTTAGTTAATCTCAATTCTTCCACTTTTATTCTCCCTTATTTTTTCTTACACATTTTAGATTCTTTATTACTCTTGGTGTATATACTCTTGTTTCCTGGTTATTCTTTAGCCTATTTATGTTTTCAATAGTCTGCTTTGTTTCTGCACTCATTCCTTTTGTTATAAATTTATTTGCATAAGGTTTTATTGTATTTATAAAGTCTATTTTGTCTTTCAATATTCTTCTTTCTTGTAATACTTTTTCTAACATTGAATATACTTTTGCTCTTTCTCCAATGTTCAATTTACTTAGTTCTATTTCATGTAGTAAATCGTCCCTTTCTCCTTCTTTGTTATATAATGCTGTTCTCAACTTCTTTTCGGTATCATCTATTGCCATAATAAAATCATCTATATTTTGTAATAATACTAATGACTGTTCCATATCATCAACTATCATTTTATTTACTCCCTTCTTATGTATTTTCAACTTCCGTTCGTGTTTGTTTTCTGGATTTGCAAGTATGGAAGTTTGTATCAAGTTTTCTGTTTTTACCTTTTCGTCTATTTCTTGTAACATGCGTGTAACAAATGTTACTTGTCTGTTACACGTTGTTACTTCATTTCTTTGTGGACAAAATATTTTACAACAGTTTCTACATACTTTTTGCATTGTTATTCTCTCCTTTTTCAAAATCTTCTCTTAATATCTTTATAAAATAACTAATGAAATCCGTTAGTTTATCTTCATTGTCTATTGTTATATATTTTTGTGTTTGTAAGAACTTCAATAAGAATTTCGTTCTTGTCATTGTATTTAGATATATTTTATATGGACTAAAATATAGTTCCTTAATAGTCCAATATTGCAATTTAAGTTCAAATAACATTTTTTCTGGAATACATCCTATTGAAGTTGTATATAGTTCTAATGCCTGTAATCTAGTTATTATTGCTGCTCTGTCTGTATCAGAAATGTTTTCGTCATTTTTTTGCCCATTTATCATATATATAAATAAATTATTTAATTTAG
>CAMXLV010000034.1 GCA_947244675.1 uncultured Clostridium sp. | reverse complement strand
GAAAGAAAAATACAGTTTTCTATAAAATAGAAGGCTGTAATAATTGTGAATATATGGATTATTGTAAAAGATTTATGAAAGATAAAACAAAAAATTTTAAGTATTTTGAAGTATCACAAGATTTACAAATTTATATTCAAGAGGCAGAAAAAAATTTATTATCTCCCGAAGGAATAGAGATGAGAGTAAATAGGAGTTCTCAAGTTGAAGGTGCGTTTGGAGTTATTAAACAAGATTTTAAGTACGAAAGATTTAGAAGAACATTATTACCAAAAGTATCTACAGAATTTATGTTAGTATGTTTAGGATATAATATTAGAAAATTATTCAAATTTTATAGTGGTAATGCAAAATTCCAATATTGGAAAGCTCCAGTTGGATTACAAGTAGAAACTTTTAAAAAACCAAGTGCTAAACGCTTATCTAACAAAGCAAATAAAGTTAAAAAGAAAAGTCTTAATGTAGAGGTAAGATCAAAATATATGTATAAATAAAAAGCTGTGAAAAACTAACTTTTTAATAGTTAGGTTTTTTCACAGCCCCTTTTTATTTTTCTAAATAATTCTCTCTTTTTCGTGAATATTTTACAAAATTTGCAATAAATGGTATGATTACATCCGAGAAGGGAGGATATAGTAATGAAGGAGTTGAATAAATTATTAAATAGATTTTTAATATGAAATTGTTTTTTTATAAAACGTCGTTAAGATGTAAATAAAAGGAAGGGCAAAAATGGTACTTAAGAGTACTGTTTTTGCCCTTTTTTGTCTTGATTAGAGTAAGAAGGGAGATGAGATAATGAAAAGAAAAAATACTATGGACTTACTGAAAGAAAATTGTCTTGAAGAAAATATAGATTTATTTATACAATTTCAAGAAGAAATAAAGGACTTCTTTTATAAATATGATTTGTTTAATTGTGATAATATGTATACTAAAATTTTTGAATGCCTAAATTTCAAAAGTTATATGTCATATGCAAAGATTAGTGAATATGCAGCTATTAATATTAAAGGTGTAATAAAGTTTATGGAGAAATATGAAAATTTTATTTCTAAGATGTTAAGTCTACCAAAGTATGAAAAACTGAAAAATCTTATTATCATAAAATAATATTGTTGTCAATACCCAAATTGGGGTATTTTCATTTAATAGAATCCTATTTACAATAGAAATGTATTAGGTAGCTACTAGTACAATTGTAAAATAAGATCTTAAATTACGAATATAAATAGGAGGATAAATATGGCTTTTCAAAACAGACAAGCAGAACATTTGAATCGTAAGAAACTAATTGTTCGCGATATAGTAAAAGATTCGAGTGGGAATATAGTGAGTTTGACAGTAGATGTTGAACGAGCAGAGGGCAGAGTTAGTGTAGAGGGAACAGCTTTAAATGCAGATACACTTAATGCAGAAATTAAAAATGCAGTGGAGTCTGTAGTTTCTGCAATTGGACCAACTTCACAAACTCAAGCTGTGTATGATTCTAGCACAAAAGTTGCTACAACAGAATTTGTATGGAATGTTTTAATAGCTTTAGGACACACAAAGATTAATAACCCATCTACAGGTGGTGGTTCCGGTTCAAGTGGAACATAAAATGGAAGGAGAAAGTACAATGACAAAAATTTTAAGTCATACAGGAAATGAGGTATATGTTGGACATTTTCAAGGTAATGCCATGAAAAAGTCTATGGATATTATAGAAGAATATAGTGCTAATAGAATAGAAATTAGTCCACGTATATCTGTAATTACAACATTTACAAATAAAAATAAGGCAATTACAGCTTTACAATTAGAACTAAGTAATATGCCATATATTAATGCTTGTCCTGAGGGAGTAGAGGAATGGACAAACATTGATAAAATTAAATACTATGTAGGAGCTCTAGAACAAACAACCTCAGAGTATTGTCTATTAGTTGATGGATACGATGTTCTATTCTTTAAGAATTTGGATGAAACATTTATTCAAAAATTTGAACATTTAAACACTAAAATATTATTTAATGCAACAAAAAACAATCATCCAAACATGGAAATTGACATTGTTGAAAATAGAGATTCATTAGGAGAATTCAAATATTTAAATGCAGGGGTTGTTTTTGGAAAAACACAAGATTTATTAAAATTTTATAAAGAAGTGTTAATAACAACGCAAAGAAAAGATATTATGAATCCTTGGAATAGTGAACAGTTGTTTGTGAGAATTGTTGCAAATGGCAATCCCGATGTATCTTTTGACCATCAATGTGCCTTATTTCAGACATTCTCAAAAACAGAAAAAACAGTTTGTGGGAATACAGCGATAATCATATAGTGCATAAGGTCATAGATGTCTTTTATCTAAGAAACTATGACCTTATTTTTTAAAAGAAAGGAAGAAAAGAATGAATCCAGAAAATATACATTTATATCTTTCTATTTTAGCACCTACGTTAACTTTATTGTGCACAACGGTTGTTTTCTTGCAAAAGTTTGTTAAAAATAAAAAACTTAAGCGAGTATTAGAAAAAACAGAACAAATTACTAGGGAAATTATTCCTTGTATAACAGAAGCAGAAAAGTTTTCTAATTATAGTGGTGCTGAGAAAAAAGAATATGTAATGACAAAACTAAATCAATTTGCATTAGAAAATCATATTAAATTTAATCAAGAAGAGGCTTCTAATAGGATTGAGGAGCTTGTGACTTTAACTAAAGTTGTTAATGTTAAAGATGTTACTATTAACAAAGAAGTTGTTCAAGATGAAATAGAAAATGATTCTAAAAAGCAAATTGAACAAAAAATAAAAAATATTATTGAAGGGATGAGAAATTAATATGCAATTTAAAAATTCAAAAATAACTTATGCGGCTCATTCTTATATTGACTTTATTTCAGATGCAGGTACAGCTAGTGTAAATGCTTCTGTTGCTGAACTAATTTTTAGACATACGGATATGGAAATGGGAGAAGGAACCTTTAAGATGGGGCTTTCTCATATTTACAATAATTATTGTCATATTGTTGATACAGGAGTAGGTACCAATTGGAAATTAAATATTCAGCAATATATAAAACCTTATGATTCAAGTATGAGATTAGAAGGGTTTAATGTCGGTGATTATTTATATTTAGATGGGGATGGTTACATTCATAGATTTGTAAAATATGATGGCAATCGTTACCTAGATACCCTGGGAAACGGAATGACATTAGTTACTTCTTACAACTCATATCAAATTCAAGATGCACAAAATAATGTTTATGATTTTAATTCAGCAGGTAATTTAATTAAATTATCTATAGAGGGAAACCCAAATACTATTATAAAGCATATTGAATTAGATAATTTAGGACGTCCTATAAAATTCTATGATAGTAGAAGTATAGGAAAAAGAGAACGATATTTTAGATTTGAATATAAAAATTCACTACTTTATAAAATCTCATTAATTAGTCTGGGTAAAGAACTTGAGAGTATTTACTATTCGTATATTGGAACAAATTTAAAGTCAAACTATCATTTTATTAACAATGCTTTATCTCAAGTTGCCTTATTTAAATATGATTCAAGCGATAATCTCATTTTTGCTACAGCTACACCTAATGGACTGGCATTAAAGTTTACGCCATATGCAAGTAAGATCATTGTTGAAAAAGGAATATCTAAGCTTTATTTAAGCTCATTTGCCGCATTAAATGATGGTTTATATTCGGGCGAAACTATCCCTATTCCGTCAGTAGAACCAGAAATCGGCTTTAAAAATGTTAGAAAAGCAAAAGGAAATTTTATTGTAGAGACTAGTAATGATGGATTATACCATTTGGGAGAAATATCTGCCTTTGAAACACTTCAGGATGAAACTGTTATTCTTGAAAGTTATGATAGTTTTGGAGTATCAGATAGTTCAATAATTGAAAAAACCACATTTAATCATTATTCAAGTTATTCGTCAATAAAAAGTGATAAAGATATAGAATATCGCTATTATCATAATAAAAAAGGATTTGTTACAGGTGTCTTTGAGGTTGAAGGAAACCATTTAAGAACATTGACAAAGGATAATGGAATCTCCATTATGTATGAGATGCCCAAAGACTATTACCAAGAGACTATTAATAATAAAAGTATAGTAACTGCTACCATTGGTAAAAGCATTAAATGTCTAGATAAGGATAATAGAGATTGCGGTTTTTTTACTGGAGGAAGAACTCTAAAAGCATATAGAGATAAGGATGGATTAAATTATATTAACTTTGTAGCATCCTTTTGGATTAATGTTTCTTGTTCAAATGCCTCTTATATGAAAGTTTTTTTTGAAATATTTCATATGAACTGGATAAAAAAAGAGATATTCATTGATAAAACTGCAAACAATGCATGGCAATATGTAACGCTTTCCTTTTCCATTCGAGATGATGATCAATCAAAGACATACGATTTTGATTCAGCATATATTAAAGTTCTAACGGATGGAACAGGAACTTATCAAGTTTCTGACTTTAGAATTAAGGAAGGTGAAATGTCTAAATTAAAAATATCTAATTTTAATGCTAGCCAACCTTCCATTTCAGAATTTTATAGTGTTAGACTGCAATTAACGAATGGCAGATCTCAAACAATTCTTTTAGATCATGAAAACTTTTTAACTGATTCAGATATCTTATTTGCCTACAAAAATAGAATGATTCGAGGAGAATCAGGATTTGATTTTGTATATTGTGGAAATACAAAAAGAATAGCTAATGTATCAAAAGTATATTTTAGAGTTTATGAGAATATGGATTATACTGGAATGAAGAATGAATATGAAATTTATTCTGATTCAGGAATTAAATTTATTACACATTCCTCAGATAATAGTTGCGTTACAAGCAAATATTTCTATTTTTATGCTAAAAAACTTGAGGAGTATAATGAAGTTTCTATTAATAAATCATATTTTGGTGGTAAAAATTCAACGGTAAGCGATTATCAAGGAAGAATTTTACAAACAGTTGATGCTTATAAGAAAAAAACGGTAAATGAATATGACTTATATGGTAATCTTATAAGTACTACAACTGCATTGGAGGACGATTTTGGTTCAGATAATAAGGTGAAATCTGGTAAAAAAAGATATTATACTAGATATATATATGATGATGAATCTGAAAATGGAAAATACCGTGAAATGGTCATTGATACAAAGGTTCAAAATTCATCTGTGAAAATTAGAAAAAATTCGCAAATGTTGAACACTGTGGATTCTGTACAAGTGGGAAATAATTATACACAAAATTTTTCTTATGATTTATTAAATCGTGTAAAAGAGCAATCTATAAACTTTGATTTCAATAAAAAGGTTTACCATCATTTTGAATATGATTCCCTTGGGAGAATTAAAGCAATTACAGATAATGAAAAGTATAGGTTTGGTTTTGATTATGATATTTATGGGAATATAAAGAAATATTACATAGAAAAAAATAAAGAAATTCTTGATGTGAAATCTAAATCTGTTACGCCTAATGGTAGTTCGTTTGGTGGCGATTTACAAGAAGAAATTAATCATTTGACAAATTGTAAAATCACTACTGAGAAGGATAAGTATGGTAGACCTAGAAAAATCTTTTTTAGCGATATCTTTTTTAAAAAAGTTGAATTTGAATATCAAGAACAAGATGCTCACATTAATTCAAATAGTTATTCTACTCCATTAGCTGAAAGTCAAAGTATAGCAAAAATTAAACATATCAACGATAGTTTGGATGGAACTCAAACAACATTTTGGTATGATAATAATAATGATGCTTGTGGTTATAAAATTGAAAAGAATGATAAAGAAATTTTAAGAATTCAACAGTTAGATTCGCAAAATACCAAATATGTTATTGGAAATACACATTATAAGACCTCTGTTGAAAAGAATAATATTTATACCGCTCCTCAAATAATTAAAACATCTGTTTATGATGATCAAAAAGATGATGGAAAAGATGAATGGAAAGAAGTCAAAAAATTTGGGTTCTCATATGAATATGATAATATATTAGGCGTAGTAAAAAAGAAAAATAATAGTGATTCTTCTTTAGAATACAACTTTATTCCAAAAGATAATACTGTCTTTTATTCTAATTTAGTTCAAAATTCAACTCATAAAATAAAAGATTGTACATATCAATTTGATTATAGTTATGATGAGAATGAAAATATTAGAAGAATTCATTCTACCAAAAATGGAGATACTGATATTTCATATTCTTATGACAAATTGAATCGACTAAAAACAGAATATAATACTCGTCAAGGAATAGATAATACATATAGTTATTTAGATAATAATAGTCAAGATATTAATAGAGTGACAAAGATTTTTCAAGGTACTACGAAGGTTAAAGAATATGAATATGATGAATTAAATCGTTTAACTAAATATTATAGAAATGGTTCTCTAATAAAAGAATTACAATATCATGAAAACAATTTGCTTCCTCATCATATTATAAAAAATGGCAATTCCTACAAATTAGGTTGGGAGAGAGGTAATTTATTAAGCTTTTACTTAAATACATTTTTCACTTATAATTATCAAGGAAATCGTGTTACTAAGGATAATTCTGGTGGTATTAAAGTTAAATATTATTATGATGGGTCTAAACTATTGGGAGAAGACTACTCTAATGGTATTAAACTGAGATATATGTATGACTTAATGGGTATAGCAGGAGTTAGATATATTGCCTCCGATGGAAGCATTATAGATTATGACTATGCAAAAGATGGTCAAGGAAATATAGTGGCAGTCATAAAAGATGGTGTAATCATCACTGAGTATTTTTATGATGCTTGGGGAAATACAAAAGTTAACATATTAAATAATTCAGATCCATTTGCAACTTTAAATCCAATTCGTTGGAGAGGGCATTATTATGATAGTGAAATAGAAATGTATTTCATTAATGGTCGTTATTATGACCCTAATCTATGTAGTTATATTGATTCCATGGATATAGAAACAGTTTTAGATTCATCTAATACAATTGGTGCCTTAAATTTAAATGCGATATGCACAGACAACCCAACAGATTTGGGATCAAATAACTTTACAGTATTAACAAATACGGATTTAATGCCTGATCCAGTTTATGATCCCCTAGCTGGATATTCGTGGTGGGATAGGAACTGGAAGTCGGTCATCCGGTATGGGCTTTTTACATTAACTTTTGCAGTGTCGATTATTTTGATGTGTATTCCAGGAACTCAAGCCTTTGGAATAGGTATGTTTAATGCTGGATTAGGAGCAGCCATATCGGGAGCCGTTATTGGAGGACTAATTGGAGGTATAATATCTGCCATTCAAGGAAATGGGTTCTTTAAAGGATTTGCAGATAGTGCTATTACAGGCTTTGTAGATGGATTTACCGCAGGAGCAATTCTATATTGTGTATCAAGTGCAGTAAGTGCTATTTCAAAGAGCATTAAAGCATCTAATCAAGTATGTGCTAAGCCAGCACAATGTTTTGTAGCTGGAACGTTGGTAATGACAGCAGAAGGCTATAAAAAGATTGAAGACATTGAGCTTGATGATAAAGTATGGTCATGGTGTGAAGAAACAGGAGAAAAGATTTTAAATAGAGTGACTAACCTATTTAGAAATCAAACTCATGATCTAGTACATTTATCTATTGCTGGAGAAGAGATAACAACAACTCTAGGGCATCCTTTCTATGTTGTTGATTATGGTTGGAAAAAAGCTAGTGAATTAGTTGAAAAAGATAAAGTAGTATTATATAATAATGCCGTAGTTGAAGTAGACAATATATCTATTGAACATACCGAAGAGTTAGTTGATGTATACAATTTAGAAGTAGAAAACGCTCATACTTATTATGTTACTAATAAAGGTGTATTGGTTCACAACGTATGTGCTACGAGCGCGGCAAATAAAATTGATGATTTACAATTTGAAAATGTAAAGCAATTAAATGAGCATTTTGCTAAACATGGTAAAGAATTTGGAGATTTAGTTAAAAATGTTGATGACTATAACCAATTGGCAAACTATGTTGTAAAACATGGTGAATATATCTCAGAGATGAATGGATATATACGCTTTTTCGGTTCAAATGGTAAAGCAAATTACGCATTTGTCGGATTGAAAAATGGCGGAAAAAATATAGCAACATTTGGTATTAGACATGTGGCAAATTTAGCAAAGCAGACAGCAAAATTCATTATATAAATATATAATATAAAAAGGAGAGGGATGCAATATGATTTCTATAACAAAACTTCAAGAAGAAGATTATGAAGCTGAAATATTATTGAAAAATGAAGATTATAATTTATTATGTTATTGTACTTCTAATTTAAATTCTATAAAAGATATAAGGCTGCATGCATTTTTATCCCAAAATATTGTTAAGTCGGAAACTAATAATGAAAAAATAGTTAAATTGGATAATTATTATGCATATAAACTATGTTGTAAGGTGATAAATCGTGCAGAGCAACTTGTTGCTTTAGGAGAAATTAAAATATATTTGGATTCATCATTACCAGGAGATATAAAAAATGATGATTTTGTTGAATTTGAAGTGATGCGGTTGGATGTATTTTAATTAGAGGATAAATATAGACAAGGGAGGCATCTGTTATGATTTTTGAGAAAATTATGATACATACAATACCACTAGAGAAATTTCAGTTTGAGTAGGATAAATTACATTATCAAATAATTAATTGTATTAGAAATGGAGAAGAAAATGGATAAAAAAATAGTTATTGAAGAGTATTTACAAGGGAATATTTCTTATAATGATTTTCTAAAATCTTTAGATAAAGAATTAATGGTTATTTTAAATAAAAGGTATATGGACGCTATAAAAACAATATTTTTTCATATAGTACATATACTCATTATGCAACTTTTCAAAAACTATTGAATCATTCACTTAGTATATCGGATGTTTTCTGTAAAAAGTATAGTGTTTATGACATTGTTTATAAATGTTTTGGAGAAAATAATATCAAGTATTTTGAGAAATATAAAAAAAACTATGAAATAGCTTTAGATGCTATTCCAGAATATTTGGCTAGTGATGAAGCTGGTGAATATATAGAAAGAGAAATTATAGATAAACTACCAATTCATTTATCAGAATCACAAAGAAAAAAATATGTTAAAGATAGATGTAAAACATTGTTTTATTTAGAAAAAAAACATTACCCTCACTGGGTTCAAGAATCGGAATGGCCAATTAAAAATGGAAAACCACTAAGGTACATTGGAAGTAAAAGAAGTGGGGATTTAGTCCAATTCATTTTTGACGAAATTGAAACTAAAAAACAAGTGATAATTGAACAATATTATTAGTGTTTTTATTTTAATAAACTTTTTAATATTTATTTTTATAGACAATAAATTTGGATTTTATATTTCATTTGACGGAAACACTATAGATTATGACTATGCAAAAGATGGTCAAGGAAATATAGTGGCAGTCATAAAAGATGGTGTAATCATCACTGAGTATTTTTATGATGCTTGGGGAAATACAAAAGTTAACATATTAAATAATTCAGATCCATTTGCAACTTTAAATCCAATTCGTTGGAGAGGGCATTATTATGATAGTGAAATAGAAATGTATTTCATTAATGGTCGTTATTATGACCCTAATCTATGTAGTTATATTGATTCCATGGATATAGAAACAGTTTTAGATTCATCTAATACAATTGGTGCCTTAAATTTAAATGCGATATGCACAGACAACCCAACAGATTTGGGATCAAATAACTTTACAGTATTAACAAATACGGATTTAATGCCTGATCCAGTTTATGATCCCCTAGCTGGATATTCGTGGTGGGATAGGAACTGGAAGTCGGTCATCCGGTATGGGCTTTTTACATTAACTTTTGCAGTGTCGATTATTTTGATGTGTATTCCAGGAACTCAAGCCTTTGGAATAGGTATGTTTAATGCTGGATTAGGAGCAGCCATATCGGGAGCCGTTATTGGAGGACTAATTGGAGGTATAATATCTGCCATTCAAGGAAATGGGTTCTTTAAAGGATTTGCAGATAGTGCTATTACAGGCTTTGTAGATGGATTTACCGCAGGAGCAATTCTATATTGTGTATCAAGTGCAGTAAGTGCTATTTCAAAGAGCATTAAAGCATCTAATCAAGTATGTGCTAAGCCAGCACAATGTTTTGTAGCTGGAACGTTGGTAATGACAGCAGAAGGCTATAAAAAGATTGAAGACATTGAGCTTGATGATAAAGTATGGTCATGGTGTGAAGAAACAGGAGAAAAGATTTTAAATAGAGTGACTAACCTATTTAGAAATCAAACTCATGATCTAGTACATTTATCTATTGCTGGAGAAGAGATAACAACAACTCTAGGGCATCCTTTC
This sequence comes from uncultured Clostridium sp., assembly GCA_947244675.1. The sequence goes on along the minus strand of CAMXLV010000034.1, from coordinate 4,701 downwards.
TATGTTGTTGATTATGGTTGGAAAAAAGCTAGTGAATTAGTTGAAAAAGATAAAGTAGTATTATATAATAATGCCGTAGTTGAAGTAGACAATATATCTATTGAACATACCGAAGAGTTAGTTGATGTATACAATTTAGAAGTAGAAAACGCTCATACTTATTATGTTACTAATAAAGGTGTATTAGTTCATAATAAATGTGGAACGCCTAAAAAACCGAAAAGAGTTAGCGATAAATCTCTTAAAGGAAAAGCACATGCTTTCAAAGAACAAACTCTTAAAGATCCAACTTTAGGTAATATTGATAGGAAGATTTCCCATTATGATATATATCAAGATGCAGCTGATGGCGGAAGATTATGGTTGAATAAAAAAGATGATACTAGTATATGGATAGATACATTCGAGTATTTAATGGACATTTTGAAAGGAAAATAAAATGGATATGGATTATGAAATGTTAAAAGAAATGCCAAGATTTTGGGTTGGCTATGGCATTAAGTTTTATACTGAGGAAAAAAAGCAAGATATATTAACTTTATTTAATCGAATAAGTATTGATAAAACTTTCTTCATAAAAGAAGTTTTGAAAGAAGAGCAAGATACATTTTCAATCAATATAGAATTTTGCCAAAAACTATTTTGTGGTTTTTCTATTTCAGATGCAATAAGCTATCTATTTTCAGGAGATAACATAATATCACTTATTGAGATCATTCTTTCTGAGTATTCTAACGAGATTAAAGATATTAGTTTAAGCATTGAGTGTTATGATAATCCTTTAGCTAAACGTTATTATATGAATACAGATATCACTGGAAAAGCAGCTGATATCATTAGAAAATTAAAATGTGATATTTATTTTGAAACTGCTAAAGATGGAGTATTTGATTTTGAAGAATTTAATATCATATGTGAAACATTGGCAAGAATTCAAGATGTTTCAACAATCAATTTAGAATCGATAAAATATCAACTAAAGGCTTCTATTAAAGAAAAAATGATTTATAAAGAGGAAAACTATAAGGATATCATTAGATTAAGGTATGCACTTAGATTCCTTTCTAACTATAAATCGAGTTTGAAGAAAAAATCCTAATTTTCATAATATATGGGAGTGGTTAAAGTGCTTCTAGGACATAAAAAAAGAGAAGTTATAGAAAAAATGCTGGATTTCGTAGAGGGTAGAATAACAGTCTATGAGTTCTGGGATATTTATAAAAAGAATGATATTTTTAAACAGATTGTAAAGAAGAAAGAAAAATTTTTAATCCAGGTGAAAATTATTATTATTTTGAACCAGAAAAAGTTAACTTAAATAAACTGTATTCACGAATGTCCATTTATTGGAGAATCAAATATTTCCTTAGACTTAATAAAATAAAATACAACCCCTATAATCCAGAGGAAGAAAGATATATCTTTTTAGGATAAATATGTCCTCATTGGATTACTTTATATGATTGTGAATGGTTAGAAGAAGTTTTAGATGTAAAAGGGAAATCTATTAAAGAAATGGGAACAATCAAGAGTTTAAAAGAGAAATTTAAGACTCTCTTCAAATATGAAAAATATCCCCCTAAATGGATACAACAAGCAGAGTGGCCAATTATAGATGGTGTTCCTGCAGTATTTATTAGACAAAGTGTTGATCCTGATTCTAACAAATGGGAAGAAGAGCCAATAGACTATTATTTTAAAGATAGTAAAGGAAAAGAGATAATCGTGACTCAATTACCTTAATTTGGGAATTTTATAAAACCTTATAGCCAAGAGCATACCACTCTTGGCTATATTTAAAAGGAGGAAAATATGAAAACATTTTGTCCTTATCGTATTTGTCCTCTAGGAGCCCATATTGATCATCAGTATGGGGTGGTAAGTGGGACAAGTGTAGATATAGGAATTACATTTGAATATGAAGAAATTAATTCTTCTAAAATAATATTATCTAGTCTAGACTATGAAGGAATCTATGAATTTGATATCCATTCTAAAAATCAAAGATGTGGGGACTGGGCAGATTATTTTAGAGGAGTAGTAGAAATTTTAAAAAATAAATTTAAATTTTGTAAAGGTTTAAAAGGAACTTTTAAAGGAGACTTACCATCAGGTGGTATCTCATCATCCAGTAGTAGCCAGATTGCCTTTTTATTAGCCATCTGTAAAATCAATAATATTGTTTTAAATAAAGAAGAAATCATAGAACTAGTTTATCAGGTAGAACACGAATTTATGGGATTAAGTGTAGGAATATTAGATCCTAGCTGTGAGGTGCTAGGAAAAAAAGATTCAATGCTTTTTTTAGATACGCTAACTAAATATTCCTTTACTGTTGAAAATAAAGAATTCAATAAGGAGTATCAATTTTTAATTCTTTATAGTGGCATAAAAAGAAATTTAGTAGATTCTAAATATAATCAAAGAGTAGAAGAATTAAAAGAGTGTTATAAAAAGTTAAACATAGACACTAATATTTGTGGTAAATTAAGAGATATACCAGAATACTATTATAAAAGATATAAAGATAGATTAAATGAAGTAGAATTAAAAAGAAGTCGTCATTACTTTACTGAGATGGAAAGAGTGAGATTAGGGTTACAGGCTTGGCGTAAAAATGATATGATTACCTTTGGTAAGCTAATGACTGAGTCTTGCTTATCTTCTATTTATAATTATGAAAGTGGTTCTAAAGTCTTAATTGATTTATTTGAACTCACAAAAAGTATAGATGGAGTATTAGGAATGAGATTTTTAGGTGCTGGATTTAACGGAAGTAGTTTAGCTTTGGTTGAAAAGATAAAAGTAAATTCTATTATAGATGAAATAAAACATGAATACTTAAATTTATATCCTGAGCTTGAAAAAGAATTTAAGGTTGTTCCAGTCCACTTAAGGGATGGAGTAGATTTATGAAAGTAGTTATTTTATGTGCAGGATATGCCACAAGACTTTATCCTAAGACACTACATACACCTAAAGCTTTATTAGAGTATCAGGGGAAAAGGATATTAGATTATTTAATAGAGGATTTAAAACATTCTTTTATAGATGAAATTATATTAGTATCCAATCATAAATTTTATTCTTTATTTTTAGAATATAGTAAAAATAAGGGCATCAAGGTGATAGATGATGGTAGTACCTGTAATGAGAATAGAATAGGTGCTGGTAATGATTTAATCCTAGGGTTACAGGAAATAGATGACGATTGTTTAGTGATGGCTTGTGATAATTTATTAGATTTTTCTTTATCTTGTTTTATCGATTATTTTTATATAGATGAAGTATCTAGTATCATGTGTTATAAAGAAAAGGATGAAGAAAAATTAAAAAGAACGGGACAAGCTGTTTTTTGTAAGAATAGAGTGATGGACTTTAAAGAAAAGCCTAGTATTTCTGTTTCCAATTTTGCAGTACCCCCCTTTTATATTTTTAATAAAGAGGATATTAAAATAATTAAAGGTTTAAAGGGGAGTTATGATTCTTTAGGTAGTATTATAGAAGAGGTAGTAGATAAAATACATTTAAAAGCATATAAGATGGTGGGAAAGAGATTGAATTTAGGAAACTAGAGAATTAGAACTGTCAATTTTTATAACGTAAGAAAGACAAATATAAGTTTTTTAAAGAGTATATATTTGTCTTTTTTTATCGAAATATTAAAAACGGATTAGAAATGTAATAGCTAAAATATGATATTAGAATGGACAGTGAAGGTTTAATTATGGTAAAATAACTCTAAAGCAATTTATTAAATAAGTGGATTTTCTAAGCTGTAAATTACGAATATAAATTTTAAAAACAATGAAAAAATAAATAATTATAAGGAGAAAACAGATGGGGTATATTAAAAATATTAGAAAAAAGATTGGACATGAAACAATAATTATGCCATGTGCATGCGTGATTATAGGCGATGGAAAAGGTAATATTTTACTTCAACAACGAAAAGACGATGGGAAATGGGGACATCATGGTGGAGCAATAGAAATAGATGAAAATACTGTCGAAGCTGCTAAAAGAGAAGTTAAAGAGGAATTAAATTTAGAAGTAGAGGATTTAGAGCTTTTAGGCGTATATTCTGGTAAAAGCTATCATCATATTTATCCTAATGGAGATGAAACCTCCTGTATAGATATTGTATATGTATGTCATAAATTTCATGGAGAATTCAATTATCTAGACGGGGAAGTGTCTCAAACAAAATGGTTTAATCAAGATACAATTCCTTCTAACCTAAGTGATAATCCCAAGGAGGCCATAAGGGATTATTTTAAAAAATATTTTGATATTGACTTAAATATTTAAATTTTTTAATAATTAATGTATAGTATGAATTTGAAAATTAGAAATAAAAAGTAGGAAAAATATGAAACGATGATTTTAGAAACAAAGAGATTAATTTTAAGAGAAATAAGCCCAGAGGATTACGTTGATCTTAGTAAGATTTTACAGGATGAAGAGACTATGAAATATTATGAAGGGGCGTTTACGGATTTAGAGACTAGTCAATGGTTAGCACGTCAAATTGCTAGATATAGAAAATGGAAGTTTGGATTATGGGCAGTTGTTTTAAAAGAAAATAAGGAAATGATTGGTCAATGTGGTTTAACCATACAGCCATGGAAAGAGGATGAGGTTTTAGATATAGGGTATCTTTTTCAAAGAAGATATTGGCATAAGGGATATGCTATAGAA
>CAMXLV010000033.1 GCA_947244675.1 uncultured Clostridium sp. | reverse complement strand
AAAGAAATTAGCAGACAATAATATAAAAACATTATATTTTAGAGATACAAATTTAGTAAAATTAGAAGAAAACAAGTACATAAAGGAAGTAAATAATTGGGGAGACATATATAGAATTATAAAAGAATTAAACTAATTATCCGCATTTGACTAACAAGTGCGAATAATTAGTTTAAAAGATATAGTTGATGGTAAATATGATATATAATTATAAAGAAATTAAAGAGAAGTATAAAACTAATTATAAAATTAATGAGGTTTCAATTTGAAACCTCAAAAGTTAACGTAAAAATAATTGACAAATGTAATAAAATAACTTATAATGAATATAATAAAATAAACAATAATTTGATTATTGTTTAAAAGCGGTAAGCCTCTACCATAAGTGAGGAACGAAAAAAGCGGTGAGCCTCTACCATAAAGTGGGGAACGAAAAAAGCGGTGAACTTCTACCATAAAGTGAAGAACGAAAAAAGTAGGGATACCAGAAATGGTATCCTAATTTGTTAAGGAGCAACAAATGGAAAAATTAAATTTTTATATAGTTAAGGAAGAATATGTAAAATACATGAGCCAATTTGATAAGAGAATATCAAAATCTTATGATGAAAAAGCAAGAAGACCATTTATAGGAATTGTATTAAAAGTAGACGAAATATTATATTTTGCACCATTCACATCTCCTAAACCGAAACACTTAAAGATGAAGAACACAATAGACTTTTTAAAAATAGACAATGGAAGTTTAGGAGCAATCAATTTTAATAATATGATACCAATTCCAATAGAGCAATGTATAAAAATCGATGTTGAAAATGAACAAGATGAAACATATAGAACATTATTATATAAGCAAATACATTGGTGCAATGAAAGGGAAAATGCAAATATAATTTTAAATAGAGCTAAAAATTTATATAATAGGGTTATAAATAAAAAACTACCACAAAGAATAATTGATAGATGTTGTGATTTTAAAATGTTAGAAGAAAAATCACAACAATATAAATAAAAATTTTAATATAAACTTATAGAATAATTTTTTTAAAATAAAGAGAAGTGGATACAAAAAAATCTTAAAAAGTTACAGCCATAGGCAAATAAAAAAATAGGGTGTTTATATTCCATTTTAAAAAAATATATAGTATAATATATCTGTGTTAAGAAATTGTCATTACATAGCATATGTAGTTGATACCATGAAAAAGGGTAAAGCTGATAAGTCAGCAATTACTTTGTGAAAACAAAGGTAAAGTAGAAAACTTTGTGTTAGGGCAAAGGTAAAAAGAGTAATATAAAAAAGCACAAGATTACTCCATTTAAAAATATGCAAAGGGAGTATAGTGTCCAAAAGTAAATAATAGATGAATTACGATAACAAGTAAAAAAATGCTTGTTATTTTTTTGTACTTAAAAATAAAAGACAGGAGGTGTTGAAAAATGATAGAAATTAAAAACAGTAATATTCAAAGAAATATAAGAAAAAGTGCATATATAGGAATTTTAAACAAGCTAACAAAAGAAAACAAAATTACAAAAAATGAATATGAAAAAATCAAAAACAAAATCAACAAAAGATGCTAATAACTGTGAATTTGTATTGAAAAAGAAATGTTTTTAATATATAATGAAACAGTAATCGGCAAGAAGGAGGTAATATGGCCGAAGTACAAATAATTGAAAAAATAAATGGTCGAATAGACAGAAATAAAGGAACCATAATAAATGGACCAATTAAAGTAGCAGCCTATGCAAGAGTGAGTACAGATAAAGAAGACCAGAAAAATAGTTATGAATCACAATTAAAATACTATATGGAAAAAATGAATGCAAACTCCAAATGGATAGCAACACAAGTATATGCAGATGAGGCAATTTCAGGAACACAAGACTACAAAAGAAGTGACTTTATGAGAATGATACATGATGCATTAAATGGAAAATTTGATTTATTACTAACAAAATCAATTTCAAGATTTGCAAGAAATACAGTTGATACATTGTCCTATGTAAGAAAGTTAAAAGAAAAAAATGTTGCAATACTCTTTGAAGAAGAAAACATCAATACACTTGAAATGAGTGGAGAATTACTATTAACTATATTAAGTTCAGTAGCACAACAAGAAAGTGAAACAATATCATCACATGTAAAACTTGGTTTAAAAATGAAAATGCAAAGAGGAGAATTAGTAGGATTTCATGGATGTTATGGTTATGACTATGATAAGCTAACAAAGACATTAACTGTAAATGAAGAAGAGAAAAAAGTGATTCAATATATTTTCGGAAGATATGCACAAGGTGCAGGAACAACAATGATTGCAAAAGAACTAACTCAAGCGAGAATACCAACAAGAAGAGGTAATCCAATATGGTGTGAAACAGTAATAAGAAAAATTATCAAAAATGAAAAATACAAAGGAGACTTATTACAAGGAAAAACATTTACAGTAGATCCAATCACTCATAGAAGATTAGAAAATATGGGAGAAGAACAAAAATATTTAATAGAGAAAAATCATGAAGCAATTATTGATAATGAAACTTGGGATAAAGTTCAAGAAATCTTGCAAAAAAGAAGCGAAAGCTATAATAAAGGTACGAGATGTGGAACATTTAGGAGAATGTATGCTTTTAGTGGAATAACTTATTGTGCATTTTGTGGAAGGTTAGTTACGAGAAAAAATTGGGTAAGTTCAACAAAAAATAAAAAAGCATGGTATTGTTCAACTGCAATAAAACAAGGCAGAAAATATTGTAGAGATAGCAAACCAATACCAGAAAAAGTAATAGAAAAATGTTTTTTAGATGCTTATAGAGTTTTATGTGCAGATAAAGCTACTATTATTAGAAACTTTATGGAAAAGGCAGAACCAATATTACAAGAAAATAATAGCAAAGAAGAAATTGAAAAACTAAATATACAAGAACATGACTTAAAAGAAAGACTAAAGAAATTATTAGATTTAAAGTTAGATAATACAATTACAGAAGAAGCTTTCAAAGAAAAAAATTATGAAATAGAAAGAAAAATAAGAAATATTCAAAAACAAAAAGAAAGCAAAGCTAACAAAATAAGTAAAGAAGACAACTTAAAATCTAAAATGGAAGAAATCAAAAATCTTTTAAAAAGTCATGATATCATAACTGAATTTGACAGAGAAGTTTTTGATATATTAGTAGACAAAGTAATTATTGGAGAAATTGATGGAGAAGGAAACAAAAATCCATATGTAGTAAGTTTTATCTTGAAAAGTAGCAAAAAGAGTGATAGTTACGAATTATTAGAAGAACCAGAAAAGAAAGTAAAAAAGAAAAGCATAAAGCCAATAAGTATAGAAGATAAAAACGTGATATGTGAAATAAAAAGTTTTCAAAAACTGAAAATATTTGAGAAAGATGAAGATTTGTTTAGAACGAAAAAACAACTTGATTATATAAAGGTAAAAGTAATAGCAGAATATGATGGAGACATTTCTTTCAACATAGAGAATAAGCTAAAATAAAGCAAATTTTCATAGCTTTAGGATACATACCACAGATATTGAGTATAAGATAGGAACATCAGAGATGTGAAGCATATAAGGACTGACATGAGTGAGTTTGATATAGTTAAAATAAAAAATTTAATATGTAATTACAGATAAATATGCGAATTTCTAGAATTTCTTTGTGATTGCCATCACTTAGAAATTCTGACAATTCGTTTTTTTATTCTAAAAAGTTTTGTTCAAATTAAAAATTAAAGAATTGTAAAAATGGTTAAGCTGTGATAGAATTATAGCATAATGATAAGGAGAATAAGATATGGAAAAAGTTGTATTGATAACGGGGAGTAGTAAAGGGATTGGAAAGGCTACAGCTATAGAGTTCGCAAAGATAGGTGGTTACAAGGTAGTAATAAATTATTTGACAGATAAAGAAAATGCAGAAAAATTATCAAATTACTTGAAAGAAACATATAAAATAGAGACATTAGTAATTAAAGCTGATGTATCAAATGAAGAACAAGTTAAAAATATGATACAAGAAATAGTAGATAAATTTGAAAGAATAGATATACTTGTAAATAATGCAGGAATAGTAATAGATAAAGAATTTGAAGATAGAACTGTGGAAGATTGGAAAAGAACATTAGAAGTAAATACGATAGGAACATTTTTAGTATCAAAATATGTAAGCGAAAACATGATGAAAAACAAAAGTGGGAAAATAATAAATGTATCTTCAACAAATGGAATAAATACTTTTTTTCCATCAAGTATAGACTATGATGCTTCAAAAGCAGCGATTATAAATTTAACATATAATTTAGCAATACAATTTGCACCATATATAAATGTAAATGCAGTAGCACCAGGATGGGTAAATACAGAAATGAATAAAGAACTACCAAAAGAGCTAATACAAGAAGAAACAGAAAAAATATATAAAAAGAGATTTGCTAGGCCAGATGAAATAGCAAAAGTAATTTGTTTTTTAGCATCAGAAAATGCAGAATATATTAATGGAACTGTGATAAAGGTAGATGGAGGAATGTAAAATATTTAATATTAATCATGTTGCAATAAGTGTAACAAATTAGCTATGGAGAAATGTTAATTTATATTAAAAACGAATTGGAGGATAATTAATGAAAGAAATTGATAAAATTGCATTATTATATCTAAAAAATGGACAAATATTAAGTACATTATCAAAAGGAAAAGATACATATTATTTGCCAGGAGGAAAAAGAGAACTAAATGAAACAGATGAACAGACATTAATTAGAGAATGCAAAGAAGAACTAACTATTGATATAAAAGAAGATACGATAAAATATTATGGAACATTTAAAGCAAAAGCACATGGAAAAGCAGAAGGAATAATAGTTAAAATGACTTGTTATACAGCAGAATTTATAGGAGATATAAGACCTAGTTCAGAAATTCAAGAAATAAGATGGTTAAATTATAAAGATATAGATATAATTTCGCCAGTAGATAAACTTATATTTAATGATTTATATGAAAAAGGATTATTAAGGTAATTTTTAATGAAAGAGGTAAAAAGAAATGAAATTATTTTCAAAAGAAGTAAAAGATATGAACGAATTAAACGAAGTTCTAAAAAATAATAGTGAAATATCAAAAGAATATGAAGTTGCAGTTATTGTATATGCTTTTGACAAAGAAAATAAAATAGTTTTTCAAAGAAGAGGTTTAGGATGCAGAGATGAACAACTAAAACTAGAAACTATTGGAGGTAGAGTAAAGAAAAGTGATATGGATTTTAGGACAGCATTACAAAGAGAAATTGAAGAAGAAGTTGGAACAGAAGCAAACATTGAATTACAAGAATTTATTGTGTCGACTTATGCTAAAACATTTGATGTAAGAAATAATAAAGAACAAGAATGGATTTATCTTGTTTATAAAGGTTCTTTAAATGGTGGAGAATTAAAAATTGCAGAACCTAATAAATGTTTAGGATATGAAAGATATAAAATCGGTGAAGTTAATGAAGACGAATTAAGCAATGGAGCAAGAGAACTATATAATATTGTAAGTAAGAAATATAGTTATTTAAAATGAAATGAGGAAATAGGCTGTAAGACTAACAGAGCAGATGTTGAAATAGCAGAACAACTATTATATTGAAGTTACATATTATAACGAAAAAGGCGAAAAAATTATAAAACAAGTAAAAGGATTTACAGCAAGAAATATACAACATGAATGTGATCATTTAGATGGAATAGTATTTTTAGAAAAAGTAAAAGAACATAAAGGATTTGCAACTAAAGATATGATAAATAAATTTAATTTAAAAGAAGGAAACGAATAAAATAGGAAGGAATGTATAATGGAGAATAAAATAAAAAACTTACTTCAATTTTATTTACTAACAACAGAGCTTAAGGACAAAATTAGAAGCGGATGGAAAGTGTGGAATATAGATAGGCAAAGAGTAGAAAGTGTTGCAGAACATATTTATGGTACATGTATTTTAGCAATTTCAATAGATTCTCAATTTGAATTAGACATTGATTTATATAAAGTAATAATAATGCTTGTATTACATGAAATAGAAGAAATTAAAATAGGAGATTTAACTCCATTTGATAAAGTTACAAAACAAGAAAAAAGAACTTTAGGAAAAAAAGCAGTAGAAGAAATATTAAGTACTTTAGATAAGAGATTACAATATATAGAATTAATAGAAGAATTTGAAGATATGAAAACAAATGAATCTATTTTTGCAAAAATGTGTGATAAACTAGAGGCAAATATACAATGTAAGTTATATTGCGAAGAAAAGTCTATTGATATAAATAAAAAAGAAAATGAACATCTTTTAAATGATGCAAGAATAGAAAAATTATTAAATAATGGAGAAAAAACTGTTGCAGATTTATTTATTGAAAATGATAGACCAATATATACAGAGAAAATATTTGAGGAAATAGCAAATTATATAAAAAGCAATGATTTATTAAATTTAAAGAAAGAATAGTAATATTTGTGAGGAAAAAATATATGAATAAAATAATTGTAGAAGTTGGCTCAACTTGTACTAAAGTTAACAAGTTTAATGGTAAAATAATAGAAAAATTAGAAGGAAAAACAATACAATTAAAAAAACATTACAATGAAGATAAAAAATTAAGAGAAAGTGATGTTGTAGAATTAATTTCTAGTATAAATGATTTGAAAAATATTTCACAAGATATATTAAATGATACAGAAAGAAAAGAATTCTTAAATAGATTCAAAAAAGAAACAGGATACGAATTTAATATTATTTCTCAAGAAAAAGAAAATGAATTAACAGTTTTTGGAACAACAAGATATGTGAAAGATAAAGTATGTGTATTCATAGGTGGAGGAGGTTCTACTGAAATTGCAATATATGATAAAGAAATAAAAGAAAGTATAAATTCAAAAGTTGGTGTTATAGATGTAATGCAAGAATTTCCAGATTTAGCAGAAAACTTTGCAACAACTGATTTAGAAGCAGTAAAGAATTTTATAAAAGAAAGATTAAACTTACCAAAAGAAAAAGCAGATATATTAATTTTAGCAGGTGGAGGACATGAAAAATTTGCAAGACACTCTGGAATAAAATATGAAGCAAACACTTTATATGAAGATGATGCATCTCCAATTATGATGGATATAGAAACAAGAAAAAGTGAAACAAAAAGATATTATAAATCAATTTCTTTAGATGAAATAAGAAATAGAGTAAATGATCCAAATTGGTGGTATGCAACAAGAGCAATGAGTGCTTTTGCATTATTAGTTGCAGAAGAAATAGGAGCAAAGTATATAGTTCCAACTGATATAGCAATGGTATATGGAATTTTAGACAAAAAGGATGAAATATAAAAAAATGAAGACAGGAAAAGATTATATACCGAAGAAGCACAAGAAAAATTCAAAGGAAATGTTTATGTACCAGATGATTTAGAAATAATTGAATTATAGGTTGGGAGGATTAATGATATGGTAGTTATAGCAGGATGTATTATAGTTAAAGATAATAAAATATTAATGGTAAAAGAAGCAAAAAAACGATGTTATGGGCAATGGAATTTTCCAGCAGGACATTTAGAAGAATTTGAAAAAATAACGGATGGAGCAATAAGAGAAACTTTTGAAGAAACTGGATGTAAAGTTAAATTGATAGGTGTTTTACCTATTGCCAACATTGATTTAGAAAAAGAAACTCATATTTTAATAAGATTTATGGCTGAAATAATAGAAGAAAACATAGAATTTGATAAAGAAGAAATTTTAGATGTTAAATGGATTCCAATAGAAGATATAAAGAAAATGAAAAGAGAAGAATTAAGAGGTTATGAAATAGGAATAAAAACTATTGATGATATTGAAAATAACAACATATATCCTTTAGATATATTTGATAATAATAAATATAATTCATAATATAAATAAGTTTAACAAAAAAAGAAAGGATTTGATAAATTATGAAAATTACAAAATTTCCACAATCATGTTTATTAGTAGAAACAAAAGGAAAAAAGATATTAGTTGATCCAGGAAATTTAAAATATAAAGAGGAATATTTTAATATCTGGAATACTGTAGATATAATTTTAATAACACATAAACATTCAGACCATTGTAATACAGAGATATTAGAAAAAGTAGATAAGAATATCAAAATATATTCAAGTAATGAAGTAAAAAATACTCATCCAACATTAGATATAAATATCGTTAAAGAAAATGATAAAATTAATATAGAAGATAAAGTAATAGTAGAAGTAGTACATGCTGAACATGGATACATACCACCAATGAAAACAGGGGCAAAGGTCATTGAAAATATTGGATATATAATAGATGATAATGAAACAAGGGTATATATAACAAGTGATACTATTTGTTTCCAAAATGAATATAAATGTGATATTTTATGTGTTCCAGTTTCAGATTATGGAGTAGTAATGGGAGCTTTTGAAGCCTCATTATTTGCAAAAGAAACTAATTCAAAATTAGTAATTCCACTACATGCAGATAGTTCTAAATATCCTGTGAATTTTGATTTTGTAAAGGAAATGTTTGATAAAAACGAAGTTGAATATGAGATATTAGAAAATGATGAAAGCATTGAAATAGAATAAAAGCAACTGTAACATCATTTATAAATAGGAGTAGAATATGAAAGTTTTAATATTAAGTTTTAGCAGTAATCAAGTAAATGAAGATAGCTTTGTACCAAATAAAATAGGATTAACATTTTCTTGTGTTGAAGAATGCGAAAAACAATTAAAAACACTAAAATATAAATATGAACATATTTGTATAAATAAAAAGAATATAAAAAAATGTATTGCATGTGGTAAAAGAGGATGGGGAATATGTTTAGAAGAACATATCTGCATACAAAAAGATGATTTCAATGAAATTTATGAATATATGGAAAACTTTGATGCTTACATTTTTATTACTCCAGTATATTTCCACGAAATGAGTGAATCAGCAAAAACATTTTTTGATAGGTTAAAAAGATGCGATGCTTTTAAGGAAAATTCAAAAATAAAAGGAAAGAAAATTGTGTGTATTGCTTGTGCTGGTGGAAGTGGTAGTGGAACAGAAGAAACATTAATGGCATTTGATATACTAAATTACTTTTTGAAAACTGAAATGTATGCAAGAATACCAGTAACAAAAGCTAATTTTGAAGAACAAAAAGAAATCATAAGTAAAGCAATGAAATTGGAGGAAAATGAATATGGAAACACTTGAAGAATATTTAGACTTTGCAAAAGATATAGCAAAATATGCTGGAAAAGTAATGCTTAAATATTTCAAACAAAATAATGGTGCAAGTTATAAGGGAGATAAAACTATTGTAACATTAGCAGACACAGAAATAAATTCATATTTGATAAAAAGAGTTAAAGAAAAATATCCTTCTCATTCAGTAGATGGAGAAGAAGAACAATTTGGAAAAAGTGATTATGTATGGGTATGTGATCCAGTTGATGGAACAGCAATGTATGCTAGACATATACCAGTAGCAGTATTTTCATTAGCTTTAGTTATTAATGGAAAATCAGCAGTTGGAGTAGTATATGATCCATTTACAGATAGCTTATATACTGCTATAAAAGGACAAGGTGCATATAAAAATGGAGAAAAAAAACTGTAAATGACTATGAATTAGATGATATGAAAACGGTATGTCATTATGATTTATGGGTTGGAGCAGATTATAATATATCTAATGTATTGCAAGAATTAGGAAATAAAACATATATTATTGGATTAGGAAGTATTATAAGAGCTTGTATGTGCGTTGCTTCTGGCGATTTTACTCTTGCTATTTTTCCAGGTACAAAACATAAAAATTGTGATATTGCAGCAGTTAAAGTTATAGTAGAAGAAGCAGGAGGAAAAGTTACAGATTTATTTGGAAATGAGCAAAGATATGATGAAAGCATAAATGGAGCAATTATTAGTAACAAAAAAGTACATAATGAAGTAATTGAAACAGTAAAGAAATATTTAAAAGATAGAAAATGTTAAAATTAAAATGAGGGAAATATAAGATGGATAAACCGATAAGAAAAGCAGTAAGATGCTATTTAATAAAAGATAACAAAGTAGTGGTTATAAAATATAAAAAAGGAAATAAAAAAGAAGGATATTATGATATACCAGGTGGCAGAATTGAGGATGGAGAGATACCGAAACAAACAGCTATAAGAGAAGTGAAGGAAGAAACAGGAATAGATATTAAAAATTTAAAGTATAAAGGAATTATGACAGTAGAATATCCAAATAGAAAATTTATATTTGATACATTTATATCAAGTGAATATAATGGAGAACCACAAGAATTTGAAGAAAATACATCAGAATGGATAGATATTAAGGAATTATTACAAAAAGAAAAGTTATTGTCTAATATAATGATTTTAGATAGATTTTTTATAAAAGGTTTAATAGAAGATAAGTATAATTTTAATATGTATATTATAGTAGATGAACAAGAAAACATATCAAACATAGATTATAATTTGGAGGAAATTAATTAAATGAATGAAGAATTAGTCCAATATGTAGAAAATGAGGTTTTTCCATTATATAATAGAAATGAAGAAGGACATGGAATAAATCACATTAAAACAGTAATAAAAAGGAGTTTAGAATTAGCAAAAGACTATGATGTTGATTTAGATATGGTTTATACAATAGCTTCATATCATGATTTAGGGCACTACATAGATAGAAAGACACATGAAATTATATCAGCCGAAATATTTATGAAAGATGAAAAAATAAGACAATGGTTTACAGAAGAACAAAGAAACATTATTAAAGAAGCAATAGAAGATCACAGAGCATCTAGTAATCATGAACCTAGAACTATATATGGAAAAATAATAAGTACAGCAGATAGAACAATTATTGATATAGACAATACTATTAAAAGGTCATATTCTTATGGAAAAAGAAATTATATAGGATTATCTGAAGAAGAACAGATAGAAAGAGTTTATCAACATTTGACAGAAAAATATGGAGAAAATGGTTATGCAAAGGTATATTTAGAAGATAAAGAGTTTGAAGATGCTTTAGATAAATTAAGACAAGCATTATCAAATAAAGAAGAATTTATTAAAAGAGTAAAGAAAATAGTTAAAACAATATAAATTTGGAGGAAGTAAAATGAAGATAGGAATAGATTTAGATGGAGTTGTTATAGACAGTGAAACAACTTTTAGAACTTATGAAGAAATATTTGATATTGATACTGTAAAAGGAAATAATCTAGTAAATAGAGAAGAACCAAAATTTCAAGAAAGATATAATTGGACAGAAGAACAAAAACAAGAATTTATTGAAAGATATTTTTTGACAATATCAAAAGAAAGTAATCTAATGTCAGGATTTATAGGAGTATATAATTTATTAAAGGAACAAGGACATGAATTTATAGTTATTACTGCTAGAGGTGGATTTGTTAAAGAAATGAAAGATGACGCAATAAGATTATTAGAAGAAAATAATATTCATTTTGACAAATATTATTGGAAAATTGATGATAAATTAGAAGTATGCAAAAATGAAAACGTAGATATTATGATTGATGATGACTGGAGAATTATAAAGAAATTAGCAGACAATAATATAAAAACATTATATTTTAGAGATACAAATTTAATAAAATTAGAAGAAAACAAGTACATGAAAGAAGTAAATAATTGGGGAGACATATATAGATTTATAAGAAATGAGGAAAAATAAAATGATACTTTTAGTACTTGAGAAGTTTTCAAGAATTAAAGTCATTTGAAAAAGATGAAGGTTTGTATAGAACCAAGAAACAATTTGAATATATCAGGGTAAAAGTAATAGGATTCATAAGAAAATCCTTTCTTTTTGTATATTCCGAAAACATTTTACACTATTATGTATATGTAAAATTCGACAAATCAAACAAAATGTGCTATAATTAAAGTAGGTTTTATGAGATATACAAAAGAAAAAGGAGGGTGATTTTTATGGAAAAGAAAGATAGGAAAATGGGGAAGAAAATTTTAATTATAATTTTAATTTTTGTTGCATTATTTATTATTCTTACAGCTAGAAAAATGATTATAATTAGAAATTTACAAAGCAATGTAGAAAAATACATAAATGTAGATAACTATTATGCAAGAGTATATGAATATCAAGGGTCTAGTTTAAATATAAATGAGACATATAAAAAAGGGGAAATAAGTTTATCTACCTTTAAGCATTTAAACGAAGAAAAAAGTAAAAGCAAATTAATAAATTATAAAAAAGGGGAACTATCAAATCTCTATATTGATACGTTGAATGAAAAAATTGTAATGATAAACTCAAATGGAGTTCCAGGAGAAATTGAAATTTTAGACTATTTATATACGGAAAATATATGGCAATTTCTTGTGAGATCTATAAAATCTTCTATAAAAGCAGAAGAAATTAATGGAAAAGAATGTTATAAAATAAATGTAAGTTGTTTTGACATATTATGTTTTGATAATCATAGGTTAGACACTTATTATTTAGAGAAAAACACAGGATTGCTTATAAGAAAAGAAAATGGTACATCAGGATATGATGATGATAAAATTAATCTAGTATCAGATTATTATTACAAATTTGATATTGTTAAAGATGAAGATATAAAGGAGCCAGATATATCTGAATATAAAATTCAAGAAAATTAATGAATTAAAGTTATAAAAGCAAGTAATTGAAATCTACTTGCTTTTATGTTATCAAATCATAATCACTCGTAAAATGGGTAGTTGTGATTATTTCCAAAAAGCAAGAATAAAAAAGTGCATATATAGGAATTTCAAACAAACTAAGAAAACAAAATTACAAAAGATGCTAATAACTATAAATTTATATTGAAAAAGAAATATTTTTAATATATAATGAAAAAAAGAATACAAGAAAGGATTGTAAGAAAAAATGGCAGTAATCATAGATGGAAAAGCATTAGCAAAAAAAGTAAGAGAAGATTTAAAAATAGAATGCGAAGAATTAAAAAAACAAAGAATTTATCCTAAATTAGCAGTAATCATGGTTGGAGATAACCCAGCATCCAAAGTATATGTAAAAAACAAAAACAAAGCTTGTGATGAAATTGGAATTACATATGAAGAACATCTTTTACCAAAAGACATAAAGCAACAGGAATTAAATGATTTAATAAAAAAATTAAATGATACCAAAGGAGTAAATGGTATTTTATTACAAAGTCCATTACCAGAACATTTAGATATTAATCAGGCATTTAAAACAATTTCTTATCGAAAAGATGTTGACGGTTTTACACCTTCTAGTATAGGAAAATTAGTTATGGGGGTAGATACTTTTATTTCTTGTACACCATATGGTGTTATGAAAATGTTCCAAGAATATAAAATTGATTTAACAGGAAAAGAAGTAGTAATCATTGGAAGAAGTAATATTGTCGGAAAACCATTAGCACAATGTTGTTTAGAGAGTAATGCAACAGTTACTATTTGCCATTCTAAAACCAAAGACTTAAAAAAACATACCAAAAGAGCTGATATAGTTATAGCAGCAATTGGAAAGGCGAAATTTGTAACAGTAGATATGATAAAAGAAGGCGCAGTTGTAATTGATGTTGGAATTAATCGTAATGAAGATGGAAAACTAGTTGGAGATGTTGATTATGAAAAAGTAAGAGAAGTGGCAAGTTATATTACTCCAGTTCCAGGAGGAGTAGGCCCAATGACAGTAGCAATGCTTATGAACAATGTAATCAAGGCAGCAAAAGAACAAAATAATCAAAAATCAACATTTTAGACAAGTTTTGGACACAAAACAAAAGTAGTATAATTAATAAAAGAGGAATAAAAGCTAAGACATTATTTTTATAATGTCTTTAATTTGTGTAATAGGAAGAGAGAAAGAAGGTGAAAATGAAAAATTTAGAAAAAAAAAGATATTGGGTATGGTTTTCTTTAATTTCTGATTTAGAAAATAAAACAAAGCAAAAATTAATAGAGTGGTATTCAGAAGCGGAAGTAATTTATCAATTAAAGGAAGAAGAGCTAAGAGAAAAAGGGTTAAGTGAAAAAATAATTCATAATCTATTAGACAAAGAAATAAGAAAAAGCTTAGATAATCATTTAACTTTTATGAAAGAGAATGATATTAACTTAATAACTATTCAGGATAAAGATTACCCCTATGAGCTAAAACAAATTTATGATCCACCAATTAGTTTATATTGTAAAGGGGATAGTCATATTTTGAATCAGGAATCTATTGCCATAGTAGGGTGCAGAGAAGCTACTGCTTATGGAGAAAAAATGGCAAAATATTTTGCTTATCATTTAAGTAAACATGATATTAACATTGTTAGCGGATTAGCAAAGGGAATTGATAGTTTTTCACATAAGGGATCAATTTATGCTTATGATGGAAAAGTAGGGGGAAAAACGATAGCTGTTCTTGGAAATGGGCTAGATAGGATATATCCAAAAGAAAATGAGTTTTTAGCAAAACAAATTATACAAAAGGGAGGAGCAATTTTATCAGAATATCCATTAGGAACCAAACCAAATAAAATGAATTTTCCAGCAAGAAACCGAATTATTAGTGGAATAAGCAAAGGAGTAATTGTAATTGAGGCTAAAGAAAGAAGTGGTGCATTAATTACAGTTGATTTTGCTTTAGAACAAGGACGTGATGTATTTGTTGTACCGGGGAACATTGATTCTATTTGTTCAGTTGGTACAAATCGATTAATTCAAGAAGGAGCTAAAATGATTACAAAATATGATGAAATTTTTTGGAAAAAGTATTGACTTTTAGAATAAAATAGTTTATACTTTAACTTGTGCTAAACACAAGGAGTATGCTCCCTTAGCTCAGTTGGTCAGAGCAACCGGCTCATAACCGGTGGGTCCAAGGTTCGAATCCTTGAGGGAGCACCATAGTATTTTTTATTTGGGTAGGTGGCCGAGTGGCTAAAGGCGGCAGACTGTAAATCTGTTCTCATTTGAGTACGAAGGTTCGAATCCTTCCCTGCCCACCAAGACGAGTTTTTGTCGAACTCTCTATAATGCTTGATATAACTTGATTTCAAGATTATAAGAATTTGACAACACAAAAACTTTAAACCGTTTCAAAAAAAGAAGCGGTCTTTTTTTGACCAAAAGTCTTGAAAGAAGGAGGTTTTTGTGGTATTATGTTACATATAATTAAACAAGAAATCAATATGAG
>CAMXLV010000032.1 GCA_947244675.1 uncultured Clostridium sp. | reverse complement strand
CTACGTCCCCTATTCCCTGTTAGGAGGGATTTTTGCTACGTCCCCTGTTCCCTTATGATATGTTTTGCTGCTTCTCTTCCTGAATAAGCTGCCCAAGCAACAGTTCCTTTTATTCCTGCTAAGTCTCCACCTGCATATATTTTAGGGTTAGAAGTTTGATAGTTTTGGTTAATTTCTATGTTTCCCCATTGATTTAATTTTAATCCTAGTTCTTTTACATATGGCTCTGTTTTAGATCCTAATGCTAAAATAACGTTATCTGCATGAATAGTATAATTGCTATTTTCTATATTGACTGGTACTAATCTATCTTCCTTTTCTTTTTGTACTAACTTAGTTTTTATTAGTTCCACTTCTTCTACCTTTTTATCACCTAATATTTTTCCAATATTATTTTGAAATAAAAATTCAATTCCTTCTTGTTTTGCTTCTTCTACTTCCTTTTCTTCTGCTGGCATTTGTTCCCTTGCTCTTCTATAAATCACCTTTACTTCTTTTGCTCCTAATTTCTTAATGGTTCTTGCACAGTCCATGGCAACATTTCCTCCACCAACTACAACAACTATTTTTCCCTCATAGTTTGGATGCAAATTATATTCTAATAGCTCATTTCCTCCCATAACACCTTCTAAATCCTCTCCTTCTATTCCCATCTCAATAGACTGAT
This sequence comes from uncultured Clostridium sp., assembly GCA_947244675.1. Next base: position 15,349 of record CAMXLV010000032.1, on the reverse strand, counting down.
TGGCTCCTATGCTTAGAAAAATAGCATCATATTGTTTTTCTAACTCTTCTAAAAAAAGATTTTTTCCCAATTGTTTTTGATATTTTACTTCTATTCCTAACTTTAAAATTTTATCTACTGTTTTTTGTACAATTTTCTTTGGCAATCTAAATTCTGGAATACCATGTACTAGTAATCCACCTAAATAACTATACTTTTCATAAATTGTTACTTTTACCCCATTTTTAGCTAAAAAAGCACTTGCTGTTAATCCTGCTGGTCCTCCTCCTATTACAGCCACCTTTTTATCACTATTCTTTTCTTTCATTTCATGTTCATAACAATTTAACAAACTATTGTCATCTTCTATCATAGAATCAAAAGTATAGGCTTCTAATTCTCCTATTGAAACAGCTTTTCCTTTTATCCCTCTTACACAAGATCCTTGGCATTGTTTTTGATGAGGACAAATTCTTCCACAGATCCCTTGTAATACTGTCGTCTTAGCTAAAATTTTATAGGCTTCTTTTGGATTTTTTTCCTTTACCTTTTCGATGAATTGGGGAATTTCATTTCCTAATGGGCAACCCTTTTTAGCACACGGATTTATTTTACAATTTAAACAATAATTAGCTTCTTCTTCTATTTTTTCCATTTTTACTTTTTTCCTTTCTGTGAATAAACCTATTTTATAGAAATTTCCCTCTTATGTCAATTCTTCCTGACCATATCGTACGACTTGTTTTAGATCATTAATAAAATCAATCTTTTTCGTTTCATCACGAAGAAGAGCTGCTGGATGCCAAGTTGGCATATAATGAATTCCTTTTCTTTGTATCCACTTTCCCCTAGAAGCTGTTATTCCATACTCTTTTCCTAAAATATTTTTAAGAGCAACACTTCCGAAGTAACACAATAACTTGAGGTTTTACTAGCAACACTTGATTTCTTAAATAATCTAAGCATTGACAAGCCTCCTCTTCTTCTGGGTTTCTATTTCCTGGTGGTCTACACTTTACAACATTGGCAATATATACTTCCTCCCTTTTTATACCAACTGCTTGAAATGCCATATTCATCAATTTTCCAGCCTTCCCTACAAATGGTTCTCCGTAATCTATCTTCATCTGCTCCTGGGCCTTCTCCAATAAACATTATTTTAGCTTGTTTTTTACCTGTTCCAAAAACAATATTATTTCTTGTCTTACCTAACTTACATTTTTGGCAATTTATAATTGATTCTTCTAATTCTTCCCATGTTTCTAGCATTAACTGGCTCTCCTTTTTATTTTACACATTCTTCGACTAATTCTATTTTCTTGTCTTTAGTTGTATCAATTTTAGCATTGGTTCCAATTGGCAATACAATTTTATTTTCAATATGTCCAAACTGGTTAGACTTAATAATTGGAAAAGTAATATCCTCTCCAATGATATCTAACACAATTTGTTCTAAAGCAATACCACTTTCATGTTCATAATTACCAATCCACAACCCTTTTATTTGATCAAATACTTCATTTTGTTTTAAATGAGCCAAAAAATGACTCACCATTGCTGGATTGGATTCTAAACCTAAATCTTCTAAAAACAATATTTTGTCTTGAAAATCAATTTGATATTTTCCACTTACTAAGCTGTGCAAACAATTCAAATTTCCTCCCATTAATTTTCCAAAAGCTTGTCCTTCCTTTATTGTTTTTATCTCTTCTTTTTCTTCTCCTATTTCCAAACTGCCCTTTACAAATCTCTTTAAAATTTGGTTATAGCTATAACTTGTCTCATCTGTTGCAATTGTTTTAAAATTAGTACCACTAAATGTAACTAAATCACTTTTTTCTGTAATCATATTGGTAATAGATGTAATATCACTATAACCACAAATAATTTTAGGATTTTCTTTTATCTTTTTATAATCTAAATATTCAAAAATTGTATTAGAATTATTACCACCTTTTGCACACCATATCATTTTAACTTCTTTGTCTTGAAACATTTGGTTCATATCTTCTGCCTTTTCTTTTGGTGTTGCACTATAACCATTACTATTGGCATATAAGTGTTTAGAAAATTTAACTTTAAATCCACTTTTTTCTACTATTTCTTTTGCTTTACTTACTTCTTCTTGGTTATCTCCTATAATCGGATTAGATGGTGCAACAATGCCGAATAGTATCTCCTAATTTTAATTTTTCTGGAATTATCATATTTTTATTTTTTCTCCTTTCTTTATTCTTCTAGTCCAATAATAGCAGTATTTAATCCATATTTTTCCTTTTCTACACGATAAGAATGTATTTGCTTACTATTACAAACACTACAAATTTTACTATCAATAATATTCTCTTCTTTTAATCCTTGTTCTTGTAAGATCATTTTATTGATTGTTACTGTGTCAATGTACCACTTTTGACCAGCCTTTTTTTCTTTTATCAATTCTTCCTTTTTATCTAAACCTTGGAATTCCTTTTCAAAACATTCTTTTACTTCTCTTCCTACTTCAAAATGGCAATCTCGAATACTAGGACAAATGAAGCATAAAATATCTTTGGGATTACAATCAAATTCTTTTTGCATTTTTTGTACTGTCTTTACAGAAATCCTTTGTAGTGTACCTTTCCACCCAGAATGAGTATTTGCAATCACCTTTTTTATTGGATCAAAAAACAACAATAAAATACAATCTGCATTTGTGGTTACAAGTAACCTATTTTTTTGATTCGTAATTAGCCCGTCTGTTTGATCATATTGTGGTAAGTTAAAATCTGGTTCGCCTTCTTTTACTTTTTCTTTTACCACTTTTACTTCATCAGTGTGATCTTGATTGGCTTTAATTAAATATGCTGCTTTTGAACCTATCGCATGACATAGGCTTTCATAATCCTTTTTGGCTTTTGCATAATCTTCTTCTTTCAATTTTTCTTTGTTTACTTTTTTTGTTCTATAATTTTTGTCAATACCTAAACTATAAGCATGTGTCACCACATCTTGATAGGCTAACAACTTTTTAAATTGAATGTACTCTACTCCATCTTTTTTTACATGAATTACATTTTCGTTAGATAAGTCCATCTAAACCTTTTCCTCCTTAAGATTTTCGCTCATTTTTTGTAGCACTTCTTCTTTCGATTTTTGCTCAATATAATGATAGGTATTTTTGTTTTTCCTATTTTGAAATCCACATACAGTTCTATATTCACAATACTTACATGGTGTTTTTCCATTTTTATAAAAAGGCTTTGCTTCTATTTTTCCACTAAAAATTTCTTTAGCAATTTGTTTAATTATAAAATCAATATAATCTTGCAAAATTTTAAATTCCTCTTGTTTTACACCATTCGTCCATTTCTCATTCACCATTCCTGAAGCTGTAATTGCTGCTGGTACTAATTTAGAACTACCAGATGTTAAAGTATTATCATTCATCTTAATTATCTTTACATCAGCTACAATTAACCCCTTCATTCTAAAATTTTTTCTAATTAACTCTTCAATTTCTTCTTCTGTTATTTTCTTATTTGCTTTTATCATTTGTTCTAATAAAGAAAAATAAAACACTCCGTGCTGGCATGATATCTTCTTCTTTGCAAATACTATCTAAATACGTTAATAACTGAATTTGAAGTCCTGCATATACTTCATTCAAATCAATATTTTTACTAGAAGATTTATAATCAATAATTCTTAGTGCTTTTCCCTCTTCTCCATAAGGGGCTCTATCAATTCTATCAATTTTTCCAGTAATTTCAATTCTTTTTCCATCTTCTAAATTTAGCACAATTGGCTTATACTTTCCCGTTTTACTAAATTCTATTTCTGTCCCTTCTATTGAAAAATCACTATATATTATTGTTTGTATAATATATTTTAAAGCTTTGCTAACAATTTTTTTTAATCTTTGGACTAATGCCTTGTATTTAGCAGTTGCTGTAAAAATAATATTTTTCCTTAAACTCAAATTTTGATCAATAATTTTTGCTACCCTTTGATAAATCTGCTCTTGTGTTATTTCTGCTAATGGCAGTCCTTCCTCTTTTACCATTTGAAAAAATTGATCAATAGTTTCATGCATAAAAGAACCTGTCTCAAATGTATGTATTTTTAAGTTTTCTTTTTCTTTTAGTTTTAAACCATATTGTAAGTAATAAGAAAAAGGACAACTTCTATATTTTTCTAATCTTGATACACTTGTCTTTAGTGTATTACCATATAATTTGTGGATTGTCTCTGGATTGATTTTTTGTGGCACGTTGCTATCAACTAATCCTTGTAAGTCGTTTTGTAATTTTGTTTGCCATTCTACTTTTTCTTTATAGTACTGATAAACTTCATACCAAATTTCTTCCATGGATTCTTCTTTTTTTAGTTTTGCAATATTACTTAGTAAAGATTCATATGTTACTTGTTCATTGCCTATCATTTCTGTTGTTTGATTTGTTACCTCACTTTTTTCTTGCAATTTTGGATATAGTTTTTTAATTTTATAAATTAACATGGATGGTCGTAAAGATTTGCCTTCCTTATCAGATGCTGCATAAGACAAATAAATACTGTTTTCTGCTGTAGTAAAAGCCTTATAAATATTAAAATTATCTTCATATAAACACTCTAATGTTCCTTTAGCCAATTCTATTCCATCTTGTTTTAATATCTGCCTATCTGCATCATCTAAAAATCCTTCCTCTTTATTGATACTTGGAAAACTTCCATCATTTAGCCCAATAATAAATACCTCTTTTACTTTATGACTTCTTGATCTATCAATATCACCAAAAGTCACTTGATCTTTGGTTCCTGGAATTTTTCGTAATTCACTCTTTTTTAAACCTACTCTTATTATTTTTGCATATTGATCTACTGTCATTTTATCTTCTGCAAAAATTAAAATAATTTCATCAAATAATTCTAATATTGTTTGGTAGCTAGCAACATATTCATTAGCAATATCTATAAAACCTCTTTCCTGTAGTTCTTGTATTTTTTTTGTTATCTTTTCTTCTATTTTTTGTTCTTGCATAAAAAGATAAATCGCTTTGGTGATATGATATGCTGTTTTGTTTTCGTTTATGTTTTGTTTTAATGCCAAAATTGGTTCTATTATTTGTTTTCTTAACTCATTATATCTTTCTATTTTTTGTTTTTCTTCTTCTTTTTCATAAATAAAATCATTTTTCCACTTATTTTGCTTAATTCCCCATTTGTTACAATAGTTTTCTAATGCAAAGATTTCATCCTTTTCTATCTCACAAAATCCTAATTTCAAATAATTAAAAATTGTATCTTGTGTAAAATTTTTGTTTATCATTTCTAAAATAGAAAGTACATATTGTATAATGATATTTTGACTAACTTCTCTTTTTTCATCAATGAATACAGGGATTTGATATTTAGGAAAAATGGCTCTAACTAATGAACTATACTCTTGTATATTTTTAGTAATAATGGCTATATCTTTATATCTTCTTTTCTTCGCTTTTACTAATTGTACAATTTTTTTTGCTACTTTTTCAATTTCTTCATATGGATTTTTTGCTAAAAATAGTTCAATGTTTTCCACATCTTTTTCATATTTTGTGGATTTATGATGATTCATGTTTTCACTTAAATATTTTAGTTCTTTTGTTTGAAATCGGTACTGTTTTTCCATATGTACAGGTTCTTCTAAATCAAATTGATTGGCATTTACCAAGCTCCAAATTTTGGCTATGGTTATTTTGTTCGTATAATAGATGTCACTATCTGGATTGGTATTTAATGTTAAGTTATTTGTGCAAATAGTTATATTTACTTGTTTGGCAAGCTTGATAAATTTTTCAATAATATCATATTCTTGTTTGGTAAAACCTGCAAATTCATCTAAATATATCACACTATTTTGAACGATATTGGTTTTTTCTATCTGATTAGCAAGTATTGTTAATAAATCAGTTTCTTCTATGTATTTTCCTGCAATTTGTTCTTGAAACTTCTCATAGATAAGTGTTATATCTTGTAATTTAGTTTTTAAATATGTATCATCTATTTTTTCTATTTCTTCTCGTAAATTTTGTGGTGTTATTTTGTGCTTTTTTAATTCTGTAATTGTATTGATACATAAATCAATATTTTCATCTGATTTTCCTAAAAATTTTAGTTCTTTTTTGTATTTATTTAAAATAGCATAAATTAACATAGCTTTTCCTTGCTTTGTTAATCTTACTGTACTTTTTCCTCCTATTTCATTTAATACACGATATGCCATTCTACTAAGCGTTAATACCTCAGCATGAATAACTGCTTTTCTTTTTGCTATTTCCATCAATTTATTTTCTGCTGTAAATGAAAATTGCTCTGGTGTAATCATATATATTTTTTTTTCTTTTTCCATTTCTTTTGTTATTTCGTCAAAACAATATTTACTCTTGCCACTTCCGTGGCTCTCCATATATGATTCTTAATCCCATTTTATCTGTCCTCTCTTTTCCAATAATATAAATATTGTTGTGCCAGTCCTGCTACTTCTCCAAATTTTTGTGTTGCTATTTCTTCAATTTGTTTTTTATTGATTTTGTTCTCATCTTTTTGCTTAATATATAATTCATTCATGACTCTTCTTATCCATACATCAATCGGAAATATTTCTAATCTCTTTAAGTTTGAAAAAAGCAAAATACAATCTGCAACTTTGGATCCTACTCCTGATAATGTTAATAATTCTTGTTTGATTTCCCATGTGTTTGGATTTTTTTGCATTTTCTCCAAATCTATTTGCTTATTTACTACCATTTGTGTTGTTTCATAAACTCTTTTGTCTCGAAATCCTAGTCCTAATTTTCGGTATTCTTCTACACTTACATTCTTTAGCTCTTCTGGTGTTGGAAATGTATAATAAGTTTTTCCTCTCCATCTAATTGGTTTTCCATACTCTTTAGCCATTCTTTCTATGATTCCCTTGATTCTTGGTATGTTGTTGTTGGCTGAAATAATAAAAGATACTATCATTTCCCATAAATCTTGGTTTAATAATCGAATTCCTTGTCCATATTGGATACTTTTTTTCATATTTTCATCAATTTTTGCAAGTTCTTTTTTGATTTTTTGGTAATCTCTTTTTAGGTCAAAGTATTCTTCTACTATGTTTTGTATATTCTCTTCACAAAATCCTTCTATTTGGATTGTTTCTTTTTCTTTTTTTAGTTTTAATATGTTTGTGCCAAATATTCCTTCATAACTTCCATCTTCTTGTTGATTCCATCGAAAACATTGCCCACATTCAAAGATGTCTGTTAGCTCAAATGAATCTATCTTTTGCAATATCATTTTTTGTTCTTTCATTTTTCGCTTCCTTTCTCTTTTTTAGTCTATTTTTATTATACTATATTAGGCTTGATTTGTATAGGAAAAATCAAAGATTTTACCTATACAACAAAAAAACGATAGTTTCTCCTCTATCGTTTTTTCTTAATTTCTATTGTTCTGTTCTTCTATATTTCTAACATCTAAATTTTTTGAGTCTTCTGTTTAATCAATTTAAAAATATAAAATTGGTCTAGAAATACCTGTTCCGCTATTAGTTTTATCATATCTTCCACGTCTGCAAGTATAATTTGTATTAGATTCTCCATCTCCGCCTCTTACTACTCCTATATTTGCACTGTTAGAAGTTCCTTCTGTTGTCCATTCTCTTCTATTACTTGCCATATCATGGATATTACATTTTACATCTCCATAAACACCTGTAGGCGAATTATCTACACTTCCATGTCCTCCGAAGAGAATTTTGTTGTGCATAATTGGTAGCTCCTGAACACGTTTGAATAAATACAAGAGCTGTATCCCATGCATAACTACTAATTAAATCACTAGTAAATTTATTAGATGTATACATATTTCTTGCTAAAGATGCTGCTGTTGATTGATTTACTAGATGAGAATTTAATCCTTGTTTGGTTACTAATTTTCCTCCCATATTATTTCCTTCATATCTTCCTATATAATATCCTTTATTGCTAACAGCACTATTTTTAAAACCTTCCAAATTTTTTGCTTGTGTAATACTACTAGAAGGACTTGGTTCCACACAATAACAATATGGAGAACCCACATAGTCATTTACAGTTGCTCCTCCCTTTCCAATAGGTGTTCCCCCACTTGGAAATAGGTATCGATCTAGTATAATTGATTTACTTTGTGTCTTTTCTTCATTTGTATAAATATTTCCTACTGGAACCCATACAAATTGGCTTCCTGCGGTTGTTCCATGCCCTACATCCTCAATAACAACTCCTCCTAGTACATTATTGGCTGAATCAGGTGTTATTTTAAACCCTTCTGGTATTTTTACTACATTTCCATAATTGTCTTCTATTATGGTATTATCTGAGAATGTCTTATCTTTCATATCTTCTATTGTTGGTTCTTTTACAGTTATTCCTTCTGATATGGTTTCTATCTTATTTCCTGCATGATCTGTTGTTAAAATATGCAAAAAATATGTCCCAACTGTTGTAGCTTTTAATTCTATTTCTTGTAACTCACTTTCAAAATTTCCGCCCTGTATAATCTTTTTCCTCTAAACCAATTTCACTATCACTTGTATTATAAATCCATCTACATTTTTGAATATCTATTTTACTTAATTCGTCTTTTTGTTCTACTGTTGCTGTTATACTTGATGCTGTTGTAGTTTTTTTAGTAGTTAATGTCAATTTAGTTGTTGGCAATTCTTTGTCAATATTTGTAACATTATAAGTTGCATAACCACCTTCTTCTTCTAAATTATTGATTAACCTTGCATAAATCACTTCATTTTCTTTACAAGTAATTGTTTGTGTATAATCTTTCCATTCTATCGCATTTACTGAGTATTGTAATATATAATCTTTTATATTTGTTTGTATTTCTACTAATACATCTGTATTTGTCCAACCACTTGGTGTAAGAATAAACTTTACATTTCCTTTTTCTAAATCTTCTGGCGATATTGGTACTATTAAATCTGGTGGCACATTTTCACCTTGTTTTCCAATGTATTTTACTTCATCTTCTGTAATTTGATATACATATCCTTCTTTAGTTATTACTATAATTGTTTCATCATTTTTTCGATTAATTTTAGCTTCACTAAACTCTTCATCTTTGGAAATTTCTTTTTCAAATTCATCTAAAAAAGTTTTATTGCTCCAATTATTGATAACTTTATCTGGTCTTAAACCATTTCCTATTATTTTTAATATTTCTTCGTAATTTTTCTTTTTTGTTTCTTCACTAGCACTATTTGCTTTATTTAATACTCCATTATCTCCTGTTAATGTCCCAATAGTAATTCCTGCTAAAATGAGTAAAATGATAATTGTAACAATTAGTGCTATTAGTGTAATTCCCTGATTTCTACTTTTCATTTTTTCAAATGTTCCTCCTTCGTTTTCTTGCTCTTTATTATATCGTTAGCCTTCTTTGGAGTACAAGAAAAGCGACTATATTTAATAGTCACTTTTTTACATAATTCTTGCTAACTCGACATTTTTTTAAATCCTAAACCTACTACTTCTCTAGCATTTGTTACTACCATAAAACTTTTTGGGTCAATTTGTTTGGTTATCATCTTAATTTTTGCTATATCTCTTCTAGATGCTGCACACAGTAGTACTAACTTTTGCTCTTTAGTATACATTCCTCTCCCAAAAAGTCCTGTTGTTCCTCTTTTTATTTTATCCCCTATTTGTTTTGCAATTTCTTCATTTTTATCTGATATAATAATAAGTAATTTAGTAAAATAAATACCTTCAAATAAAATATCTAACATTTTTCCCATTAAATAAATACTAATAGCAGAATATAAACCAATCTCTATTTCTTTAAAAAACACTACATTCAAAGAAATAATGATAGTATCTAAAATAATAATGGCTCTACTCATACTAATTGTTGGTTTATATTTTCTTGCTATATAACCAATTAAATCTGTTCCTCCTGTTGAAGAATTAAATTTCAAAATAATAGCTGTTCCGAAGTCCTATAACAATTCCTCCATAAATACAAGCTAAAAATCGATCATTTGTTAGGGGATTTAATTGATCTAACAAGTCAATAAAAAAAGATAATGCTATTGTTCCAACCATTGATTTAATAAAAAAACTTTTTCCTATCTTATAAATAGCAATCATAAATAGAGGAATATTAATCACTAATATAGTTGTTCCCATTGGAATGTTTAATAAATAATAAGTTATTGTTGCTAAACCTGATATACCACCAGAAGATAATTGATTAGGCAATAGAAATAACGATACTCCTACTGCCATGATAAAAGCACCTAATATCGTTCCCATTATTTCCATTAGTATATTTTTAATTTTCATAAAAAAATCACCTATATTACCATTATTGGCATATATTGGTGATTTTATACTTCTATTCTTTTAAAAAATCTTGATAAGTTTTTGTAATTTCAATTTTTGATTTTCCTTGTTTTATGGATTCATCCTGTTTTAAAATTAAATCTACATCATATATATCTTTTAATTTCATAACATTTTCTTTTTTATGACCAATTACATGATTGGCATCTACTGGATTTACTGTTACTTCTACTTCTCTTACTTTTACATTCAATTTTTTTATTTTTCCAACAATAGCATCATACCATAAACTAGATTCTACTAATTGCCTAAATGCTGGATGATATGGACCTGCTACTACTTCACTTTCTTGGTTTTGTGGCTCATCAATTTCTTCTGTATTTTGCAAACCTACCCTTATAATGTCAATTTTTTTATCAGCAAACATTCTAACTAATTCTTTGCAGGTTTCTACTGCTTGTACTAATGGCAATGGCTCATATTTTCCTTGTTGATATTCTTTTTCTAGTTTTGTATTTTTTATGATTAATACTGGATATATTCTTACCATTTTTGGTTTTAATTTTATCAATGCTTTGGCTGTATTTATTTCATCAATTTTTGTACTTTCTGGTAATCCTACCATCATTTGATGCCCTAGTTTAAATCCATTCCAACGAATCATTTTGGAGGCTTTTTTGACATCTAAAAAAGTATGTCCACGATTTGCTTTCTTTAGAATATAATCATTGGCTGATTGTACTCCTAATTCTATGGTTTTCACTTTGTACTTTTTTAGCTTTTTTAAAATTTCTTTTGTTATACTATCTGGTCTTGTCGAAATTCTAATTGATTCTATCCTTCCTTCTTCTATATAAGAATAAGCAGTTTGCAATAGCTCTTCTTGTAATTTTTCTTCTATTGCCGTAAAACTTCCTCCATAAAAAGCTATTTCAATTTGTGCTTCTTCCTCTTTTATATTTTCTAGGTAATCTTCTATTATTTTTTTTGCTTTTTCTTTTGTCATATTTTCTTTTTGTCCACTAATTGATTTTTGATTACAAAATATACAATCATTTGGACATCCTAAGTGTGGTACAAATATTGGTATGATATATTGTTTCTTCATAGATTTTACCTCTTTTCTATTTTAACTTTTCTAATGCTTTTTGGGCTGCTCTCATATGTGCTTCTTTTTTACTTTTTCCTTCTCCAGTTGCTAAAAATTTACCATCACAACTTACTTCTGCTTCAAATTTCTTATTATGATCTGGTCCTTCTTCTTTGGTTATTTTATATTCAATTTTTACTTCTCCTTTTTCTTGCAATTTTTCTTGCAAGACTGTTTTATAGTCTCTATCTCCTACATGATTGGTAGCAAATGCTATTTCTTCTTTTAAGTTTTGAATAATAAATCTTTCTGCTTCTTGTATTCCTCCATCTAAGTAAATAGCTGCTATAACAGCTTCTACACTATCAGCTAAAATAGCAGGTTTCTTTTCTCCTCCCACTTTTTTTTCTGATTTCCCAAGATATAGGAAATTGCTAAAATTGTGTTTCTGGGCTACTTGATATAAACTTTTTTCACAAACAACGGTTGCTCTAACTTTTGTCATTTCTCCTTCTTTTAGCTTAGGATATTTTTCATATAAATATTTGCTAGAAATAAATTCTAAGATGCTATCTCCTAAAAATTCTAGTTTTTCATTACTTTCTTGATTTTTTTCATAGGCATAAGAAGTGTGAGTAAATGCTTTATTTAATAATGCTTTGTTTTGAAAAGTATAACCTATGCTTTCTTCTATTTCTTGCATTTTTAGTCTCCTTCTTTTGGTGTTTTTTATTATTATATACTATTTTTTTTATTTTGCAAGTGGTATCAGAAAAAAGAAAAGAAGATTTCTCAAATTAAAAATCTTCTTTTCTTAGCCTTATTTTAATCACTAAGTTGATATTTTGATATCCAATATCCTGTTAGTTGTTTTTCATTATTATCTCCCCAAGTAAATGCTTCTGGAATTTGATAGCCACTTTGTGTTTGTGTGCTTATGCCATCAATAAATTTGACATTGGTTCTTTGATCTACTGTATTAAAACTATATTGATATCTTGGAATCCATACAAAATAATTTTTAAATGTTCCTCCTATTATCTGTCCATTTTGTACTTTCCCATCTGTTACCACAATATTAGCCCATTTTCTAATGCTATAATCATACCAATCCGCTGGTGCATTACTTCCATCATTTTTAATATTATCTCCTATTGTCATATTACCATTACTATCATATAAAACATAATATGTCATTTCTTGTTTATACCCATTTAAATCTGGTGAATTTCCTCCCACTGTTTCTACTTTTTTAGTAACTGCTGCGACAAATGTATTTGTAGTTACATCCCTTGCGATAATGTTAATGGTGTAAATTTTGTTTCCTTGCAAATCTCTATAAATGTAATTTTCACTAGCATTGTTTCCCTCATGTACTTTTATTCCATCTACATAATATTCGTACTTTAAGTTTCCAGTAATAGCACTTCCTGTTATGTTTTGCACTCTAATTTCATTGCGTCCTGATGTCATTTCTGCATTCATTTTAGGTAAGCTTTCTGAAGTTAATTGATATTTTGCCATCCAATATCCTGGTAGTTGTTTTTCATTGTTATCTCCCCAAGTAAATGCTTCTGGTATTTTATAACCATCTGTTGTTTCTGTTCTTAATCCTTTTATAAATTTTACATAGGACTTTTGATTTACATTATCTAGTGTATATTCATACCTTGGTATCCACACAAAATAACTTTCTAATCCATTATTTCTTGTTACAATATTAGCCCAATTTCTTATTGCATAATCATACCATTCTGGTGGCGCTTCGTCTTTTATTGGGATTTCATTATGCTCTATTCCCTTTTCGTCCCAATATACGTAAAAGGTTGTGTCTTTATCAAATCCTGTTAAATCTGGTTCATTTATGTCTGCTGTTTCAAAAAATTTTGTCATACTTCCTAAAATATTTCCATTTTCATCTAATGCTGTTACATTTAATGTTTTATTTCCTCTTGTTAGTTCTTTTATGGTATAGTTCTCTGGTTGTGTACTTTCATGAATTATTTTTCCATTTAATGCATAGGTATATTTTGCTACTGTTTTAGATATATCTATTTTCATTTCTTTGATTGTCATTGTTGATGGTGTTACTGCTACTTGATAATCTACCTTATAACCTTCTAACTCTGATAATTGATATTTTGCCATCCAGTATCCTGGTATTGGTGTGTTTTCTTGTATATTGTCACTATCACCATAATAAAAAGCCTCTGGTATTTGGTATCCTTGCTGCTGCAATGTCTCCCAAGTAGTCACTTGATCATTGTCCCCATTTGTATAGTTGTTGTTAATATCTACAAATTTTACATCTGTTCTCTCATTTTCAATTGTTTTATAAACATATCTTGGAATCCAAACATAATAGCTTTCAATTCCTTCGCTTTCTACATATAAATTAGCCCATTGTTTATTTTTATAATCATACCAATCTTCATCTGGATTTTTTAAAATCCAATTTCCTGGTATTAGATTTCCATCTTTTTCTTTAATATATCTAGTTTTTTCCTTTACAAATCCTGTATTTAATTTTGGAGTACATACGTAAATTCCGTTTGATGAATTTGTAATCTCCATTGACTACTTTTTCGTTTGCTTTTGCTTTATATTCCCATATTTTTATTCCAATGTCTTGGCACCATTTTACTTTTTGTTTGTTATTTGGAATAGAATTTTGTGAAACGTAATATAGTTCTCCCTCAAATCCCATTGTAAATTTTTCTTCTTCATTACCTACTTCATTTAGAACTTTTCTTATATTTTTTATTAATCCTATATCTATTTCGATTTCTTCATCTGCTATGATCTCATAAATGATGTCTCCTCCTGTATATAGCTCTTTTATATTTTTCTTTCCTAAGCTGTTTGTTACTTCTTGTGCAAGATATATTTTCCACTCTTCTGCAATGGCTGACATTTTTGCCTTAAATTTGGCTTCTTCTGATTTTCCGGATTAAGCCATTTTCCCCAAATAACATATTTATAGTGATACCTGCTAAGATTAAAAGTATTATGATTGTAATTACTAATGTAATAAGAGTGATACCTTTTTCTTTGCTTTTTATCTTCATTTTTTCCTCCAAAATTTGATATTATTTATTAAATGCCACTTCCAACAACTACTACTGCACGACTATGCCATATCTTGCCACAATCTGCATCTCCTCTATGAAGCTCATAATCTGGATAAGTAGAAGCTTTCCATCCATGTCCATAATATGACATAATACTACCAGAATATGCTCGAAGTACACAACTACGATTTAAATACTGAGGATATCCGACTACTAAGCCACTTCAAGTTAGTAGCTCCATGCCATCCTCCAATTGTTGCTATCGCATCTCCTGCTTTTTCTACATAACTTCCTGTATATATGTTTTTATAACGATTAGACGCATTTTTCATGTTTCCTGCTGCTGAATCACTTGTTCCCGCTGCAACCCATTCTCCATTAACATTCATAACCACTCCTGATGCATTTCCTGTTGTTGTTCCTCCATTTGCTATTTTTTCTGGATTACCATAAGATGATGCAGATAAAATGACCATTGCACCATATTCTGTGTTTTTTTGCATATGAATGTCTAAATTTGGATTATTACTTGTTAAATTTCCATCTGCTATAGCATCATTTAGTCCTAATGTTCCTCCTGTCGCTTGCATTTGTCTAATCTGATATATCCAACTGTTTATGTCTTTCGTTATTGGTGTTCCCCCATTTGATTGAAGAGCTGCTTTGGATTGAATGGGGGTTATAACTGATATCATCATCAATAATCCGACTAATTACTAATAATTTTTTTCCTTTCATTTTTTGTTTCCTCCTTTATTTTTTATTATAATGTTTGATTTTTTTTAATATTGTATCAATATTAAATAGTATTGTAAACAAGTTGACATTTTTTCTTATTACCCGACAGTT
This sequence comes from uncultured Clostridium sp., assembly GCA_947244675.1. The sequence goes on along the minus strand of CAMXLV010000032.1, from coordinate 20 downwards.
TTTTTGAAAGGTGAAAAAAT
>CAMXLV010000031.1 GCA_947244675.1 uncultured Clostridium sp. | reverse complement strand
GCGAGGACAAGGAGCCAGGTGAAGACAATGACCCGTGAGAGGACAATGAGCCAGGTGAAGACAATAATCCTGGCGAAGATAACAAGCCAGGTGGAGATGATCAATTGAAAGAAATTGACACCTCCACATGGGAATTCCTGGACGTTGAAGGAGTCTTCAACGAGCAGGAATATAGAGCAATAATAAAAAACTTACCTGCATGGGTAAAGCCCGTTTATAAAAATAATGGGCGTACCAATGCAGGTACGCAAGAGGTAGAAGTATCTTTCATCGTGCCAGAGGGATATAAAGTCCCAGAGCCGATGAAAGCTACCATCACGGTTCATAAGGCAACTTATGAACCAATCGAGTTAACCCAACAAGACTTTGTCTTGTTGGAGGATGGAAATTTTAGAATTTCCATCCCAGAAAGCAGGATCCCCAAGGGGGTGACTGCAGAGTATTTTATAAATGGTCAGAAAGTAGATAAAGACTATGTACTTTCTGACTCGGATAAGTATAAGGTATCAGTCAAATTTAATGTAACTGATACCAACAACTATAATCCGCTGGATTCAGCGGATGCAGTATTCAATGTAACCAAGGAAGACGAAAAGGACGATGTAGCAATCGTCCTGAATCCTGAAATCTCCGATAATGGAGAAGTAAGGATTCAAGTCCTGGTGACAGACTTTGCATCAGGATTTGGAATTTCTGCTTTAGAAGGTCGATTAAATTTCGACCAAGAAGAGCTGGAATTCCAGGGAATTGAAATCAATTCCCTCTTTGAAACTAGCAATAGTTTCAACAGCACGACTGGAAAGATCGTGCTGGAGCCAAAGGACGGAAATACATGGCTTGAAGACGAAACGGTAGTAGCTACCTTCGTCTTTAAGAAGAAAAATCCTCAGGCTACTGATATTAATGTATCAGTAGGTGAGGTTGTTGCTTCTGGTGGAGGGGATGTTCTCTCTACAGTAGCAACAGATATAAAAGGAACGGAGGTTACATTAGAACCTTCCGTTCCACACTACGATATTCTAATTCCTTCTACGACTACTACCAACTTGGATACTACACAGCAAAGTGTAGTAGAACAAGTTAGTTCCACTGTAAATACATCAAAAGATGTTATTACAGAGGAAGAAGTAGTTGAAAGGGAAGAAGAATATCAAGAAACTATTGATACCACTGAAACAGTGGTAGAAAATAGTTATGATGAAGTAGTTGAAAACAGTGACAATATGACAAATGTTGAAGCTGTTGAGACTACAGACGACATGCTCATTGCTGAGGAGAAATCCGAAGACAATGGGCAGAAAGAGAGTTTTACTGTCGAGGTACTCGATGGTAAAGCTGAAGAAACAGCAGATGATTCCATTGATTTATCAATGGAACCATCAACAGCTGTAGAGGATGCACTATCTTCTACTTCAGAAGATAGTGCAGTAGTTGCAAATTAACATTTTTGTGAGGGAGCATAGTTATATGCTCCTTTTTTATATGGTCTGTTTGTTCTTGGATAGAAAAATTAAATATTTTACTGATACATCAACTTTTCCATAATTTGAATAGCGTTACTAGCAGCACCTTTTCTAATATTATCAGCTACAACCCACAAATTAATACCATAAAGAACACTATCATCACGACGAATTCTTCCAACAAAAACTTCATCATGTCCATTAGCTGTAATAGGCATAGGGTATAAATTAGAAGAAATATCATTTTGTAGAATTAAGTGAGGAAAACTTCTTAGAGTAGTAAGCAAATCATTCATTTCAAAATCTTTTTTCAATTCTACATTAATTGATTCAGAATGGCAATTACGAACAGGGATGCGAGCAGTAGTTGCGGTTACTTTTAGATCAGGTCTATGCAAAATCTTTCTAGTTTCATTTATCATCTTTAATTCTTCCTTAGAATAGCCATTTTCCATAAAAACATCAATATGAGGTAAACAATTATTATAAATCGGATAAGGAAATTTTTTTAAAGAAGAGCTTCCATCCAGATTTTCTAAATCAAGCAAAGCAGATTTTCCTGCCCCAGAAACAGCTTGGTAAGTAGAATAAACTACTCGCTTAATACCATATTTGTCCTCTAAAGCCTTCAAAGGGAGCATAGCTTGAATCGTAGAACAATTAGGATTACTAATAATGCCATGATGTTTCATAGCATCTTCAAAATTAACCTCAGGAACTACCAAAGGAACCTGTTCATCCATACGAAAATAACTACTATTATCAATCACAATACAATTTTTTTGAACAGCAATTGGAGCATAAATTTTGGCAATCTCTCCACCAGCAGAAAAAATAGCAAAATCAAAGCCAGAATCAAAAGAATTTTTCGTTAATTCTTCCACCACATAATCTTTACCCAAAATAGAAAAAACTTCTCCAGCGGACTTTTTAGAAGCAAACAAACCATAGGTTTCAATTGGTAAATTCTTTTCCTCTAAAACTTGTATGATAGACCTACCAACAAGCCCTGTAGCACCAACAATAGCAACTTTATATCTTTTCAAAGTAGCAACACCTCCTATTTATAAAAACATTTTACTACAAAAAAGCAAAAAATAAAAGAGGTTCAAAGGGGGAATTTGGGACAGGTACAACATACCCCAAAAGGGAGAAGTTGTACCTGTCCCAAATTCCCCCCTCCTTGAAGAAGCAATTAGGCTTGCTTTTTTAAAGAATTTGTAATATAATAATTTGCCAGATGAAGACACAAAAGTAATAATATAAAACACATAGCATGGTAAAGGAGAAGGAAAATGCTAGTCAATCATAAAATATTAGAAAATCTATGTAAAGATGCAGGAGAGCAAAGAGTACAAAGAGCAAAAGCTTATCGAAAGCAAAAAAGAGTAGAAATAACAAAAGTAGAATATGAAAACAGTAAAAATTTTGAAGTAAGTAGTATCGTTGCAGGAAATGAAGTATATAAAACATATATTGCCATAAAAGAGGGAGAGGTAGAAGATATAACTTGCAATTGTCAAGACTATTATAATCATTATGGTGTGTGTAAACATACATTAGCAACACTTATGACATTTGCAGAAGAGAATAATATGATCCCCCAAAAGGTCAAAAAAGATAGTAACCATTATCAACATAGAAATTTTAAGCAAATTTTAAATACTTTTTATAACGAAGAAATTGAAGAAATAGGGAATGAAGAAGAAGTTGTTTTAAAAAACAAAGGAACCATAAAATTAGAACCTAAAATATTGTATGACAAATTTTCTGGTGATATGAAATTAGAATTTAAAATCGGAAACAAAAAAATGTACAAGTTGAAAGACTTATCAGAATTTTACACCAGAATGGCGGAAAAGGAATTTTACAAATATGGTGAAAAATTACAATTTGTCCATACAAAAGAAATGTTTGAAGAACAAAGTAAACCCTTATTAGACTTTTTATTACAATATGCCGAAATCATTAAATATGCAAATTCTAACTCAAATAGTAACTATCGTTATTATGGGAAAGCTTTGAGTGAAACAAGTATCTTATTAGGTAACAGTGGAATCGATGACTTATTCGATGTATTAAAAGGAAAAAGAGTAGCTTTTCAAAAAGATTATATAACAGAAGAAATAGAACTAACAGAAGAACAACCTAAAATAGAATTTCGTTTAAAAAAAATGGGGGAAGAGCAATATGTCATATTGCCAAACATTGAAATCTTTAATGTAACCATTCTAAAAGGAAAAAACTACAAATACCTATTAGAACAAAACAAATTGCATCGTTGCACCAAAGAATTTGAAAAAACTAATCTAAAACTATTAGAATTATTTAGACAAAATTATATAACAGAAGTTTCTTTAGGAAAAGAAGAATTAACACGGATTATTTTCTATCATTATACCAAAAGTAAAAAATGCAATTATAATGGAAGATATAAAGGAAGAAGAATTAAAAAAATACAAACCGCAAGAATTAGAAACAAAACTATATCTAGACTTTGATAAAAATGATTATTTAACAGCAGAAGTAAAATTTGTGTATGGAGAAAATGAATTCAATCCACTAAATGAAAAATTAAAATTAGATTTCCCAAGAAATATGATCCAAGAAACAAGAGCCTTAAATATATTAAGAAAAACAGAGTTTATGTTTGATCGTAAAAACTTAAGGTTTATTTTGCCAAATGATGATAAAATCTATGAATTTTTAACCAAAGACATTAGTTATTATATGCAAAAATTTGATGTATTAGCGACTGAAAAATTTAAAACCAAACAAATAAAACATCCTAAGATAGGAAATTTGGGTGTTAAAGTAGAAAATAACTTATTAGAAATTGATTTAGAAAACATAGAGATTGATAAAAGAGAATTAGAAGAAATCATGAATAAATATGCATTAAAGAAAAAGTACCATAGGCTAAAAGATGGAAGTTTTCTTGCATTAGAAGAAAATAAAGAAATCAGTTTTTTAAATAAATTAATAACAGGAATGGATATTGATTACAAAGAGTTAGAAACTGGGAAAATCCATATGCCAGTTAATAGAAGTTTGTATTTAGACCAGCTATTGAAAGGAATTAAAGGGACAGAAATTACCAAAAATGAAGAATACAAAAAAATTGTAAATGGTTTAGATAAAGACCAATTAGAAGAAATACAAGTACCAAAAACATTAGAAAAAACTTTAAGATATTATCAAAAAACAGGTTTTAAATGGCTAAAAATATTAGACAATTATCGCTTTGGTGGAATATTAGCAGATGACATGGGATTACGGAAAAACTATTCAAATGTTGTCAATCATTATGGATTATGTGGAGATTAGTCAAAGAAAAGAAGAAAATCTAAAATCAAAAAGAGCAAGTTTGGTTGTTTCGCCAAGTTCCTTAACTTTAAACTGGCAAAGTGAAGCTAAAAAATTTGCAAAAGAACTAAAAACATTAGTTATTCGAGGAAGTCTAACAGAGAGAAAAAGACAAATAGAGCAGATACAAGATTATGATTTAGTAATTACTTCTTATGACCTACTCAAAAGAGATATTGAACTGTATGAGCAAAAAAATTACCAATTTCGTTACATCATAGCAGATGAAGCACAATACTTAAAAAACAGCAATACACAAAATGCAAAATCCATAAAAAAAATAAAAGCAGACACAAGATATGCTTTAACAGGAACACCGATAGAAAACTCATTATCTGAGTTATGGTCTATTTTTGACTTTATTATGCCAGGCTATTTATTTTCCTATCGAAGTTTTAAAAACACATATGAAACACCAATTGTAAAAGAAGAAGACAAAGAAGCAATGGAAAAATTAAAAATGTTAATAGAACCATTTATTTTAAGAAGAAATAAAAAAGAAGTTTTAACAGAATTGCCAGAAAAAACCATAACCGTATTAAATAACGAAATGGGAGAAGAACAAAAAAACATTTATCTAAATTACTTAGCCAGAGCAAAACAAGAATTAGCAGAAGAAATAGAAGTAAATGGTTATGAAAGAAGTCATATTCAAATATTAGCAGCTTTAACCAGACTAAGACAAATTTGTTGTCATCCCTCTTTATTTATTGAAGACTATCAAGAAGGAAGCAGTAAATTAGAACAATGTATGGAAATTATACAAGAAGCAAGTAATAGCGGACACAAAATTTTATTATTTTCTGGTTATACTTCTATGTTTGAAATTATGGAAAAAGAACTAAAAGACAAAGAAATTAAATACTTTAAATTAACAGGAAGTACAAAAGTAGAAGAAAGAATAAAATTAGTAGAAGAATTTAACCAAAATTCAGAAATCAAAGTATTTTTAATTTCACTAAAAGCAGGAGGAACAGGATTAAACTTAACAGGAGCAGATATGGTAATTCATTATGATCCATGGTGGAATTTATCAACAGAAAACCAAGCAACAGATCGTGCTTATCGAATTGGACAAAAAAACAATGTACAAGTATATAAATTAATTACCAAAAATTCTATTGAAGAAAAAATTTACGAATTACAACAAAAAAAGGCAGAGTTAGTAGACCAAATGTTAAGTACAAAAACGTCATTTATTAACAAATTATCTAAAGACGAAATTATGGATTTATTTGCTTAATTTGTGGTTTTGAGGGAAAAATATAGAAGAAAGAGAGAAAGAATATGAAAGACTATATAAGCATAATTGGAGGGGGATTAGCTGGATGTGAAGCAGCTTACCAAATAGCTAAAAAGCAAATAAAGGTTAAATTATATGAAATGAAACCAAAAAAATACTCACCTGCACATACTAATCCAGATTTAGCAGAAATTGTGTGTAGTAATTCTTTTAAATCAAATTTACGAACCAATGCATGTGGATTGCTAAAAGAAGAATTGAGAATGTTGGATTCTTTATTAATCAAAATAGCAGATGAAACAAAAGTACCAGCTGGACAAGCATTGGCAGTAGATAGAGAAATATTTGCTAGAAAAGTAACACAGGAAATTAAACAAAATCTTTATATAGAAGTGATTTCACAAGAAGTAACTAGCTTAAAAGAAATGCTAGAAGAAGGATTGGTAATTGTTGCAACTGGTCCTTTAACCTCAGATGCATTAGCCAAAGAAATTCAAGAAATAACAGGGCAAGATAAACTATATTTTTATGATGCAGCAGCTCCGATTCTTTCAAAAGATAGCATTGATTTTGATATAGCATTTTATGGTGATCGATATTGTCAAGAAAAGAAAAAAGAAGAAACAGTAGAACAATGGAGAGAAAGAATAGAAAAACAAAATAAAGAAGAACAAAGCTATATTAATCTTCCTATGAATCAGCAAGAATATGAAGAATTCTGGAGAGAATTAGTAGAAGCCAAAGTAGTTACTCTGCATGAATTTGAAAAAAGAGAAATTTTTGAAGGATGTATGCCAATTGAAATTATGGCAAAAAGAGGAATTGATACACTTCGATTTGGCCCGCTAAAACCAGTAGGATTTGACGATCCAAGGACAGGAAAAAGACCATATGCTCTAGTGCAACTAAGACAAGATAATAAGCAAGCAAGTCTTTATAATATGGTGGGATTTCAAACTAATTTAAAATATGGGGAACAAAAAAGAATTTTTAGTAAAATCCCAGGTCTAAAACAGGCAGAATTTGTAAAATATGGTGTTATGCATAGAAATACTTATATCAATGCAAGTAAACTACTAAATAATACATATCAAGTAAAACATATGCCAAACTTATATTTTGCAGGACAAATTACAGGAGTGGAGGGGTATGTAGAATCTATTTCTTCAGGTTTAGTGGCAGGACTAAAAGCAAGTAACGATTTTGGAAAAGAAGGCAAGGATCATGAAATTCAATTTTCTGAGAATACTGTAATTGGAGCACTAGCTAATTATATTGCAGAGCCAAATGATAAGTTCCAGCCAATGAATGCTAATTTTGGTATTTTACCAGAATTAGCAGGAAAGAAAATAAGAGATAAAAAACAAAGATATGAACTGTTAGCTAAAAGAAGTTTAGAAAATTTTGAAGTAAAAACAAAGTAAATGTATGTAAACATTTACTTTTGTGTATATAACCTTACGCTTAACCTAATGTCAACAACTTAAGAAAAAAGGTGTAATTATTCTATTCAGTAATTACACCTTTTTTCTTAAGTTGTTGACATTAGGTTAAGCAGAGGAATGATTATGGACTTTTTTACAGCCCATTTTTCTATTATCTATTTGCCTTGTTCATAAAATAAAAAATTACCATCTAGATTACTATTATCAATTTCATTTCCGTTTTTACTAAATAAAAAATCACTCATTAACTCATTATAATCCTTTTTTAGATTAAAATATAACCCTAACGTAATACAAAAACCAATTACAAAAATAATATTTATAATTAATAACACTTTACTTAGTTTGTTCATATTTATTCCTCCTTTTAATAATATTCTAGCACATAATTTTTTAGTGTTCAATAAAATATTAACAATTTTTAATTGTATAATTTTATGTAAATCACTTGAAAAAAGTTTCCAGATTTGGTATAATTTTAAGTAGTTGTAGAAAAAGGAAGGAGAAAAATATGGAAGAAAATATTTTCAAAGATTTCTTAGAAGGCTATAAAAACATCCAAAAAGAACTAGAGAAATTAGCTAAAAACGGGAAAGAAGACAAAAACCGAAAACAAGAACTAAACAAAACAAAAGAAATAATTTTAAAAAGAGCTGCTAAATGGAAAGAAGAGCAAATTCTAGAACAAATAAAAAGTGAGAAGAACGAAGTCATTACTAGAATGTATATGAGTTTTTTTAAACAAGAGCAAGAAATTAAACAAAGATTAGAAGAAAAAGAAGGAAAAATTGGAGAAGAAGCAGAAGTAAATAGACTAAAAGAAAAGTTAAAAGAAGTAAAAACAAATAAACAAACTCTTTTAGGGCAAATGACATCAATAAAAACTAAAATAGAAAAAATAGAAAAAGACTATACTATTTTTGTGGAAAAAGTAAAGCAAATGGATAAAAATGAAAAAACGGAAATAAAAAAAGAGGCAAAATCCAAAAAAGAAGATGAATCAAAAAAAGAAGATGAATTCAAAAAAGAAAAACAGTCAACAAAAGAGGCAGAGCAAGGAAAAAAAGAAAATCGTATCGAAACAATAGAAAAAGACATAGAAAAGTATAAAAAATTAATAGAAAAGTACAAAGAAAATGAACAAAAAGTAGAAGACTTTAAAAGAGAAATCGAAAAACTAGAAGATGAAAAAAGAAAATTACTAAAAAAAGAAGAAAAAGAACCAATAGCAAGAATTGAGGACAAACAAAGAAAATTGCCAATTCGTTCTTTTTGGGAAATATATAATAGTACCAATACAGAACATGTTGGAAGTATTCAGCATAAACTTTATCAATTAGCCAATATGAAACTATTACCACATAAAAACGAAGATACATTACAAAAAGTATTGAGTGTACCATTAGTACCAATAAAAGCTATTATAAAAGTTGGTAGTATGTTACCAAATAGAATATTTAAAACCCGTAAAAAAATAGAAGAAATGCAAAACAACATTGATGGATTAAGTACAGAGGAATTTAGAGTATTAGTAGAAAAAAGTGAAGAAATAAATGATGCATTTGATCAAAAAATAAAAGATTACTTTGATACAGACTATTTAGATCCACAATTTATGAAACAATATAAAGTAAATAATGCCTATTTGGATGTAGTAAGAAATCGTTTACATAGAGAAAATGGAGATAAAATAAAACAACTAAATGAATCTGCGCAAGCAAGTTATAATAGAATGAAAGAATTAAGAACAATTGGAGAAAAGAGATGGACAAAAGAGCAAGAAAAAGAATATAGTGAGTGTGTAGATTATTATCTAAGAGCAGTTGATGGAGGAAAAAGGTGGCAAACACAAATTGATATTTTTGAGGAAGGAGCTAAGAAAAAATCTAGTTCTCATCGAAACATATCAGGATGGCTTGGAGCAAAATTTAATCCAGATAACAGAGAAAGAAACGCAATGATGGCGAATTTATCTAAAATGAGAAGAGAAGCTTATCAAAAAGAAGACTTTAGAACTGTAAGATTACTTACAGGTGATATGCAAAAAAATGCGAGAAGACAAACTTATATTAGAGGAAAAGGAAAAAATCGTATTGATGTAGGTATGTATAGTGTAGAATCTCCAATTGAAATATTAGATAAAGGGCAACAAAATAAAGGCAGATTACTATTATCTAACATTGCTATTGCTACCTCTGTAATAGGAGCTTATCAACAAATTAGAGACAATATGGCAAACCAACAAATGGTACAATCTAGTAATGAGCAGTTAAAAAATGTAGAAGTAAAAGGAGAAGCCAATATTTCAGATACCCCAGAAGCAATAAAAGCACAAGAAGCAATTACAAGACAAAGTGTAAATGCAGGATTTGATAAAGCAGAAAGAGCTAATTTAGATGGAACCGATTGGAGCTTTAATGGTGCTTATCATAAAGAAGATATCAATGTTCATACAGAAGCTGCAAAAGTAGCAGAAGAAACAAAGCAATTAATTGACCAAAAAGAAAACCTAACAGCTTTAGAAAATGCAGTAAACTACTATAATAAAGTAAATCAAAATGCAGTAGGAAGAAGTACAAACTATATGGAAAATCACCCAGAATTTGACTATACAGCTTTTTCTTTTGGAAGTAAAGCAGATATGGATGCAGTAGTAGACTTCTTTAAAAATGGAAAAGTACCATTTAAAACAAATGTTGATTTAGTAAGTAAAGCAGCAATTCCTGCCTTAGAACAAGGTGTTGACTATACAGCTGTTATAATGGCAATGGTAAATGCTCTGTACCAAGCACAAAAACAAGGACAAAGAGATATTAGAAAAACGACAAAAGTAGAAGTACCACAAGAAAGTAAAGTAGAAACAGAAATAAAAAGATATGAAAAAGAAGTACAGCCAGAAGAAATAGAAAAATAGGGAGGAAAAACAAATGACATACAAAACTAGAATTAAATTTGCAGAAAAAGAGTGGCTAGTAATTGATAATATTGAATATAATGGAAACAAATATTATTATGTCATAGAAGATATTGCTGAGCAATTAGAAAAAGTAAATGATTTAGAAAAATATGAAGGAAACTATCAAATAGAATTTATTTATAAATTAGAAAATGGAAATTATAGTAATTTAGTAGACCAAGATTTAATTCAGAGATTACTAGCAATAGTAGGGCAGAAAGCTTTGCTAAACCAAGAAGATTTTGAATAAAAATAGGAGATTATGAAACAGTTTGTTTTGTAATCTCCTATTTTTGTTGAGTAGGAAAAATCAAAATTATTACAAAGATTACCAAATGATGACAATTTTATTAAAATTATGTAAATTACTTGTAAAATCTCCTAAAATATGCTATAATAGATAATAGATGTAAAATGTGATAACTATATTTTATAGTTGAAAGGAGAAAAATATGGAAAAAAATGAGAAGGAAAAACTTTCTGAGAATATGCAAATAAATACTTTTAAAAATTTTATAGAAGGATATGTAAATGTACATAATGAAATGGTTGGGCTAGATATATCTGATAAAAGCAAAGAAATAGAGAGACAAGAAAAAATAATAGAAGCAAATGATGCCCTAATTCAAAATTATTTGGAAACAAGGCAATTAAAAAGAATGGCTAATGGTAATATGAAGGAGATTGACGTAAATAACAAACAAGAACATATAGCATTTGAAGTACAAACAAAACAATACATGGAAAATATTAAAAAAGCAGAAGCTAAAATAGAGCAGATGAAAAAACAACAAGAAGAAAATATAAAAAGAAAAGAACAATTAGAAAATGTAAAGAAGAACATCAGAGAACATGCTAAAAAGATGAAAGAAGAAAAAATAGAAGAAGAAAAAAATGACAAAACGAATTATGAATTGCCAAAAATGTATGTAGAATATGAAAAACAAGAAGAGGAAATCCAAAAGCAATTAGAAAAATTTAAAAGTATCGAATTAGAGACAACCAAACAAGAAGTAGAAAGAATTGCATTAGAGAATGAATTAAGACAAGTAAGACAAAGCAAAGAAGCAGTAAAGAGGCAAATGAATCAAAAAAGTGATAGAAGCAAAATAATAGAAAAACAATATATTTTATTTTTAGGACAGTTAAGTTTGATTGACAAAGAAGAGCAAAAAATAGAATTTCCAAAGGAAAATGTAGCGAACAGAGAAGTAGTAGAAACAGTAGAAAATAAAGAAAAAGCAGCTCAAGAAAATGAAAAACCTAAGAAACAAGAAAGAAAAGAAGAATCATTTGAAAGAATGACAAAAGAAGATTTACAGGCAAAATATATAAAAGAAGAAAATAAACTAAAAGAAGCCTTAAAAGAGTATGGAATGGCTAAGGAAAATGGTGCAAGTGAAGAAAAATTAGCTAAAATGTTAGAACAAATTAATAACCAGAAAAGTAGAGTTTATAACCTATTTAACCAATATAAAACACTTGAAAAAATGGTAGAAGGTAGAGAAAAAAGAGAAGAAGAAAGATATAATGAAACAATCAAAGAAGCAATGAAAGATGAGATGATGAAACAGGCACAAGAAGACGGATTGCTTGAAAAAATGGTAGAAGGTAGAGAAAAAAGAGAAGAAGAAAGATATAATGAAACAATCCAAGAGGCATTGCAAGAAGAAAAAGCATTAAAGCCAATGTTAAAAATAAGCATAGGAAGAAGTGGAAGTATAGAATATGATGGACAAAGTTATCAAATTAGTGCAACCGATATAAAAGATGGTGTCAGAATCAATTCTAATACAGATAAACAATTAGAATTTTACTTAAAAAAAGAGCTTGGTATTAAAGAAGAAGGAACAATCAAACCAATCATAAAATTAGCAAGAGATGGAAAAGTAGATATGACAATCATAAATGCCATTTATGCAACGAATATGAAAATGGAACAAAAAATGGAAGTGTTTGATCGTTATATTCAAGAAGCATCTGGCAATAAATATGAACAAACAGAAATTAAGTATGATTTAGAAAAATTATCGAAAGGAAGCATTTGGGACAGATTATTTAGTAAAAAAACGGATTTAGAAATATACAACCGTGCTATCATGGCACAAAGATGGGAAATTGCTGATATAGAAGGAGAATATAATCCAGTTAAATCAAAAATAGGAAAATTCATTGATAAAATATTTGGCGAGAAAAAAGAAGCTTTACCAATTGGAAATAGAGATATTGATACCTTACAAGAAGTTGCAAATCGATATAATGATATGGCTTATACAGAAAATGGTGAAAAGAGAACACAAAGACAAATTAGAAAGTCATTTAAACAAGCTTTAAGAGCTAATAATAATATTGACGAAGAATTTGAAGATAGAATACCAGACGCTGAAATGAAAGAACTAGGAAACTTAATAAAAGCACAAGAAAACCAAGAAGTAGATCATGGAGAAAGATAGAAAAAATATGATAAAAATCTTTTAGATTTTTATCATATTTTTTTAAAATTAAAGAAAGAATATTAAGAGACTAGCTTGATATTGGTAAAAGAAGGATAATTGGTTGAAAACCATATTTTCATTTTTTCATTGGTTAGTATTTCAGTATTATTAGGAATGTTATAAAATGCGTAAGTTTTGGTACCAGTGTGATTTTCTAAGTTAAATTTACGAATATCTAATTTTTGTAAAGTGTTGCATCCGTTAAACATATCTCCTATATAAGCAGTACTTTTTATTTCAAATCCACTACAGTTAAGTTCTTTTAAGTTAGAACAATTCCAAAACATACCAGCAAAATTTGTTGTATTTTTTGTGTAAAAGGAAGATAAATCTAGTGAGACTAAGTTACTACATCCTTCGAACATAGACGCCATAATTGTTACTTTTTCAGTATTAAAATTAGGAAGGGATAAAGTTTTCAATTGTTGGCAATTTTTAAATACAGAATCCATAGCAGTTACGTTTGGTGTAGTAAAACTAGATAAATCTAAAGAAGTTAAGCTATGACAATTTTGAAACATTGCAGTCATATCAGTTATTTGGCTAGTATCAAAGCCAGATAAATTTAGAGTGGTTAAGCTAGTACAATCACTAAACATTCTAAGCATATTTGTTACATTACTTGTATCAAATTGAGATAAATCTAAAGTTGTTAAACTAGTGCCGTTGGAGAACATTTCTCTCATAAAAGTAGCTTGGCTAGTATTTAGGTTTTGTGGAAAAGTAATAGTTTGTAGTTTGCTAGAGAGTTGAAACATATATCCCATATCTTTTACAAGGCTCATATCAAAAGAAGATAAATCTAAATTAGTTAAATTACTACACTTTGCAAACATGGAATTCATATTTGTTACTTTACTGGTGTCTAGTGTTGATAGAATAATACTTTTTAGGCTAGTACAATTGTAGAACATAGCATCCATGGTTTCTACATTTTTTGTGTTAAAGTTAGATAAACTAATTTCTTCTAAACTAGTGCAATTATAGAATAAAGCATACATACTAGTAACTTTTTCTGTCTTTAAGTTTTTTATATTTTCAATTTTGGTAAGAGAGGTTAAATCTGAAAAATAGCAAGCCATATTGGTTGGGACTACTGCAGTTGCAAAATTAATTGTTTGAATTTTTTCGGCTTCGCCTATCCAAGGAGTATCAGGAGGGCGTTGATAACCTCTTGTGAAAACTCTTCCACGTATATTTCCATAAATATGTTCTGTGCTATCTGCAAATTCTGTTGCTTCTGTTTCATTATCAAAAAAGCATAAAGTATTTCCATTCAAAGAAGCATATAAATCTGTTTCTTCATATTCTGGTTCTGGTAAGGAGGGTGGCAGATTTTCTTTATATTCTACTTTATTGGCAGTTACCCAATAAATCCATCCTTCTTCTGTTATGATTTGGATAGTTATTTCCTCTTTATCTGTCAATTGTTTGATTTCCTGAGCATTAGCAAAGGCATCATCTTTGCTAATAGCTTCTTGATAAAGATCCATGTATTTTTGTGTATTCCAATTTTGCATAATTCTATCACTTTGCAATCCGAGTCCAATGATTTCGATGATTTCTTTATAGTTCATTTTTTTTGTTTCGTTTTTGGCTGTAGTTGCTTTTGCCAGCAGACTATTATCTCCTGTTAATGTTTGGACACTTATGGTTGCTAATATTAGTAAAACAAGAATAGTGATGATTAAAGCAATTAGTGTAATACCTTTGTTTTCTTTATTTTTCATAAAAACCTCTTCTTTCTTTTGTGATAGGGGCATAAATAATGATAAATTCTCAGTTTTAATTGGATTATAGCAATAATTTCTTTATATGTCAATAAGTTTACGATTTCGACTTCATACCAAATTTTGAATAAATTTTTGCTCTTCTAAAATTTGTTAGAATAAATTGGGATTATTTGATAAAATTACTACTTTTTCTTGACTTATCAGCCAAAACATGATACAATAAAAAACGTTAAAAAGAAAAGTAGGAGGTGAAATTTAAGTGCCAACCATTAATCAATTAGTAAGAAAAGGAAGAAAAACAGGAGTAACAAAATCAACAGCACCTGCACTTCAACATGGATGGAATTCTAAAAATAAAAAACTAACTAATAGTAGAGCTCCACAAAAAAGAGGTGTATGTACTGTAGTTAAAACAGTTACCCCTAAAAAGCCAAACTCAGCTTTAAGAAAAGTTGCCAGAGTTAGACTTTCTAATGGTTATGAAGTTACATCTTATATCCCAGGTATAGGACATAACTTACAAGAACACAGTGTTGTATTAATCAGAGGTGGTAGGGTAAAAGACCTTCCAGGTGTTAGATACCATATCATTAGAGGAACTTTAGATACAGCAGGTGTTAAGGATAGAATGCAAGCGCGTTCTAAATATGGAGCAAAAAGACCTAAAAAATAGGTAAATAAATGCTTTCATAGCTAACTAAAAAAATAGTGCTTGTTATTTTATCTAAACTTAAGGTACTTAAATTTAAGATAGATAGCTCAAGCATTATACGTAAAGAAAAATCTTTACGAGTACCGAAATGCTTTTTGATAAAGCATTAATAAAAAGGAGGGAAGAATAGTGCCAAGAAAAGGATATGTAGCAAAAAGAGAAGTGTTACCAGATCCAATTTATAATAGCAAAGTAGTTACAAAATTAGTAAACAACATTATGCTAGATGGTAAAAAATCTGTTGCACAAAAAATTGTATATGATGCTTTTGACATAATTAAAGAAAAAGAAGGAAAAAATCCTTTAGAAGTGTTTGAAGCAGCATTAGAAAATGTTATGCCAGTTCTTGAAGTTAAAGCAAGAAGAGTAGGTGGAGCAACTTACCAAGTTCCACTAGAAATTAGACCAGAAAGAAGACAAACTTTAGGATTAAGATGGATTGTATCTTATGCTAGAAATAGACATGAAAAAACAATGGCTGAAAAATTAGCAGGCGAATTGATGGATGCAGTAGCTGGAAACGGTGGAGCATTTAAGAAAAAAGAAGATACTCATAGAATGGCAGAAGCGAATAAGGCTTTTGCACACTATAAATGGTAAAATTTTAATTAAAAGCAATCATCTGCACATTTTCGTTATTTGTTATCAATTTCAACGTACCATCGTACGCCATCAATTGAAAACAAATATCAAAAATGCACATCTTATCACTTTTAATTAAAATTTAAAGTATAAGTGTAAAAAGAAAAATTGGAAGGGGGAAAATAGAAAAATGGCAGGAAGAGAATACCCACTAGAAAGAACTAGAAATATAGGAATCATGGCACATATAGATGCCGGAAAAACAACAACAACAGAAAGAATCTTATTTTATACAGGTAAAGTTCACAAAATAGGTGAAACACACGAAGGTGCAGCTACTATGGACTGGATGGCACAAGAACAAGAAAGAGGTATTACTATTACATCTGCTTGTACAACTTGTTTCTGGAATAATAATAGAATCAATATTATTGATACACCAGGACACGTTGACTTTACAGTAGAGGTACAAAGATCATTAAAAGTTCTTGATGGAGCAGTAACAGTTTTAGCAGCTAAAGGTGGAGTTCAACCAC
>CAMXLV010000030.1 GCA_947244675.1 uncultured Clostridium sp. | reverse complement strand
TTTAGTTTTTAAGAATTTTTTCACCTTTCAAAAAAACTGTCGGGTAATAAGACATATAGACACTGCCGAAGAATGTCAATTTATTGACAACATCACAAAATAACTATATACTCTTAACTAAGAAACAAAGGAGAATCAAATCATATGAAAAATATTAATAAATTACAAATAAATAAACAAAGCAACGGTATTACTCTACTATCCTTAGTTATCACTATCATTGTACTTTTAATTTTAGCAGGAGTTTCTATTGCTATGCTAACTGGTGACAACGGAATTTTAACAAAAGCAATTACTGCTAAAAACGAAACACGGAAAAGCAAATGCCAAAGAAAAAGTACAAATTGCTGTTATGGGAAGTTATGAAACTGACAAAAACTTAAATATCAATACTTTAAATCATCATCTCAATCTCATAGAAGGTATTGATAAAACTGCTTCACATCTCCCAATAAAAAACTTACCAGCAACTATCTTAGTAGATAATTATTTTATAACCATTAATACCAATGGAGTCATTACCATGGATGAAGAAAAATTAGAAGAAGAACTTAACTTTGAAAATTTCAAAAACTATAAAGAAATTTATTTCTCTTCTATTGATAACAATTGTGACTTTAAAACAACTTATACTTTAGAAGAAACTTACCCTATTATACTTATTGCGGTTTCTTCTATTGGTAACAATAGTTTTGAAAATGCCTATACTTCTATTTCCCTTACAAACACAACACAAAATCTTTTAAAATTAATCGAAAATGAACGTCATCCATATGCATCCTACCAATACAATTCCTCTCTTACTTTAGGTTATCTTACTCAACCAGAAATTGGTACTATCATAGAGGCATCTGCTGTTTATAGGGGAGCTTTACATATTTATGCTTTAGGCATTTCTAATGAAAATAATGAATAAGAAAGCAAGATTAAAATTTACAAATTTTAATCTTGCTAATCTTTTTTACTTGTGTTATGATAATATTCGCTAATAGTGTTCATACTATATATAAATATAAAAGAGGAGAAATTTTGTAATAATTCTAAAAATTTTTTCTCATAAAAACAATAAGGAGGTAAAAAATGAAATTTGACCAATGGAATGGATTTAACTTAGGTGATTGGCAAGATGAAATTAATGTAAGAGATTTTATTCAAAAAAATTATACACCTTATGAAGGAGATGCTAGTTTTTTAGCCAATGCTACACCAAAAACGCAAAAATTATGGGACGAAGTATTAGTATTATATAAAAAAGAACATGATTGTGAAGGTAGTGTTTTAGATATTGATACTAAAACAGTATCTACTATATCTAGTCATAAAGCAGGCTATATTCATAAAGAATTAGAAGAAATTGTAGGACTGCAAACAGATCAACCTTTAAAGAGAGCTATTATGCCATTTGGTGGTATTCGAATTGTTGAAAAATCTTGTGAAGCTTATGGAAAAAAAGTAGATCCTGAAATTTCTGAAATTTTTCATAAATACAGAAAAACCCATAATGATGGTGTTTTTAGTGCTTACACACCAGATATTAGAGCTGCTAGAAGTTCTCATTTACTTACAGGACTTCCTGATGGTTATGGTCGTGGAAGAATTATTGGAGATTACAGAAGAGTTGCTCTATATGGAGTTGATGTATTAATTGAAGAAAAGAAACAAGAATTAAATGTTATTGATGTTGATGAATTAACAGAAAATTTAATTCGTGAAAGAGAAGAAATTAGTGAACAAATTCTAGCCTTAAATGAATTAAAAGTAATGGCTTCTAGCTATGGATTTGATATTTCAAATCCTGCTACCAATGCCAAAGAAGCTGTACAATGGCTATACTTTGCCTATTTAGGAGCAATCAAAGAGCAAAATGGTGCTGCTATGAGTATTGGTAGGGTTTCTAGCTTTTTAGATATTTATTTTGAAAGAGACTTAAAAAATGGCAGTTTAACCGAAGAAGAAGCACAAGAAATTATGGATCATTTTATTATGAAATTAAGATTAGTACGTTTTTTAAGAACCCCTGAATACAATGAACTATTTAGTGGTGACCCTGTATGGGTAACAGAAAGCATTGGTGGTATGGGAGTTGATGGAAGAACCTTAGTTACGAAAAATTCTTTTAGAATTCTTCATACCCTTGAAACATTGGGACCTGCTCCTGAACCAAATTTAACTGTTTTATGGTCAAATCATTTACCAGTTGGATTTAAAAATTATACCACAAAATTATCTATTCATACTTCTTCAATTCAATATGAAAATGATGATTTAATGAGAATTACTCTAGGAGATGACTATGGAATTGCTTGTTGTGTTTCTCCTATGAAAATTGGAAAACAAATGCAATTCTTTGGTGCTAGAGCAAATTTAGCTAAAACACTTTTATATAGTATTAATGGTGGTAGAGATGCTATCTCTGGTAAACAAATCACACCAAAATATGCACCAATTACTTCTGAATATTTAGATTATAATGAAGTGATGCAAAAATTTGACCAAATGATGGATTATGTAGCTAAAATCTATATTAAAGCATTAAATATTATTCATTATATGCATGATAAATATTCTTATGAAGCAATTGAAATGGCTCTGCATGATCAAAATATCATTCGTACTATGGCTTGTGGTATCGCTGGATTATCTGTTGTTGCTGATTCCTTATCTGCCATTAAATATGCAAAAGTAAAAGTTATTCGTGATGAAACAGGGCTTGCTACTGATTATGTAGTAGAAGGTGACTTTCCAAAATACGGAAATGATGATGATCGTGTAGATCAAATTGCAGTAGATGTAGTAAAAAGTTTTATGAATAAATTAAGAAAACATCAAACTTATCGAAATGCGAAACACACACTATCTATTTTAACTATCACTTCTAATGTCGTTTATGGAAAGGCAACTGGTAACACACCAGATGGAAGAAGGGCAGGAGAACCTTTTGGACCTGGTGCTAATCCTTTACATGGAAGAGATACAAATGGTGCTTTAGCTGTTATGAATTCCATTGCCAAACTTCCTTTTGATTCCTCAGAAGATGGTATTTCTTATACCTTTTCTATTACACCAGGAACACTTGGAAAATCAGAAGATGAAAGAATTACTAACTTAGTTACAATGTTAGATGGTTACTTTGCACAAACAGGACATCATATTAATGTCAATGTTTTTGACAGAAGCTTACTAGAAGATGCCATGGAACATCCTGAGAAATATCCTCAACTAACCATTCGTGTTTCTGGTTATGCAGTAAACTTTACGAAACTGACTCGTGAACAACAATTAGATGTCATCCATCGAACCATTCATGAAAGAATTTAATTGTCTATATTTAGCTTAATTTTTAACTATTGTTCTATAGACAATACTAAGCCAAAAGGAGTTTAAAAATGAAAGAGGAAGATTTAAAATATTATGCCAAAGTTCATTCTATTGAATCGTTTGGGACTGTAGATGGACCAGGTATTCGATTCGTTCTTTTTCTACAAGGATGTCATTTGCAATGTAAATACTGCCATAATCGTGATACTTGGGATATGAATGGTGGAAGTTATAAATCTTTAGATGATATTTTTGATAAAATAATGCGTTATAAAAATTATATTTGTCCTAATCGGAGGTGTTACTGTTACTGGTGGTGAACCCCTTTTACAAGTTAAATTTTTGATTGAACTTTTTTCTAAATTAAAAGAACAAAAAATTCATACTTGTATTGATACTTCTCGGTATGGTAGCTTTGACTGATGATATAAAAAAACTTTTGACTTTAACAGACTTAGTTTTACTAGATATTAAACACATTGATAAAGAAAAATGCAAAGATTTAGTTGGTTTTTCCAATGAATTGGAATTGTCCTTTGCTAACTATTTAAGTGATAACCATATCCCCATGTGGATTAGGCAAGTTTTAATTCCAGGTATTACTAATAATAAGGAAGATTTGCTAAAACTTAAAAATTTTATCAAAACCTTATCTTCTGTACAAAAAATTGAGCTTCTTCCTTTCCATAGCATGGGACGCTTTAAATGGAAAAAACTAGGTTTGGATTATGCTTTAGATGGTATTCCAGATGCTAGCTCAGCAGATATTGCAAATGCAAAAAAGGTTTTAGAAATTTCCTAAAACCTTTTTTTGCATATTGTGTTTGATCATTTTTAAATTTTCTTGAAGAAATGCTCTAGCATTTCTTCTTTTGCTTCCATTAAAATATAGCTTACACCACTTTCAATAAAGCGGTACATACTATAGGCTGCCCACGAATATTCTTCTTTCGTAGGCTTTTTTAAAGCTTCTAGCAAATCTTGTGGATTTGATAGAAATGCTACCACATCCACTTCTAACATTAAGCAAACCAGTACTAGACATACTGCTTGCTCTCCTGTTAACTTTTTTGTTATCTCAATAGGAGTTTTCTCCTTTTCGAGATAACTCATATCCCATGAAAAGCATTGTTTTACAGCAGCAATGCCTTTCCGTTTATTTTTAATTCTTTTTATCCCAGGTATAACATCTTCTTTCTCTAAACTTCTACATCAATATACGATTATTATTATAACACCTTTTTCATTCTTTGGGAAGTTAAATGACATAAAAATACCAAAATGTTTTCACACTTTGGTATTTATCAACTTACATTCCTAATAATTTTAGTTCAACATTTTCCATTTTGTATTTTCCATCAATTAATTTAAACTCTACTAAGGTTTCTTCTAATGTTTCTTTGTTTTGTCTTAAATCAGTAGTAAAGTATAATTTTATTTGTGGTATTTCCAATTGATTGGTTATAATTTCTTTAAATGTTTCTGCCATATGTTTTTCGTCTTCACAAATTAGAATTAATTGAGGCATTCCACTAAAACCTGAATCTCCTGGTAAAAAATTCTCATAAAATTCTTTATATAATCTTATTTTGTCTACTGTTTTTTTCTGCCATTCATCTTCTCTTCTTATTACTTCAAAAACGAATTGAATGGATTTTTTATTTTTGGTTAGTTTAACACTGCCTCCTGTTGCTTTAAAAACTTTTCCTGTTATTTTAGCAGTTATTGCTGGCTTTACTACATAACTATCAAATGCTTTTACTTTTCTTAAATAAGCGATTAATGTTTGATTTCCTGCTAATCTCTTTTTAATCATAGGAACTGGCTTGGTATTGTCAGATGGTTGCCACTTACATTCCACTTCTTTAGAATTAAGCAAATATTTTCCCATTTTTTCTAAACAGTAAATTCTATAAATTCCTTTTCCTTCATCAGAAGTAAAATAATATCTTGTTAAGATTTTAGATTTTACTAATTGATCTAATTTATTGTTTAGTTTGTCTTGTGATTTCGGATCAATCCCTTTAATTTCTAACATTTGATACAATTGTCTTGATGTGATAAATTCAAATTCATTTACTAAATCTAAAATAGCAAAATGAATTTCATTAATATGTCCAATGTCAATTTTATGAACAATTTGATTCATTGATACATATCCATCTTTTCCATCAAATGTTTTGATCTCCCCTTCTCGAATAGCAAATGGTGACACTTGTGCTTTAATTTCATTATCTTCAACCATTTTAATTTCCTCCTTCTACTATGATTACTATTTGGTAATCATTTTTTATTAACCCTTATTTTTGTTTTTTCTTTTATTTACACAATTAATAATTTTATTTTTTTTCTTTCGTTATCAATTCTTTTAATGTAAACTTCTACTGTATCTCCATAATTTACCCCTTCTTTATATTCTGCCATTCCTACTAAATTAGGGGTTAGTTCAATAAAGATACCATTTTTGTTTTTTTCTGTTTCACGAACAATTCCTTTTGCTTTCATCCCTGGTAAAAACTTTTTAGCATTTTCTTCCCAAGATCCGAGTGTCTCTTTATGGGATAAAATAACTTTTCCTGTTTCTCTATCTATAGATTTTACCACAACTTCTACTTTTTGTCCAATGTCTAATCTTTCAAATGGTGTTTTGATTCTTGCAATTGATAGATCTTCGATATGGGCTAGTCCTACGACTCCTCCTGCAATTTCTATAAAAGCTCCATATGGTTTAATGCTTTTGACGATTCCGCATTACTTTTTGTCCTTCTTTTAAATCATTCTTGATCCATGATAAAGCTTCTTTTTGTACTTCTCTCCTAGATAAAATAATGTTGTTTGGATCTAAGGCTTCTTTGATTTTAAATTGAACAAATTTGTGAACTTTTCCTGTACATAAAGCTTTTTTGGGTAATCCACCTTCTTCTAAGTTGATGGCCTCTACTTCTTGTCTTGGCATAATTCCAGTTAGTCCATTTTGAAAAGAGATATATAAGTTGTAATTTTCATCACACTCTTTTACTACTCCTTGCAATATTTCTTTTGTGTTTATATAATCTTTAATGTGCTGCATATCTAATTTCGTAATTTCATGATTCCAACCTTCTGGTCTAAATTTTAATTGATTCATTTGTTCTTCTCACCTTTTCATTCGTCTTTCTTATTCGTTATTATATAAATATTTTTTCTAATTGTAAATAGGTTTTTTAGATAATCTTTTCGATTTCTTTTTTGCTTAAATAACGCCACTTTCCAAGTGGTAAATCTTTTACCTCTAAAGTCGCAATTTTGCTTCGATGCAAAGCTAATACTTTATATCCAACTGTTTCACACATTTTACGAACTTGCCTGTTTTTTCCTTCATGAATGGTAATTTCTAGTCTAGATTGTTTTTTTTCTATATCTGTTTTTAAAATTTTTACTTTGGCAGGTTTTGTTACATAATCTTCTATCCTTACTCCTTTTCTTAGGTTCTCTATTGCTTCTTTTTGTACAATTCCCTTCAAAGTAACAGTATATGTTTTTTCTATCTCATGTTTTGGATGGGTTACTTGATAAATAAAATCTCCATCATTGCTTAGCAATAATGCTCCTGAGGTATACATATCTAATCTTCCTACTGGAACAATTCTTGGTTTTATTTTCACTAAGTCTAAGACAGAGTCTCGATGGAATTGATCCTTTGTGGTTGTTACATAACCAATTGGCTTGTTTAGTAAGATATATACTTTTTCTTCTTGTAACTTTATGGGTTTTTCTTCTAATAATATTTTGTCTTTTTCTGGATTTATTTTTGTTCCTAGTTCTGTTATTGTTTGGTTATTCACCTTTACTTTTCCTTGTAAAATCAACAATTCTGCTTTTCTCCTAGATGCTACCCCTGCTTGTGCTAAATACTTTTGTAATCTTACCTCTTCCATGCCTTTTCCTCCTTTTATGTTTGGTTCATTTTAGAAAAATTTATCAAATTCATTCTTTTTCTCCGTCTTACGATTTCTTCAAAATTTCCTCCCTTTGCTTCTAAGTACATCTCTTTTTCTGTCGCTGGATGCTTAAATCTTAAACTTTTGGCATGTAAACATTGTCCTTTTATTCCCCATTTATTTTTCCCATTGGAATATGTTGTATCACCAATAAGAGGATAGCCAATTTCTGATAAATGGACTCTTATTTGGTGTGTTCTTCCTGTTTCTATTTTCACTTCTAATAATGTGCAATTTTCTTCTGGATATCTTTTTATTACTTTAAAATGTGTAATTGCTTTTTTTCCATTTTTAGTTACTGCCATTTTTTTTCTGTCTTTTGTGCTTCTACCAATTGGCATATTGATGGTTGCTTCATTTTCTTTTATGATTCCTCTTACTAAGGCAATATATGTTTTTTCTACTTCATGATTTTTAATTTGATTACTTAAATTAATATGTGCTTTATCATTTTTGGCAACGATTAATATTCCTGATGTGTCTTTATCAATTCTATGGACAATACCAGGTCTTATTTCTCCACCTATGCCAGATAAGGAATCTTTACAAATTGCCATAATGGCATTTACTAATGTTCCATCTGGATTACCATTGGCTGGGTGTACTACCATTCCTTTTGGCTTATTTACTACAATGATATCTTCATCTTCATAAATAATTTCGATTGGAATGTCTTGTGCTTTTATTAAAGCTTCTTTTGGCTCTTCCTCTTCTACTGTTATTTCATCATTTTCTTGTGTTTTGTAAGATGGCTTTGTTTTTTTTCCATTGACTAAAATTTTTTCTTCTTCTATTAATCTTTGTACACAAACTCTTGATAAAATTCCATCTTGTTTTGCTAAATAGCGATCAATACGATTATTTTCTTCTTCTTTTTTTACTTTAAATGTTTTCAAATCCTTATCCCTCTTTACTTTTCCCCTCTTTTTTATTTTTCCATTCTTTGGCTGTAAATGATGTAAATATAGCTACTACAGCAATCCATCCAATTAGAACAAACAGATCTGCTATGTTTAGTATCGGTAAATTGATCTTTTCTGTCCAATCAATAAATTCTGATACATATCCTCTTATTACTCTTTCTAGCACATTGGAAATTCCTCCTGCTAAAATGAAACTTAAGAATATTTTTAACTTTTTATCTACAAATTCATTTTGTGTCATCATAAATTTAAAGATTACACCTAAAATAACAAAATTAGTCAATACATACATGATTGTTGAATTAGATCCTATTCCATAAGCCGCTTCATGATTTTGACTCAGTTTGAAATTCAAAATTCCTGGTAATACTACAATTTCTTTTGCATTTTGTACCCAAATTTTCATTCCTTGATCGAATAATATAATTAAAATCACGATACTTATTAATATAATATTTTCTTTTGTTAATCTTTTTTTCTCCATTTAAAACTTATCCTTCTTTCTTTTTTAGCACAAATTAATTTTCTTTAACGAATTATTTCGTAAATAACAAAATAGTCATCTTGATATAATTCTTTATATTGATTAGCTTGTGTTTTTGTAATTAGCATATTGACTTTTGAATTTTTGTAAGTAATAACATGTGTCATATTATATTTTTTAAAAGTATCTCCATAAAATTTTCCAATTCCAGAAGTATCAATAAAGTCAGAAAAGATGTCTTCTTCTTTTTGGCTAAATTCTGGTGCATATAAATCCGCTCTTGAATCAATAAATACTGGGATTTCTCTAAACAACAAGTAACTTCCATAATTGTATTCATTATAAAATCTTGCTGTTTTTAAGTCTATATTTTCTAGTATATAATCTGATGCTTTGACAGGATAAGTTGATTCATCTACATAAGTAGCATCTAATTTGTCTTTTCCTAAATACCAACTAAAAGTAAGTGTTGCTATGGTAATTAAAATTGTCGCTATGGTATTTGGTAATTTTTCTTGTCTCTTTTCTTTGGTATAAGTTTCTATTAAATTAACTAATAAACGGTTTAGAATAACAGAACTTATTATGGCAAACATCGTTATTTGTCTTCTGGATTTTAACATTAAATAACATAAGCCACCAATCATAAATAAATCACATAATCTAATTTTTGTTTTGGTAAAGGTAAGTATTGCTAAAAATATAATAATACTACAAATAGCTTCTGTTTCGCTCGTTATTGTCATTGGTAAATGTTCATTGATGTTTTGTGTGGTATTTCCTTGCATAGTTTTTATTAAATAAGTGTATGGCGTTGTACCAAGTGGTGTAAGTAATCCTGTCAATAATGCTAAGATCATAATTACTATTAGCCACTTTGTATTATTATTTTTAAGCATTTGTATTTTATAAGGATTTTGTAACTCTTTGGTTCTTTTTACTTTTATCTTGTCTATTTTACTTTCTAATTCTTGCAATTTTGTTTTTAATTTTTCGATTTTTTCTTGTGGCTTTCCTGTTTTTATATATCTTTTTATTTTTAATCTTAGGAAAAATAATTCTCTTTTTCTATAAATAACATAGTCTCCCATAAAGCAAAGTAAATATTGGGCTATATAAGGCAAGTATAAAACAAAGTAAAAAGGAAATACTGCTACATGTAGATTGGCAATGGCAAGTGGTATTATAATAAGTCCTAAAGCATATCTTTTTTTCTTTGTTTCTAAGAATTGCTCAATGAAGTAAATTGTTAAAATAAATAAAATAAAAGTTACTAGTTGTGCTCTAGCAGCTATATATCCTCTTATCATATACATAACACCTAAGGTAATAAAAAAGGAAAATAGTTTATTGTTAACTAGTTTTTGATTTACTTGATAAATTGATAGTCCTAATAGGATAGATAATAAGCAAGTTGCTATATAGATTCCTGTAAATCCAAAGAAATGGTAAATGCCATAAGTTATTAAGTCATATCCCCAATGTGGATAGGTGTACCCTAAATCTTCATGCCAAGAAAAGGGGTCTTGTCCATCAATTCCATTTGGTGTAGTAGCAATATGTTCTCCTACTTTTATGGTATAGTAAGTGTCATTTTGAAAAGTTACTGGTGTTAAGGCTAAACAAAATATGGCAATTAAAATGATACTTAAGATGGTAAATATTATGCTTTTTTTATCTTTTTTCATGTTAAAATGTTTCTCCTCTCTTTGTTTTGAATATTATTTCTTTCTTTTTTTCAAATTATATCAAAAAAAGTTTCAAAAGACTAGTCTTTTAAAACTTTTATTTATTTAATTTATTGTTCTTTTATACTGCTTCTTGGTTTTCTACTCCTTCTGTTTCTTCTTGCTCTTTTTCTGGATTTTTTTCTTCAATTACTTCTAAGCTTCCTACAGAAACTTCATAAGCTACTCTTGTTTGTGAAGTTCCATCTTCATATTTCTTTTCATAGGTTCTAGATTGTACTCTTCCTACTACTTTTACTTGTGCTCCTACTTCTAAGTTTTGACAGAATCTTGCATTTCTTCCCCAACTAATACATGGGATATAATCTGATTTGTTATAAGCTCTGTTTACAGCTAATAGTATATCTGATATTTCTCTACCAAATGGTGTTTGTCTGTAAATTGGTTTTTTACATAAATATCCTACTAAAATTACTTCGTTTGTTATGATGTCTTTTTTAACCATTTCGTTTTCTTCTTCTTCACTTTCTTCTACTTCTATTACATCTTTGGCAAATACGGTTAGGATTAGTCTATTTTTTTCATTTTCATAGCTGTTGTAAGATCTAAATTGTCCTTTTACTAATAGTTTTTTTCCTTCTTGTAAGGTATCTTCTCCAATTAGTCTTTCTGATATGGTAATTGGTATGATATCTTGGTTTCCACTTAAACGTGGAATTCCTAGTTTGAAGATGTAAAATCTCTCTCCATAGATTTCATGGCTAAATTCTTTTTCTCCAGTAACTTTTCCAACTAATGTTAAATAGTTGTTTTCTAAATAATTAGTATCCAATTTCTTTTCCTCCCTATTAAATCTTGTTTTTCTCTTTATGAATAATGATTACAGTTTCTATTATACACCTTTTTTTTGGTTTTGTCTACATAAAAAGTTATTTTTATTCAAAAAAGTCATATTTTTCCTATACGTTCTCTATTATGTTTTTGTCATATATTTTAGAAAGTGTATAAATAACTAATATCTCATAAGTTTTTAAAAGTTGCCTTTGTTCTTTTTTTATCCTTCTTTCTTCGATTTCTATTTTGTTTCCATCTTTGTCTTTTAGATTTTTTTGCAAATATACCAAAATATCTGTTTCACTTATGCTAGACACAGTAACGTTTGCTTTTTGGTTTAGCCCATAAGTAATTGGATTGTCTATGTTCTCTAAGATTTTTGTCTCAGCATTTTTATCTGTATTAATGATTCTATACCTTGTATTTTCAAAAATTTTACTTAAGGATTCTTGATGATTTTCAAATTTTTTTAAATTATCTTCTAATATTATGGTTTCAAATTTTATGTTTTTAATGTTTTCAATGCTTCTTAAGTTAATTGGTATGAATTCTATTGTCTCATCTTTGATTTTTTCGCTTATATTTTTTTTGATGTTTTCAAAATATTTTTTGTTAGCAACTACACCGATAAATGACATTTTCTATCTCCCATTTAAAACTTATCTTTATGATACTATTATTTCCTTTTCTGGTAATTTTATACTATAACTTAATAAATAATTTTTAATTTTTTTGAATTTGAGTTCCATTGTTATTAATAGTATAAGATTCTTGATAAATTAAATCTGATACAGTTGTTACTTCTAATCCTTTTTGTTTTATATTCTTTAATAACATATCTAAACTATCTGCTGTATGTTTGGTACCATTATGACTTAATATAATGTCTCCTTCTTTTATTTTTCCTTCTAATCTCTTCCACATTTCTTCTCCTGATAATCCTGTGTAATCTAATGTATCCAGATTCCATTGAATACAAAAATATCCTTTTTCTGTAGCTGCTTTTATTACGGTGTCATTATATTCTCCATATGGTGGTCGATAAATTTTTGTTCTTTTTTTTGTCATTTTTTCAATTTTGTCATTACTTTTTTCAATTTCTTCTATGTTTTTTTCGTAACTTAAATTGTTCACATGTGGATGTGTATTGCTATGACTTGCTATTTCATGCCCAGCTTGATTGATTTTTTGTACAGCTTCTGGAAATTTTTCAATCCAGTCTCCTACCATAAAAAAGGTTATTTTTACTTGATTTTCTTCTAATGTTTTTAAAATACTGTCTATGTCATCAGCATTCCAGTAGCAATTCCTTTTGTGATAGATTGCTTTAAAAATTAAAAGCAGATTTTATCTACTTACGCTATTTCCTAAGTCAATCACATTTTTGCAAGCCTATTCCATATTTTTATCACATTTTTGCAAGTATTTTTTATGTTTTCATCACACTTTTGTAAGTTTTACTATCACACAACAAACTTATAATTTATTTTTATATTGTCCTTGTCTATAATTTCAATACTATCAACCAAATTTAAAATTATATTTCTATTAATTTCTTTAAAGCTAACAATTTCTCTAATATATTTCATGAGTTCATTTTCTTTATTGTTTTCATAGTCATTTAATTTGGTATTTAGCTTTTCTATTTTCTCAATCAATTCTTGTTTTTCTTTCTTGTAACTTTCTGTAAAAGAAACAAATTCTTCTTTATCTAGCAATCCATTTACTCTGTCTTCATATGCTGTTTTTATGATTTTTGTTATTTCTTCTATCCTTCTATTATAATCAACTATTTTCTTTTGTAATTTCTTCTTATCATTGTTAATTTTAGTTTGATCAATTGAATTGATTAGTTTTTCCTTATCTACTTTTTCTTGCAAAATCTTTCTTAAATCTTGTACTACAAATTCATTTAACAGACTTTCTCTTACTGCCATTCTTGTACAATAGTCTTTTCCATATCGATTATACATACTACAAATTGCTACCATATCATTTTTTAATCCACTTTGTACTTGATAGGTATATTTGTTATGGCATCTTGGACAATATAATAGTCCTGCTAATAAGTGTTCTGTATTTTCTTTTTTATGTATGTTATGTGCTTTTCTTTTTAATATGTCTTGCACTAATTCAAAGGTCTGTTTATCTATAATCGGTTCATGTGCATTTTCTTTCATTAGATATTCTGATTTAGGAAGTAATCTATATTTTTTTACTTTATAGCTTACCATTTCTCCTTTATGTTGAATCAAATCCCCAGTATATACTTTATTCATCAGAATCTTTTTTATCGTATTATGCCCCCATAATCCAGATATTGTTTTACAATGGTAATTACAACTTTTTTGTTTGTAAATAGAAGGACAAGGTATTTTCTTTTCATTTAGTCTATGAGCTATATAGGCTAGTCCATTTCCATTTACATATTCGTTAAATATGTATTTAACAATTTCTGTTGCTTCCTCATCTATGACTAATCTTGTAATATCATTTGGATGCTTTTTATAGCCATATGGTGCAAATGCTCCTATAAACTCGCCTTTCTCTGCTTTTGTTCTTTTTACAGTTCTTACCTTTTTAGAAATATCTTTTGCATACATATCATTTACAACAGACATAAAAGGTCCAATGTCATTATTACTATTTTTTGAGAATGTGTCTATTCCATCATTTACTGCAATATATCTAACATTTTTAGCTGGGAAATATTTTTCTAGGTAATAACCTGTATCGATATAATCCCTTCCTAAACGAGATAAATCTTTGGTTATTACCATATCTATTTTTCCCTGCTCAATATCTTCTTTTAATCTTATAAATGATGGTCTGTTAAAGTTTGTTCCTGTAAATCCATCATCGATATAAATATCTATTAAAAACCAATTGGGCTCTTTTGCAACATATTTGGTTAGAAATTCTTTTTGATTGATAATACTTTCAGATGTTCCGACTTCCCTCATCATCTCTTGAAAGTCTTAAATAAAGTCCGTACTTTGTATGTTTTAGTGTCTAATATACTTGTATCTAAATTCATTATTTTTCCTCCCTTCCTTTCATAACTTAGATAACAAGTTATTTTAGAATTTTTGATGTTGTGAATTCTAACTCTTCTTCCTTTATATTGCAAGTCTTTTCTTCTATGTAAATGGGAAGTAATATTTCCATTAACTCTTGCAATTTTTTTCCTTCGTGTAAAAAAGTTCTTGTTACATTCATGTCCACCTCTTTCTTTTTAAATGTATATGTCCCAACATATAATTTATTACTTCAAATAAACCGTCTTCGAAATTTTTAATTTCGCGTCGACGGTTATATGCATTGCAAAACAGGTATAAATCACATTCATACCTGTTACAACCAATCAAAAAAAGAGCCTAGCTTTTTTGCTAAACTCCAATTTTATTTTGGTTAAATTTTGTATCACACTTTTCTTACATAAAAACCTTATACACTATTAATATAATACTGCATAAGTAGATTTTTTGCTAACATTCTTATTGCATAACTGTACTATACAATATCTATATGATATTGTACTTTGCAACTTTTTGCCAACAATCTTTTATATAAGAAGTCTGTAGGACAATTTTAAATTGTTCTACTTTATGTGGCTATTATATAGTCATTTTATACAATTGTCAAGGGGCTGATTAAAATTATTGAATTTTAGCCTTTTTTATGTTATACTATTATTATAGTAATTTTTACTATAATCTGATAATGCAATAGTAACTGTCATTGCATATCATATCTTCATCAGAAAGAAGGGAGGAAGATGAAAAGGACATATACCATTCACCACTATATGTGGTTTGCTGCTTTAGCTTTAGCCGTCATTTTGGCTCTATGTAAAGTTTCCTTTTGGTATGCACCAATTGGACTTTACTTTGTTGCTGAAATATTGACAGTTTTTGTTTTAGCTATTTTTAAGGGAAAAGTCAAGCAACTTCCCCAATTGGCTAAAAAGGCTGCAATAAAAGCAGCTAAACGGTAACGAATTTATCTTCCTAGACCTCATTAGTTGATGGAAGATAAGAGCTCGCTCTCATAGGGCGAGCTCTTACATTATGTTAAAAAATTTTATTATTTTTCTTTTTCAGTTTGTAATTTGCCTATAACTTTATCTTTAAGTACTAATTCTTGTTCCATAGAATAGCTCCTTTAGAAATTTATTCGTAGCACAAGACTTTGGCTTTGCCACAAGTCCTAACCTCCTATATGTTATGATGTACCATCATAACATGGGGACTCTGCGTAGCAATAAATTTTATCTAAATTTGTTATTTAAGTGTCTTCTTAAATGAATTTTGCTGATTTTATACCTACTGAAAAGAGATAATATTTTGATTAAAGAACAAATATCGGAAAGCCTTAATATTAGCATAATTTTAACTTTATTCTTTGGCTTTCCGTGAATTTGTTCATGCGTGAAATTTTATTTATTTCACTACTTTTTTCTTCTATTCTGTTTCATTCGTTATTACTGACTGAACAAATTCTGATTTCTTATCATTCTTTTATTTTGAATTATTATTCATTCCTAAATTCTTCTTTATAAATATCACCTATATTATAAAAATCATACAAATCTATTTTGCTCATCCCTTCTGTGTCTCTATTTATATAGTAATTTGCTTTCTTTCTTGCATTATTTAACATCATATTAAATTGTTCATAATATTCGTCACCTAACAAATTTTTCATAACTTCACTATTTAAGTATGTATTTATAGCTGTTGTTCTTAAAAACTTTGCATTTATTTTTCGTTGTGAACTTAAAAATCTATTTAATTTTTCTTCAATTGGTTTTAAAATTTCTTTGATTAATTCTTCCATTTTATCTTGGTATAAATCTAAATTTAATTCTTTATCTATTCCGCTTCTAATAATATCTGCCTCATATCTTCCTTGACTTTTTGCTATATTTTTTATCATTTTCTTTTTATATCTTGGTATTCTTATTACCATTGTTACTAATTCTTCATCTTTATTTTCTTTCAAATTTTGACCTCCATTCTTTTTTATTTTTTCTTTTCAAAATTACTCCAAAGCAATACAAAATGCATACTGATGCTGTAAAAAATCAAGAATTTTAACAGCATCAGCATTTTGCAGGATCAGGGAGATATCTCATCTCCCGATAACTGCCTAAAAGCGTGGCTTTTAGCGGTATTACCTTTGTGTTTTTGTGATATCAAATGCATATCGCATTGTTAGGCAAGAAAAAACAATATAAATCTCAAAATTTATATTGTCTTTTAATGTTATTTTAATTCTTCCTTTAATTTCATTCCATCTTTTAATCCTGCAAAATAATATTTTTTATGAAAATAATAACTTTCAAAATCAATCGTTTCCACATAATCTTTTATTAACTTTTCAATACTATCTTTTAACCAATTAAGATTATATGGAATTTTTTCTAATTCTTTATTTAAATAATCAGACTTTTTAATTTTATTTGCTTTATCTTGACTCATAAACTTTTTATCTTTTTCATCAATAAAAGCTAAATCTTCTTCCCTTGCTTCAAATATTGTTTCTAGCATATTTATTTTTTCTTTTCCCAC
>CAMXLV010000029.1 GCA_947244675.1 uncultured Clostridium sp. | reverse complement strand
TTTCTGCAATTGTATTTTGTTTATATATGCGGACATCTTTTGCTTTTTCTGGATAAAAAGAAATAGCAATAGTATCATTTACAATTTCAGCTCTTCCTACAATTTCAGCAATCTTGTTAAAACTTTCTAAGTCACTTTGGAACCACTTTTTAACACGTATAATATCAACACCACATCTTCTTAGATAAGCTGCTGCTTCAAAAGTTCTAACCCCTGTTTTAAAGGTAAAATTTTTAGTATCTATCATAATTCCAGCATATAAACTCTCAGCTTCTATTGTTTTTAGTTCTACTTTTTCTTCTGCATATTGTAGCAGTTCTGCTACTAACTCAGAGGCAGAAGAAGCATATACTTCTTGGAAAGTAAGAGTAGCGTTTTCAATAAAATCAGCACTTCTTCGATGATGATCGATAATTACAATTTCTTTTACTCGGTGAAGCAACTCAGGAGATTCTAGATAATTATTTTTATGAGTGTCAACAATTACTAATAAAGTATCCTTATCTACATTTTCCAAAGCAACTTCTTTACTAATGATCACATCTTCATATTCCTCTTCTTTTTCTATTGATTTTTGGAAATTTTCTAAGGCTGCAGCTTTTTTGTCCATTATAAGGTAAGCATTTCGATTTAATGATTTAGCTAAACGGTAAATTCCAAGACTTGCTCCTACACAATCCATATCTGGATTGGTATGTCCCATAATCATAACTTTATTGGCTTCCTTAATTAAATTTTCTAAAGCTTGTGCTACAATTCTTGCCTTAACTTTTGTTCTTTTTTCTACTTCTTGTGCTCTTCCTCCAAAGAATTTGTAGATATCGTTTTCACGAATAACAGCTTGATCACCTCCACGCCCTAGTACAATATCCATAGCAGCTTGAGCAGATTTGTATTTTTCTTTATCTGTTTGCCCTTCATTAGAAACGGCAATACTCAATGTAAATTGGACTTTTTCTTTAATGTCTACATCTTTGATTTTATCTAAAATACTAAATTTGTCTTCTTTTACACTGTCTAAATAACGTTGTTCAAAAAAGTAAATATAACGATCTTTTTCTGTTTTGATTAATACACCATTTGTTTTATCACACCATTCATAGATGTATTTATCAATTTCAGCAATTGCTTGTGGTTTTTCTTCACTTTCTAATTTTTGCATTGTTTCTTCATAATTATCTACCATTAGAATAGCTACACAAGATTTAGAATCTTTATATTCCTTTTGTAACCTTACATTCTCAGTATCATCAATAAAATATAAAATAGTTAGAAAACCTTTTTTATAGTTTTTGGATTGAACACATTTTCCAACAATATGATAATTTTTTTGGCCAATTTCTATTTGTCTGATAATATCTTGATTTTTTTCGTCTTTTCGATTAATACTAGCTAATAAATCTTTTAAATAGGTATGAATGTCAATATTAGCAAATTCGGAAACAAATTTTGAGCTTCTCCACATAATATTTCCATCATTTTCTAAAATAACTAAAGGAAAGGGAGAATTGATTAAACTGGTTTTAGCAGCAGAATCTACTGATATACTCAAATCTTGCAAAGTTTCTGATATTTCACTTTTTCTTTTATTATTTATGTAATAACTGTAAATGGTAATAGAAGCAAATAAAAGAATACATGGTACAATTAAATAAGTATTTTGGATAGCAATGTAAGTAAGCAAAATGAATATAATAGCTAAATATATTTTGGTTCTAGATATTAAAGTGTCTAAAACTTTTCTACTAGTTCTTTGCATAAATTTCCTCCTTTTTCTTCTTTTTTATTTTACTAGCAAATAGGCTATTTGTCAAGTTTAGTAGTAGTTTTTTGGAATAGGATTTGGTAGAAAATAAAAGAAGATTGTAATAAAAATGTAACAAAAAAGTAATATTAAAAGAAAATGGCTAAAAATAAGCAATAATAAGCTTTTGAATGCAATTTTTGAGGAAGGAAGAAATAACGAAGTTGAAATAAACTAAAAAACAGTATAAAATAAAAAGAGATAGTATTTTTTAGGAGAGTAAAGATGAAAGAAAATAAAAAAATGAAACAAAAAGGGGAAAAAGGATCTGTTACACTATATGTTTTGGTATCTATGTTATTTTTTATGGGGGTTTTAATTTTAAGTTATACCAGACAAGTTGATAAAATTAACAATCAAAGAAGACAAATAGAAGCCATACAAAGAACATATGCGGTAGAGGAAAAAATAGAGGAAGTTTATCAAGAACAAAAAAGCAAAATGCAAGGAAGTAGTCTTAATTAAATGAATTCATTAGGTTTGAAGAATAAACCATTTGTACAAAGTTACCGAAAGGTAACTTTTATAATAGGTTAAAAAATTATTCCAAATTCTTTAAAATCTTATTAGCCAACAGTTTTACTTGCTTTTTTCCCAGAATTATAGTAAAATAGGAGAAATCGTAAATGAGAAATAAAAGGAGGAAAGTAGAATGAAAGTAATTTTACAAGCAGACATCAAAGGAGTAGGAAAAAAAGATGAAGTAATCAATGCATCTGATGGATATGCGAGAAATTTTCTATTCCCAAAAAAATTAGCCTTAGAAGCCAATAATGAAAATATGGCGAAATTAAAAGCTAGGAAAGATTCAGCTAAGTTTCAAAAAGATCAAGAAAGAGAAGAAGCAAAAAAAATAGCAGAAAGATTATCTAAAATTGTATTAAAGATAGAAGTAAAAGCAGGAGAAAATGGAAAAATATTTGGAGGAGTATCCAATAAAGAAATTGCACAGGAACTAGAAAAACAATATAAAATAACAGTAGATAAAAAGAAAATAGAGTTAAAGGAAACGATTAAAACACTAGGAATGAAGAGTATAGAGATTAAATTATTTGAAGGTGTCATTGGAAAACTTAAGGTAGATGTAATAGCTTAAAACCACTTTAAGCAAAAGGAGAGGTTAGAATGGAATTAGGAAGAATACCGCCACATGATTTAGAAGCAGAACAAGCGATTATTGGTAGTATGTTAACAGATAAAGATGCAGTTATAGCAAGTGTTGAAGCATTAAAAGAAAAAGACTTTTATCGTGAAGATAATCGAGCAATTTATTCTGCTATATTAAACCTCTACAATCGCGCTGAGCCTATTGATATCATTACGGTAAAATCAGAATTAGAAGCAATGGGAAAATTTCAACAAGTAGGAGGATTAGAGTATTTAGCAGAACTCCCAGAAAAAGTTCCAACAACGGCAAATGCACAAAAATATATTAAAATAGTAGAAGAAAAAGCAGTATTAAGAAATCTGATCAAAACAGCGAATGAAATTATTGAATTAGGTTATGATCCAACAGAAGAAGTAGAAAACATCATGGAGGGAGCCGAAAAAAGAATTTTTAATATTATGCAAAATAAAAACCAAAAAGGATATACTCCCATCAAAGAGGTTTTAGTAGATAGTTTTAATCAATTAGAAGAATTATATAATCGAAAACAGCATATAACAGGAGTACCAACAGGATTTACAGAATTAGATTATAAAACGGCAGGATTTCATAGTTCAGATTTAATTTTAATTGCAGCAAGACCAGCTATGGGAAAATCAGCTTTTGCTTTAAATATTGCAACAAATGCAGCAATCAAAGCAAAGGTGCCAGTAGCTATTTTTAGTCTAGAAATGTCAAAAGAGCAAATGGTAAACAGAATTTTATGTAGTGAAGCAATGGTAGATAGTAATAAAGTCAGAACAGGAAAATTAGAGGAAGATGATTGGACAAAACTTGCTAGTAGTATAGGACCTTTATCAGAATCTGAGATTTATATTGATGATACACCTGGTATATCAGTTATGGAGATAAGAGCAAAATGTAGAAAGTTAAAATTAGAAAAAAATATTGGAATGGTTGTAATTGACTATTTACAATTAGTACAAGGAAGTAATAAAAGAGGAGGAAGTAGAGAACAAGAGATATCAGAAATTAGTCGTTCTTTAAAAATATTAGCCAAAGAAATTGGTGTTCCTGTTATTGCGTTATCGCAATTATCAAGAGCGGTAGAACAAAGACCAGACCATAGACCAATGCTTTCTGATTTAAGAGAATCTGGAGCAATTGAGCAAGATGCAGATATTGTTATGTTTTTATATCGTGATGATTATTATAATCAAGATAGTGAGAAAAAAGATATAGCAGAAGTAATTTTAGCAAAACACAGAGGTGGGTCAACAGGAACTGTTGAATTGTTATGGTTAGGAAGTTATACTAAATTTGTTAATTTAGAAAGAAGATTTGATGATTAAAAGAAAAAAGCAAAAATAGGAAATGAACTCAAATTATTAGACAAAAAAGTTTAATAATTTGAGTTTATTTTTTATTGTATAGGAATGATCAAAGATTTTACCAATAGTATTGGATGGTTTTCTTAAATAAGGAGAATAGAAAAACAAAGAAAATAAAGGAGATTACTTGACAAAATCAGAAGAGGTTTATATAATATAAAATATTATTTCAAAAAGTTAAATCTATTATTTAAATCAAATTCCCAAAAAATGAATAATATCTGCCCATTTTTAATATTTTTAAACAATTTTTTTTACTTTGGAATAAATCTTGACTTTAAAATTAAATGTGATATAATAAAGGAGAAGTGATATGGAACCATTTACCTATAAAGAATATTTATACTACAAAAGAATAATAAAAAAATATAAATTAGTGGGGGTTTGTGAAGAGGAGGAAAAATACAACTACAAAACGAAAAATAAAGTAGAAAAACCACATGATAAAATTTTTAAAAAAGTATTAGATAATAAAGAAGAAGTAATCAAATTTTTAAATGAGAGATTAGCATTAAAAGATACACCTTATGCCTTGCAAGAAAAAGATATAGAAAAATATAATAGAGAATTTATTACAGAAGATTTTCACACAATGGAATCAGATGTAATTTATAAAAAAAACAAGCAAAACATATTTTTTTTAATTGAGCAACAATCAACAATAGATTATGCAATGCCATATCGAATTTTAAAGTACAATATGGCAATCATGGAAAGTGCAATTGATAAAGAAAAGTTATTGCAAAAGAATTATAAGCTACCAACAATATATTCTTTTGTAATCTATACAGGAAATAGAAAATGGAATGTTACGAATTATTTGTCAGACAAGCAAGAACAATTAATTGGGTGTGAAGCTATTCCATTTGCTAATTTTCAATTAATAGACATAAATCATTATACACATAGAGATTTGTTAAAGAGTGATAGTCTATTGAGTAAAATGATGTTATTAGAAAAAGCAACGAATCGTAAAGAGTTAGAAAAGTATTTACAAATTATAGTAAGGCAGAAGCTGGAGATAAGGCAAAAAATATTTTTGCAAAATATTATAAAATATGTATTTAAAAGTAAACTATCAAAAAGTAAATATGAGAAGCTTATTGATGATTTAAAATTAAAAGAAAAAGGAGGAGATGAAGCTATGTTTGTAGAATTATTACTAAATCAAGTAGATGAATTTTTTGAATTGCAAAAAAAAGTAACGAAACAACAAAAACAATTAAAAGTACAGCAAATGAAAATAAAAGAGGAAAAAAGTAAAGTAAAAGAACAAGAAAGTAAAGTAAAAGAACAAGAAAGTAAAATAAAAGAGCAAAAAAACCAAATAAAGAAAAGAGAAGTTAAGGTAAAAAAGAAAGAAAAAGAATTAGAATCACGAGAAGAGCAGTTAATCATAAAAATGTTGAAAAATCAAATGGATGAAAAAGATATATTAATAACACTGAATGTTGATAAGAAACGTTTAGAAAAAATTAAAAAGACCATAACAGGATAAAAAGTTAAAGCTTGAAAAACTTAGTAAAATATAGTAAAATAGATAATATTTAACATATTATCTATTTGTTATATAGAAAAAAATCAAAAATTTTACTAATCTAGCAAAACACATTCTACAAAAAAATTCTGCGAAATTTTTGCAGACAAACGGAAATAGAGCATACAGAGTAATCTAAAAGGTCTAATATTTTTTTGTTATGCTCTTTTTGTTCTAGCGTAGTAAAATAGGTCAAAGGGGAGAACAACAATAAAAATGAAAAATAAAATTATACAAACTATAAAAAAATATCAATTAATACAAAAAGGAGATAAAATAGTAGTAGCTGTATCAGGAGGCCCAGATTCTATGTGTATGTTGAATGTATTAGTAGAACTAGTGAAAAATGAAGCAGAAGATAGATTCAGAAAAGTTCAAATTGTTGTTGCTCATGTAAATCATCAAATTAGAAAAGAAGCAGTAGAAGATGAACAATATGTAAAAAAATATTGTGAAAAAAATCAAATTGAATTTTATTTAAAAAGTATAGATATTCAAAAAATGGCTAATACTAATAAAATAGGAACAGAAGAAGCGGGAAGAATTGCAAGATATGAGTTTTTTCAAGAAGTTTTAGAAAAAACGAAAGCAACCAAAATTGCAGTAGCCCATAACAAAAATGATAAAATAGAAACTATTTTTATGCACTTGTTAAGAGGTAGTGGTGTAGAGGGACTAAAAGGAATCGAACCTAAAAGAGGAAAAATAATAAGACCTCTTATTGAATGTGAAAGAAGAGAAATAGAAAAATATTGTGAAGACAAAAAATTAAAACCAAGAATAGACAAAACCAATTTTGATAACACATATCACAGAAATAAGGTAAGAAATGTAGTTATTCCGTATATACAACAAGAATTTAATCCCAATATTATCAATACAATAGATAGATTTTCTAATATAACAATTCTAGAAAATGAGTATATGGAGAAACAAACAGAAAAAATTTATCAAGAATTATTACTAGAAGAAAATCAAGAGAAGATAGAAATTCATTTAAAAAAATTTAATCTACAAGAAAAAGTAATAAAAGCAAGACTAATTCGATATATTATAAAAAGGCTATTTCGGAACAACAGCAAGTATTGAAAAAATACATATAGAGGATATCATACTTTTGAGTAGTAAAAATATTGGAAACAAATATCTAATGCCAAACAAAAATACAAAAGTTTTAATAAAAAACCATAAAATTCATTTTATAAAAAAGTAGGTATCCGTAAGAAATGGGAAAATTAAGCGATTTTGTAATAAAAAAGACATATAAAAAACTATTGAAAAACGAAAAATTATATGGTATAAAAGCAATATAAAAAATATTTGCTAAAACATAAGGAGGAATTATTTTGAAAAGCGGAATTAAAACATTAGCCATGTGGCTGATCATAGGTATTATATTTATAGTGGTACTATCATCTATTGTTGAAAATAGTGATTCAAAATTAAAATATTCAGAATTAATATCTGATATCAATAGTGGAAAAGTAGAAGCTATCCAAATTGAAGCAGATGGAAAATTAGCGACTGTTACTTTAAAAGACGACAAAATAAAAAAAGAAGTAAACATACCAAATATGGAAAGCTTTATGAGTTATAGTGAAGACTTCTTAAAAGATGGAGCCTTTACATTAGAAGAAAAATCACAATCTATTTTTGTTACTGTACTTAGTTTACTAACACCATTTGGTTTACTAATAATTTTCTTCATTTTCTGGTTTTTCATGATGGGAGGAGCAGGACAAGGAGGACCTCGGAAATAAGACCATGTCATTTGGAAAGAGTAAAGCAAGAATGATGACACCAGCAGACAAAAATAAAATAACTTTTGAAGATGTAGCAGGAGTTGACGAGGAAAAAGAGGAATTAGAAGAAATCGTACAATTCTTAAAAAATCCAAAAAAATTTACTGATATGGGAGCTAGAATTCCAAAAGGTGTTTTATTAGTAGGGCAACCAGGAACAGGAAAAACATTACTTGCCAAAGCAGTAGCTGGAGAAGCAGGGGTACCATTCTTTATTATCAGTGGATCTGACTTTGTAGAAATGTTTGTTGGTGTAGGAGCATCTAGAGTAAGAGACTTATTTGAGCAAGCTAAGAAAAATGCACCATGTATTATCTTTATTGACGAAATCGATGCTGTTGGACGTCAAAGAGGTGCTGGATTAGGTGGAGGACATGATGAAAGAGAACAAACATTAAACCAATTATTAGTAGAGATGGATGGATTTGCAGAAAATGAAGGTGTTATAGTATTAGCTGCAACTAATAGACCAGATGTATTAGATAAAGCACTTTTAAGAGCAGGAAGATTTGATAGACAAATTGTAGTAGGACTTCCAGATGTAAAAGCAAGAGAACAAATCTTAGATGTACACTCAAGAAAAAAACGTTTAGCAGATGATATTGATTTAAAAATAATTGCAAAAAATACTTCTGGATTTGCAGGAGCAGATTTAGAAAATGTTTTAAATGAAGCGGCATTATTGGCAGCCAGAAGAAATCTAAATGAAATCGGTATGAAAGAAATTGAAGATGCTATGGTAAAAGTAACAATGGGGCCAGAAAAGAAAACAAAAGTAAGAAGTGAAAAAGAAAACAAATTAGTGGCTTATCATGAAGCAGGGCATGCAGTAGTGAGTCATTTCTTAGAAACACAAGACCCAGTCCACCAAATATCAATTGTACCAAGAGGAATGGCTGGAGGATATACAATGTATCGTCCAACAGAAGATAAATCTTTTATGTCTAAAACAGAGATGGAAGAAAATATAGTTTCTTTACTTGGCGGTAGAGTAGCAGAGAGCTTAATTTTAAATGATATCTCAACAGGAGCAAGCAATGATATTGAAAGAGCAACTAAAATTGCTAGAAGTATGGTAACCAAATATGGAATGAGTGAAAGAATAGGGGCATTAATGTTGGGATCTAGTCAAGAGGAAGTATTCTTAGGAAGAGACTTTGCACAGGCAAAAGAATATTCTGAAGAAACAGCAGCTGTTATTGATGAAGAAACAAAAAGAATTGTTGATACAGGATATAATAGAGCAAAACAAATTTTATCAGATAATATAGATAAATTACACCAAGTAGCAGGAATTTTATTAGAAAAAGAAAAAATAGAAGCTGATGAATTTGAAGCAATTTTTGGTGAATAAAAGTTACAAGTAACAATGTATGATATACATTGTTACTTTAACATTATGGCAACAAAGTATAAGGTAATATTAAATTAAAATGATTTAGATAAGTAAGAAGAATTTAAGTTAAAAGTATTTTATGGAGGAATAAAGGAACAATGGAAAAACAAACGATTAAAAGTAGCAATAAAGGAATTACATTGATGGCTTTAGTAATTACAATTATTGTTCTTATTATATTAGCAACTATAACGATTGTTATTTTTACAGGAGAAAACTCAATTGTAATACAAGCCAATAAGGCAAAAATAGAAGAAAAAAAGGCAGAATATTTAGAAGAATTACGTGTTATTGGATTAGGGCTACAGCCAGATAGAAATTTAGAACAATGGGATAATGAAAAATATTTAAACATCTATAAAGAAGCAATCGAAGAAGATGATATGTTTAGCGATGCAAAAGAGATTACGCTATTACCAGATAAAGAAAAAATAACCATTCAAGTTATTACAAAAGAAGGATATGTTTATTGGATTACAGAAAAAAATGTAGAATATAAGGGAACTTTAGGAGAAAATCTACCACCAGATTTAGATTTAGAAAAAAGTAATATTAAATTTATAGCTATACCTAGTCAATGGACCAACACAAATGTAGAGGTAGAAATTCAAACAGAGATAGAAGGATATATATTACAATATTCATTAGATGCACAAAATTGGCAAGATTATAAAGAACCAATTATTATGGAAGAAAATGGTTCAATTTATGCAAGATTACTTAATGAGTTAGGAGAAGCAGGAAATTATGCAACTGGGAATATTCAAAATATTGATCGAGAGTTACCAACCGTAGAAATCGAAACAAATGGAGGAAATTATACTATATTAGCCAATGAAACAACGACGCCTATTACTACAAAATTAACAGCATCAGATACTGGTGGAAGTGGATTACATATATTACAATATCAATTGACAACAGCTAATGAAATACCAGCACAGGAAGATAGCAATTGGAAGGACTTTATAAATAATGAAGAAATTTTAGAAAATGTAGAAGGTGGAACTTATTATTTATATACAAAAGTAATTGATTTAGCAGGAAATAGGGCTACTGAAATACAACAATCAGAAAGCTATGTTGTGAATTATCAAATTCAATATGATGCAAATGGTGGAACTGATGCACCTGAAGCACAAGAAAAAAACAAAGGAAATGATTTAATATTACATACTCAAGTACCAACCAGGGCTAATTTTCGTTTTTTAGGTTGGTCAACTAATAGGAATGATACAACACCTACTTATCAACCAGGAGGAACTTTCACCCAAGATATGGCGACTTGTCTTTATGCAATATGGGAAGGAAATCAATATAGTATTACACTAAATAATCAAGGTGCTACAACAGGAGGAACTACAACGCTATATCAAAATTATAATAAAGGAGTTTATACAGATGTAGCAGGAACAAAAGATATATCAGCAAGTGGAATTTCTGTTCCAGCAAAAGCTTATACTGTAACTTTTAATTATAATGGAAATGGAACAGCTAATACATCAGCACGAGGAACTTATACTTTTGGAGGATATTATACAGGAACCAACGGAAGTGGAACACAAATGATTGCTAATACTGGAAAAATGACAGCTAGTTTTACCAATACATCCTATCAAGCCAATGGAACTTTATATGCCAAATGGACAGGGGGAGGAGTAACCTTGCCAAACACAAGTAGAGCAAATTATACTTTTTCTGGTTGGTATACAGCAGCTAGTGGAGGAACTAAAATAGGAAATGGTGGTGCATCATATGTGCCAACAGCTAATATTACTTTATATGCTAGGTGGACACCAGCACCAAAGGTAACTATTACAGCGAATCCATCTGCTTTAACAGTTGTTGCTGGAAATAGTGCAAGATTTACGATGTCAGCATCAGGAGCAGGAACAATAACATATCAGTGGTATTATAAAACAAGTGCTACAGGAGCAGGGACAGCTATTAGTGGTGCAACTTCTTCTACTTATACATTAGCACCTTCTACAGGATGGAATGGACGATATTTATATTGTGTTGCTACATCAACAGTTTCAGGAAGTAAGGCAACAGCTACAACAGGATCAGCATTATTAACAGTACAAGCAGCTTATTATAGTATTACGAAATCAGGAGTTACTACTTATTATAATAATTTGGCAACAGCACATGCTGGAGCGGTTTCAGGTGCAGCAGCAACAGCAGGGGGAGTAATTACAGTCTTAGCTAATGTGTCAGATTCCTCAACAGTAGCTATTAATAAAACAATAACATTAAATATGAATGGAAAAACAATAACAAGAACAGCAGCTATTACATCAGCAAGTGCATCTGCTAATATAACTCTCTCAGGAAGTGGAACAATTAGTTCATCAGTAAGAGTATTTGAATTTACCTCTGGAGGAACCATAACAGTCAATGGACAAACTTTGACTTCAACACA
Source organism: uncultured Clostridium sp. (assembly GCA_947244675.1). The sequence goes on along the minus strand of CAMXLV010000029.1, from coordinate 5,776 downwards.
ATATGCAGCTATTGCAACAGCGGGAACATTCCGTTTAAATTCTGGATCAATTATAGCTAAAACGAATGGAATTATTAGTAGAGGAACTTTAATAATAGCAGGAGGAAGCATTAGCAAAATAACAGGTTCAACGGCTTCCAACCAAAATGTACATGTATTCTCAGGAAGTATGACAATGAGTGCAGGAACCATTACATCAGCTTCAAGTTATGGAATTGTTGTTGATTCTGGAACAGCTACTGTTAGTGGAGGAACCATTACAAGTACAATAGCAAATTCACAAGGAGTTGGTATTTATCAAAATGCAGGAACTGTAACAGTGGGATCTAGTACAGCAGCATTAAGTAATACAAATCCAATTATTACAGGAAGTGGATATGGTGTTGTAAAAGAGGCTGGAAATTTATATTTCTATAATGGAGGATTACAAGGTACTTATGGACCTTATAAAGGGGCAATTACAGGAAGAAGAAGTGGAACATCAATTAGAACAATTAAAAGCGGAAGTTATATGAAAGCATATTTACAGTAAAAAGAAAAGAGGGAAAAAATGAAACAAAAACATATTATAATTAGTATAGTTGGTATACTCCTAATCGTAATAATTACAGTTTTTTGGATAAATGGTAAAAATAAAAAGAACTTAAAAAATGAACAATCAATAACCAACCAAGAAAACGCTACTAATTTGGATGATAATATTAAACTAGAAGATGTACAAAGTGAAATAGAAAACTTAGAAAATATAATCAAACAAACACAAGAAGAAATTAATCCATTAAATCAAAAAGAAGAAGAATTAATTGCATTAGAAGGAAATCCAGAAAATAAAACAAAAAATTTGGAAGAAATAAAAAGGCAATTACAAGAAGTAAGTGAGCAAAAAGAAGAAAAACAAAAAAAATTAAATGAACAAACAGAAAAAATAAATCAGCTATATGAAGAATATAATGCAATTATGAGTAAGTATTCAACAGGAGTACCAGCAACACAAGAAGAATTGGAAAATTTACAAAAATTAGAAGAAAATAATAATTAATATAGGTAGAGAAAAGTAGCAATTTGATATTGCTATTTTTCGTTCTTTAGTATAGAATAAAATTGCCAAAGGAAAAAAAGAAAGTTGGGTAATAACAATGAAAAATTATTATGAAATATTAGAAGTAAATCCAAAAGCTTCCTATGAAATTATAGAAAAAGCCTATAAAGTATTAGTCAAAAAATATCATCCAGATTTATATAGTGGAACAAAAAAAGAATATGCACAAGAAAAAATAAAAGAAATCAATGAAGCTTATCATATTTTATCAAACCAATTTTTAAGAGAACAATATGATAATGAAATTTATAACCAAAGTATTCGATACACACAAGGAGAAGTTCAAACCAAAGTAAACCACAAAAGGAAAGAAAAGTTAGAAGAAACAAAAGAAGAAATAAAAACTTATAAAGTAGGAACATTTGGATCATTAATAGACCTAACCAAAGGACTTTTTCAAGATTTAGCTAGAAATCAAGAAAAAAGAAAAGGACAAAAACGAAAAATGAATCAAACCGATTTCTTAGCAATGATCCTTACAGTAGGTGTAGTAATTTTTATTGGTGTCTTATTGTGGTTTATTCCATTTACTAATGGGTGGATGAGACAGTTGCTGTTTGAAAATCCAATATTTAGTTGGATAGGAGGGCTATTTTAATGTATTATGCTGATATAAAAAAAGCAGATATAGCCAATGGAGAAGGTGTTAGAGTCTCTATATTTGTTAGTGGTTGTACCCACCATTGTAAAGAATGTTTTAATAAAGAAGCGTGGGATTTTAAGTATGGAAAAGAATTTACACGGACAGGAAATACAAAAAATACTACAGGAGATGGATCATCCTTATATTTCGGGGTTATCTTTATTAGGAGGAGAACCTTTAGAACATAGTAACCAACAGGGATTATTACCATTACTAAGAGAAGTAAAAGAAAAATTTCCCCAAAAAAATATATGGTGTTATACAGGATATACATTTGATAAAGATATAATGGGAAAAATGTGTTATGAGTGGAAGGAAACACCAGAATTTTTATCTTACTTAGATGTGATAGTAGATGGAAAATTTGAAGAAGACAAAAAAGACTTACAATTAAAATTTAGAGGATCTAGCAATCAAAGAATTGTAGATGTCAAAAAATCATTAAAAGAAAAGAAAGCCATATTATTTGAAATCTAGCTATTGACAACTTAGAAGCTTTCATGTATAATAAAAACGTTATAAGGGTTATCCCACATACACTTTTCGTATGGACCGGAAGGAGGGGAATATAAATGTCAGAGATCAAAGTTAATAATGGTAATATAGAAGATGCCTTAAAAAGGTTTAAAAGACAATGTGCAAGAAATGGAGTACTACAAGAAGTACGTAAAAGAGAACATTATGAAAAACCTAGTGTAAAGAGAAAGAAAAAATCAGAGGCAGCAAGAAAAAGAAAATTTTAAGAAAAAGGGATTGGAAGTTTAAGAGGTAAAAAATACTTAAAACTTCCAATTTTTATTACTAAAAGGTTTCAGCCGTATAATATCAAAAAAAAGAAACATACTAAATATTAAAGGAGGAAAAGAGAAATGCAAGATAAGCAAAATCAAATCAAAGAAGGAATTAAACTTCATACCATCAGCACAGAAAAATTTAAAACAAACCTAATAGCAGTATTTTTAACAACCAGATTAAGTCGAGAAAACGTAACAAAAAATGCTGTTATATCAGCTGTTTTAAGAAGAGGTTCTAAAAATATGACAACCCAAGAAGAAATTAGTAAACAAATGGAAGAAATGTATGGGGCGAGTTTTGACTGTGGACTAGACAAAACAGGAGATAATCAAGTAATTAAATTTTACTTAGAAACAATAAGTGACAAATTCTTACCACAAGAAGGAGAAAAAATATTAGAGCAATCATTAGAAAAGTTGCTAGAAATTGTATTAGATCCTTATCTTGAAGATGGAAAATTTAAAGAAGAATATGTAGAACAAGAAAAAAACAATATAAAGCAGAGAATTGAAGGAAAAATAGATAACAAAGCAAGATATGCTTTAGACCGTTGCATAGAAGAAATGTATCAAGAAGAACCATTTGGTTTATATCGTTATGGATTTATTGAAGATTTAGAAGGAATCAATGGAGAAAATTTATATGAATATTACAAAGAGTTAATTAATACATGTAAAATTGATATTTTTATATCTGGTAATGAAGAAAATGAAGTAGAAACAATCATTAAAAACAATCCTAATATAAAAAAATTGCAAGAAAGAGAGCCAAACTATGTAATAGCAAAAGAACTAAACAAAAATCTTCCAGAACAAGAAAACATTGTAACAGAATCTATGGAAGTAACACAAGGGAAATTAGTAATAGGTTTAAATGTCTGTTTAGATAAAGAAGAATTGAGATATGATGCACTAATCTACAATAGTATTTTAGGAGGAAGTGCCAATTCTAAAATGTTTCAAAATGTAAGAGAAAAAGCACATTTAGCATATGTTGCTAGTTCTAATTATGCAAGATACAAAAATAACATTTTCATAAATTGTGGTATCGAAATAGGAAACTATGAAAAAGCATTAGAATTAATCAAGAAGCAAATAGAAGATATGAAAAAAGGAGAATTCACAGAAGAAGACATAGAAAATGCTAAAAAAGGAATTATAGCAGCAATTCAAGCAATAGAAGATGAACAAGATACAGAAATTACTTATTATTTTGGTCAAGAACTAACCAATAGTAAGGTTTCAATAGATGAATATAAAAACAAAATCAATCAAATCAAAAGAGAAAATATCATGCATATTGCCCAAAATGTGGCAATTCATACTATATATTTCTTAAAAGATTAATCAAGGAGGAAAAAAAGTGCAAATTATTGAAAATTTAAAGGTAAAAGAGAAAGTCTATATTGAAAAATTAGAAAATGGACTAACTGTAATGATTATTCCCAAAAAAGGAATGCAAAAAAAATATATGATATGGGGTGCACATTATGGATCAAATGAAAGTAGTTTTACTGTTCCAGGAGAAGAAAACCCCATTCAAGTACCAAATGGAGTAGCACATTTTTTAGAGCATAAAATGTTTGAACAAGAAAATGGAATCAACAGTTTAGATACTTTAACAGCGTTAGGAGTAGAAGCTAATGCCTATACAACTAATGATCATACAGCTTATTTATTTGAATGTACTAGCAATTTTTATGAAGCAATGGATGAATTGATGGATTATGTACAACATCCATTTTTTACAGATGAGAATGTAGAAAAGGAAAAAGGAATTATTGGGCAAGAAATCATGATGTATGATGACTATCCAGAATGGCGTGTTTATCTAAATGCGATGAAAGCTATGTACCACAATAATCCAGTAAAAATTGATATTGTAGGAACAATTGAAAGTATTAGTAAAATAAATAAAGAAATTCTTTATCAATGTTATCAGACATTTTACAACCCATCTAATATGACTATGGTTTTGTGTGGAGATTTTAATCCAGAAGAGTTAATTAAAGAAGTTCAAAAAAGATTAATACAAGTAAAACCAAGTGGAGAAATTAAAAGGGAATATCCAGAAGAACCAGAAGAAATTGTACAAGAAAAAATAGAACAAAAATTAGAAGTAAGTAAACCTCTATATACAATAGGCATAAAAGATCAACCAGGTGTAAAAGTTAAAAAACATATTGCGATAGAAATTTTATTAAATTTATTAGTGGGTAGAAGTTCTGACTTATATAAAAAATTATATAATGAAGGAATCATTTTTGCACAACCTAGTTTGGAATATGAGTTTACAAACATTTATGCACACGCTTTAATTAGTGGGCAATCAAAAGAACCAGAAAAAGTATATGAAGAATTTAAGAAACAAGTTGCTAAATTTAAGCAAGAAGGAATTCAAGAAGCTAATTTTAACCGAATGAAGAAAATGATATATGGTGGTTATATGAAAGAATATAATGATGTAACAGATATTGCAAGAATGTTTTTGGCAGATAGCATGAATGGAATCAATAGTTTTGACTATTTAGAGGAAATAGAAGGGATTACTGTAGAATACTTAGAACAAATCTTAAAAGATGTCTTTAAAGAAGAAAAAATGATTCTTTCGATCGTAAAAAATTAGAAAAAAATTTTGTAGCAAAAACAGCGTTTTCCATAAAAAAATAAAGACGCTGTTTTTTTATGTCTAATAAAGTCGAAAAAAGTAAAAAAAGAACGTACGAAAGTTAGCAAAAACCATTGAAAATGCTTGACTTGAAGGTGATATTGTGTTAATTTATAAATAAATAGAAGAGAGATAGAAAAAAAGGAGAAAAAAATATGTTAAATGAAGAAATTTGTAAATTAAGAGACAAATTAAACAAAAGCATTGAACAAGGCGATGATTACAGCATTACCTATCAATTGAGTGTAGAATTAGATGAATTAATTGCAAAATATTATGAGGATTCAAAAGAAAAAAAAAGAAATATCCTGTTGGAAAAAATCTATAATTAACATAGTAAAGATAAAAAGTAACGAAGTAATACAAAAAATAAGTATTGCTTCGTTATTTTTTAGTGGTATCAGAAAAATCAAAGATTTTACCAATACAACAAAACATCTTTTTTATCATGAGCTTTTTGTTCTTGTATTAGTAAAATACATGATAGACAAAATTGATACAAAATTTTCATAAGAATAATGTCTTATTACCCGACAGTTTTTTTGAAAGGTGAAAAAATTCTTAAAAACTAA
>CAMXLV010000028.1 GCA_947244675.1 uncultured Clostridium sp. | reverse complement strand
AAGTACAAAAATGAAAAATGCTCAGTCGTTTAAGACGATGTTTGGTCTAATGTGTATAGCCATGTTATGGCTAACAATATTGGGAACAGAGTATACAGTAAGAGAAGGAAAAGTAAAAAAACATATAAAGATAAAATTTTATAAAAAGAAAGATAAAGAAAATAGAATCATATCGATATTTAATACAGGTTTAATGTATTTCAATTTATGTTTTAATTCGTATGGAATTCAAAAAATCAGGAGTGATTTTATACTCTATGAAGTATAAAAAATAGAAAAAGCACAATAGTGTTTATTAAGCATGGAAAATTTTAAAACTATTGTGCATAAAAGCTATTTTATAACCATGAATTCTTAAAAAGTTTATGAAAAACATTTAATTTTTAAGCATTTTTTTATTCTCTTATAAAACTGTCGGGTAATAAGAAAAAATGTCAACTTGTTGACAATATCGTTTAATATTGATACAATCTAAAAAGAAAAGTATACAATTAGAAAAAATGCAAATAATAAAAACAAAAGAAATAAAGGAGAAATAAAATGTATAAAAAAAGTAGTATAAATAATCAAGGAATCACACTAATTGCACTAGTTATTACCATTATTATACTTTTAATTTTAGCAGGAATTACAATTACTACATTAACAGGAGACAATGGAATATTAAATAAAACTAACTTGGCAGGAGAAGAAACAAAAAAGAAAGAATATGAGGAAGTTTTAAAAATTATAGGAAATGGTTTAAAACCAGATAAAATTGTAAATTATGAGACAAGTGAAGTATATATGGAAAAATATAGCCAAGAGATAAAAAAAGACGAAACTTTTAAAGCATCAAAAGTGGAATTAAACAAACAAAAGGACCCAATAACTATAGTAGTAGAAACGAAGGAAGGATATATTTATTGGGTAACCGAAAAAAAAGTAGAGTATGTGGGGAAAAAAGGAGAAAATCCACCACCAGATTTATTACCACCTCTGTCACCAGAGGAAGGAGAAGGAAGTAATATGAAATTTACTTATACACCATCAACTTGGACAAATGGAGATGTTGAAGTAGAGATCGTAACACAAATAGAAGGATATACATTACAGTATTCAACTGACTTTGTTATATGGAGGGATTATACTGCACCAATTGTTATGCAAGAAAATGGCAATATTTATGCAAGATTGAGCAATAGACTAGAAGAAACAGGAGGATATGCAACTGGAAATGTATCAAATATTGATAGAGAGTTGCCAGAGAGTGCAGAGATTAGTTTTGATAAAAATCAAGTAAATATAGGTGAAAATATTATAGCAACAGTAATACAAAGTGATGAATTAAGTGGAATTAATATTGAAAAAAGTAGATGGATATTTACAAAAAGTAATCATGCAATAGGAGTAGATAATATAGAAGAATATACAGGAGAATTTAAAACAGAAGAAAAAAATAAACTGACATTAACATGTTCATCAGGAGGAACTTATTATTTGCATATATTATCAGTTGATAATGCAGGAAATTTAAAAGAAACGATATCGACAGAAGGTGTTACTTGTACTGCTATGTATCTTAATGTTAATTCGGTTTGGAGCGATACATTTTCTTTTTCAGATCCTCCAGGTTGGTCTTTGATTAATAATGATACTTATTTATACAAGAGGTGTTTGGGAACAAGGCGTGGCTATGGATGGACATATTTAGTTTCGACAGCTCTTTATGACTTAACAGATGTTTCACGCTTAACCTTTAGTTGCCGAAGCGTTAATAATGGAATGAATAACACTTTTGATAAACCATCCTTTGGATTAGAGATATTGAATGCTAGTGATGCCATTATTTTGTCAAATTATCAGACATTTCCTGTTCATGTAACACCACCAAATACTTTATATTTGGATGTTTCTAGTATTAAGGGATCATATAAATTGAGAATTGCATTATGCATAGAATCAACTGGAGGTATTCCATCAGGACATTCATATTTCAATGTACAACCTCCTATGTATTTAAAAGGAGAGTAAAATATAAATAACAGAAAAGTGACTATCTAATAAAGTATAGTCATTTTTTCTTGTTGTATAGGTTGTATACTTCATTAACAAAAAATTAAGAATCATAGCCTTGAGTTCTAATAGGGGGTATGATACAATAAGAAAAAATAAGAAAGGCAAAAAAATGAAAATAGTCAAAATCATTATACGGAAGCATACTAATATTATTACTAATAGCATTAATAATATTGGCTTATTATTGGATAGTAGATATCAAAACAAAAGTACCCACAAAAATAAAACAGACCTGTGAGTTAGAAACAAATACATATATGGAAAGAAATCTATTCGTTATAACACCTAAAAGTGAAAAAAAATCAAACATCAGAATATTGTATTTTCATGGAGGGTCTTATGTTGCAGAAGCAACAAATAAACACTGGGATTTTATTGAACGAGTTGTAGAGGATACAGGGGCAACTGTTATTTTACCAGATTACCCATTAACGCCAAAATATAACTATAAAGATGTGTTTCAAATGGTAGTACCACTTTATAAAGAAATTATTGATAGGGTAGATCCTAACAATCTAATAATTATGGGAGATTCGGCAGGAGGAGGATTAGCTTTAGCCTTAGAAGAAAGAGTAGGGGAAGAAAATTTACCAATGCCAGAAAAAACAATACTAATATCACCATGGTTAGATGTTAGATTAGAAAATCCCCAAATAGAAGAAGTACAAAAAAATGATAAACAATTAAATAAAGAAACTTTGAAATTAGCAGGAATCGCCTATGCAGGAGAAGATGGCATGGAGAGTTACTTAGTGAATCCAATTGAAGGGGATTTATCAAAATTAAAAAACCTAACCATTTTAACAGGTACTTATGATATCTTAAATCCAGATGTTCACATATTAAAAGAAAAAGCAGAAAAGCAAGGTATTTCAATAGAAGTAAAAGAATATGAAAAAGCAAGGCATATATGGATTATTGAAAAAAATAGTGGAAAAGAATTAGAAGAACAGGCATATCAGGAAATAATCAGCAAAATAAAAAAGCCATAAGTAGGACAGTTTACAATAAGTAACCTGTCCCCAAATATGGCATTAGGGGAGAACTTGTGCCTGTCCCAAAATATGACGTCAGGGGGGAAGTTGTACCTGTCCCAAAATACCCCCACTTAAAAAATAGGGGAAGAATGAAAGGCGAGAAGGAGGAAGAGAATGCCGAAATTGCATTGGAGAAGGTTAGATAATTCAGCAAAGATTTTCCCTATATCAACAGGGAAAAGATATAGTACAGTGTTTCGTTTGTCTGCTGTTTTAAAAGAAAAAGTAATACCAATAGTTTTGGAAGAAGCAGTAAAGCAAGCTTTGAATAAGTATAAGTTTTTTAAGGTAAGGATGAAAGCACGGTTTTTTTTGGTATTATTTAGAGGAAAATTTAAAAGATCCTGTGGTGGAGGAAGAGAAAGATTATCCTTGTAAGTATATTGATGGGAGAGAGAATCATAACTATTTGTTTAAAGTTACTTATTTTGAAAATAAAGTAAATATTGATATTTTCCATTCTTTAACTGATGGAAATAGTGGGACTACTTTTTTTAAAGAAATTATTTATACTTATTTAGAACTTAGGCATCCAGAGAAGTTGAGAGAAGAAGATAGAAGTTTAAAAAAGATAGAATATGATAGTGAAGATAGTTATATAAAAAACTATGATAAAAAAGCAAAATCAAATGCTTCACGGAAAAAAAGCTTATGTTTTGAAGGGAGGAACAATCCCATTAGGAGCTATTAGTGCTATTCATCAAATAATAGATTTAGAAGATTTGAAAAGAATAAGCAAAGAAAAAGAGGCAACAATAACACAATATTTAACAGCAGTCTTAATTTATAGTATTTATCAAGAAAACTATAAAAAAGCAAAAGGAAAAAAACCAGTGAAAGTATGTATACCAGTTAATTTAAAAAAATATTTCACCTCTAAAACGTTAGCCAATTTTTTTTCTTATATAACAGTAGAAGCACAAATGAAAAAAGATAATTTAGATACTTTTGATAAAATTTTAAATTTTGTCAAGAAAGATTTTCAAGAGAGACTAACAGAGGAAGAGATTATAAAAACGATGTCAGCTAATGTAAAAATTGGAAATAATCCTCTTATTCGACCAATTCCTTTAATTATAAAAAAAGCGATTGTCCGTTTAAGTTATATTGAAATTAGAAAATATACTACTACTACTTTTTCAAATATTGGAAGAATTGGAATTATTGGAAAATATAAGGATTATATTGACTACTTTTTAATGCTAATTGCTCCAGAACCAGTAGAAAAAATAAAATGTTCTAGTTGTAGTTATGAAAATAAAATGGTATTTACTTTTACATCTATTTTGCAGAATAATAAGATTGAAAAACAATTTTATCAATTCTTAAAAGAAAGAGGAATAAAAATACAAATAGAAAGCAATGGTGTTTTAGATGATATATCCAGAGAAGATAAAAGCAAAAAAAAGTGATAAGATAATAAAAAGTTTACTTGTCTTGTCAGTTGGAATTGCTATTATATTATTAATAGTCAATAAATTAACAACGCCCCAGATGCCTTGGGCTGCTTTAGCAAATGCAGGAATTTTATATGCTTGGATTGTAGTGATCTATGCCATCAAAAAAAATGTTAATATAGCAGGTCATGTTCTATTGCAGATGATTGCTATATCAATGTTAACCGTTTATATTGATTATAAATTAGGGAATAAAGGGTGGTCAATTAACATTGCTATTCCAATCATAATAATAATTGCTAATGGAACGATGTTAATATTAACAATTGTTAGTTACAAAAAATATATAAAATATGCTATATATCAATTAGTTATTGTATTATTTAGCATGATACCAGTAGTACTTATTACAGAACATATTATCCAAAATAAAGTAGTTAGTATGGTAGCTAGTGGAGTTTCTATTTTAAATTTTTTAATTTGTTTAATATTGTCTGCTAAAGACATAAGAGAAGCCATTATTAGAAAATTTCATATGTAAAAAGTGTTATAAAAAATAAAAAAGGGGATTGACAAAATTTTCAAAATATGGTAAATTATTTATGTAGACTAAAACAAAAAAGAAAGGAAATGAATATGGAAAAGAAAATAGTAAAAACCATTATTACACTAAGTATGATTGTCATGATGTTAAGTATGATTAGTACAGTAGTACTTGCAGCAGAGAGTGAAACTTATCATTTTAATACATCAATAGTAACTGACAAAACCACTTTAAATCCAGGAGAAGAATTTGAAGTAGATGTTAATATGAGCAAACCTACTAACGTAGAAAATGGAATTATTGCATTAGGAGGAAAATTAAATTATGATACCAACATTTTAACCTTAGAAGAAATAGAAGGGAAAAATGGATGGAATTTAAACAAAAACTTTTACAATCCAAATAACTCAAAATTTGTAACAGATAATCAAAATTTTGTAAAAGAAGCAGGAACTATCTTTACCATAAAATTTAAAGTAAAAGAAAACGTAAAACCAGAACAAAGAACAATGATAAAAGTAGAAAATATAACAGCAAGTAACGGAAAAACATTAATGAAATCTAATCAAGCACAATTAGAAATTAATGTTGAAGAACCAGTAAAAGAAGACAAAATTACATCTGATAAATATTTAATTGAACCAAACTATATTTCAAAAATAGTACCAGGAACGACTGTAAAAGTTTTCAAACAAAATGTAACAACAGAATCTGATTTAGTATTTATAGATCAACAAGGAAATCAATTAGGAGAAGATGATATTATAACAACAAGTACTATATTAAAAGTTGGTAAAACACTACAATATACGCTTTCTGTAATAGGAGATATTGATGGAAATGGTGTATTAGATGTGAATGACCTTGCTAAATTAAAATTGCATTATATTGACATTGAAGAATTAGAAGGAGAAAAATTTAAAGCAGCTGATTTAGACCAAAATGGAGAAATTGGAATGAATGATATAGCACAACTTAAATTAGTGTTAATAGGATTCATGGTAATTGAATAATAAATGAAAAAGGGCTATTGATAAAAATAGTTCTTTTTTTGTTGTATTTGACATCATAATCAGAAAAATATATAATAGACAAAGAAAAAAGGAAGGAACAAGAAAATCTCATGAAAAACATAAAAGATTATAATTTAGAAGCATTAAAAATTGAATTAAAGGAATTGGGTGAAAAACCATTTCGAGCAGAACAGATAGGCAAGTGGTTATATGAAGAAAAAGTAGAATCTTTTGACCAAATGACGAATCTTTCCTTACGGATTAAGAGAAAAATTAAAAAAGAATTATCAAATAGGAAGCTTTAATATATTAAAAAAACAAGAATCCAAAGATGGGACTATTAAATATTTATTAGATGTATTAGATGGTAATGCTATAGAAACTGTTTTAATGCGTTATCATCACGGAAACAGTATTTGTGTATCATCTCAAATTGGATGTAAAATGGGATGTAAGTTTTGTGCTTCAACAGGCATTAATTTTATTCGTAATTTAACTTCTGGTGAAATTATAGAACAAATTATCAAAGTAGAGCAAGATACTAAAGAAAGAATATCTAATGTAGTATTTATGGGAATAGGAGAGCCGTTAGATAATTATGAAAATGTTGTAAATGCAATAAGGCAAATCAACCATCCTAAAGGACTAAACATAGGAGCAAGACATATTAGTATATCAACAAGTGGAATTGTTCCTAAAATTTATCAATTGGCAAAAGAAAACATTCAATGTACTTTGTCTATTTCTTTGCATGCAACCAATAATCAAAAAAGAAGTGCTATGATGCCAGTAAATCGTACCTATCCATTAGAAGAATTGTTGAAAGCTTGTCAGGACTATATTGAAAAAACTAACCGAAGAATCTCATTTGAATATGCTTTAGCCAAAGACAATAATGATAATTTAGAAGATGCTAAACAATTGGTAAAACTATTAAAGGGAATGTTGTGCCATGTAAATTTAATTCCTATTAATAAAATTGAAAATGGAAAATATAACAAAAGTTCAAATGAAAACATTATGAAATTTAGAGATTACCTAAATGACAATGGAATTATTGCTACTATTAGGAGAGAATTAGGATCAGATATTGATGCTGCTTGTGGACAATTACGAAGAAAAAATTTATAAAATGAAGGAGACTACGAAAATGATACTAGTAAATGAGATGAAAAAAATAAAAGTTTATGCTTTTGTAGGACCATCTGGAACAGGGAAAAGCTATCGAGCACAAATGGTAGCAGGAGAAAAAGATACACATTTTATTATTGATGATGGATTATTAATTAAAGATAATGAAGTAATTGCAGGAGAATCTGCTAAAAAAGCTCAAACAAAAGTTGCAACAGTAAAACATGCTCTTTTTTATGAGGAAGAAGAAAAAGAAGAAATTGTCAAAGCAATCAAGAAATATAAACCACAAAGCATTTTAATATTAGGAACATCAGATGGTATGGTACAAAAAATCGCTGCTAATTTAGGACTACCAGAAATTATACAAACAACCTATATAACAGATGTAGCAACAGAAGAAGAGATGCAAACAGCAAGAAGAATTCGCGTAACAGAAGGAAAACATGTAATACCAGTACCAACTTTTGAAATTAAAAAAGATTTTTCTGGTTATTTATTAGATCCTCTTCAAATTTTTAAATCCAAAGGAAAAGGGCAAAAGCCATATATATCAGAAAAATCAATTATAAGACCCACCTTTAGTTATATGGGAAGATTTACCATTTCAGATTTAGTATTTAGACAAATCGTAGAATATTTAGCCATTCAAACGCCTACCATTTATAAAATTTTAAAAACGAGAGTAGAGAATTATGGAGAAGGGGCAAAAATTTATATGGAAGTGACCATTATGTATGGATATAATGTAGTAGAAGGATTAAAAGATTTTAAAGAAAAAGCGAAAAAAGAGATTGAAAAATTGACAGCTATGAATGTTACAAAACTAGAAGTAGTAGCTAAAAATATTTTTGTACCAGAAAGAGAGGAATAAAAAATGTCATTTGTTGTTGCAATAGATGGCCCAGCAGGAGCTGGGAAAGGAACAATTACAAAAAAGGTAGGAGAAAAATTAGCCTTAATTAATATTGATACAGGAGCAATGTTTCGTTGTGTGGCTTTAAAGATGTTACAAGAAGGCATTGCATTAGAAGAAAATAACAAAATAGAGGAATGTCTAAATCATATGAAAATTGATTTAAAGGAAAATGGAGAGATATTTATAAATGAAGAAGAAGTAAGTCAGAAAATAAGAGAAGAAGAAGTAACGAATTTTGTATCTCCTATTTCTACTTTGCCAATGGTAAGAGAAAAATTGCTAAAGTGGCAAAGAAAGGTGGCAGAAGGTAAAAGGGTAATCATGGAAGGAAGAGATATAGGAACTGTTGTATTTCCAAATGCTGATGTTAAAATTTATTTAGATGCCTCAGCTGAAGAAAGAGCGATAAGAAGACAAAAACAAAATGAGGAAAAAGGAATAAAAAGTTCTTATGAAGAGGTTTTGCAAAATATAGTGGATAGGGATAAACGTGATATGTCACGTTCAATAGCACCTTTAAAAAAAGCGGAGGATGCGATTTATATTGATTCAAGTGACATGACAATTGAAGAAGTGGTAAATCGTGTAATAGAGATAGTTAAAAGAAAAAAAGAAAAGGAATGAAAAAATATGAAAAATGTAATAAAATCAATGATAAAATGGATTGTTCGAGGTGCCATTTATTGGTGGTGTAGAATTTATTATAAAGCCGAAATTATTGGATTAGAAAATATTCCTAAAGAAGGATCATTAATATTTTGTGGAAATCATAGAACATATTTAGATCCACCACTTATGGTAGCAACTGCGAAAAGAGATATGCGCTTTTTGGCTAAAGAAGAACTAGCTAAAAATCCTTTTTTAAATTTTTTAGGTTGGGCTTTTGAAGCAATTCATGTAAAAAGAGACGAAAAAGATGTAACAGCCATAAAGGAATCATTAAAAGCTCTTAAAAATGGGGAATGTATTGCTTTGTTTCCAGAAGGTACAAGAAATGGAATCGAAAAAGGAGAAAAGGTCAAAGATGGAGTAGCCTTTTTTGCACTAAGAACTGGAGCAAAAATTATACCTTGTGGAATAAAAGGAGGAACAAAAGAAAAAAGAAAAGTAACCATTACTTATGGAAAGCCTTTAGATTATAGTCAGTATAAAGGAAGTAAAGATAAGGACGTACTAGACAAAATTACTAGTGAAGTAATGGAGAAAATTATGGAATTAGCATTTGACAAAACAAGCGAAAAGTAGTATAATTTTATAAGTTTTTAAGAGAATGTAAGACGTTTTTGAAAAGAAAATAGGAAATAAGCCTAAAAAACTTTTCTAAAAACGTCTTAAGCTATGGAAGGAATGAAATAAAAAATGAACAATCAAAAAATTAGAAACATTGCAATTATTGCACACGTAGACCATGGAAAAACAACTTTAGTGGATGCTTTATTAAGACAAAGTCATATTTTTAGAGAAAACGAGCAAATACAAGAAAGAATTATGGATTCCAATGATCAAGAAAAAGAAAGAGGAATTACCATTCTAGCTAAAAACACATCAGTTATGCATGGAGATATTAAAATCAATATTGTAGATACACCAGGCCATGCAGACTTTGGAGGAGAAGTAGAAAGAGTATTAAAAACAGTGGATGGTGTCTTATTATTAGTGGATGCTTTTGAAGGAGCTATGCCACAAACCAGAGAAGTATTGAAAAAATCATTAGCTTTAGGATTAAAGCCAATTGTTGTTATTAATAAAATAGATAGACCAGGAGCAACACCTGAAAAAGTAGTAGATCAAGTAATTGAGCTATTTATTGAATTAGATGCAACAGATGAACAACTAGAATTTCCAGTTGTATATGCATCTGCGAAAAATGGAATTGCTAAAATGGACTTAAATGATGAAACAGAAGATTTAACTTGTTTATTTGAAACAATGATAAATACCATAAAAGCACCAGACTGTGATGAAGAAGGAACAGCACAAATGTTAGTATCTAACATTGATTATGATGATTATGTAGGAAGAATTGCAGTACGGAAGAGTAGAAAGAGGAATCATTAAAGTTGGTATGCCAGTAGCCATTTGTGGAAAAGAAGAAAAAGTTACACAAGGAAGAATAGCCAAAGTTTATACTCATGTTGGTTTAAACAAAGTAGAAGTAGAAGAAGGAAAAGCGGGGGATATTATAGAACTTGCAGGATTACCAGACATTAATATAGGAGATACCATATGTGATTTTAACAATCCAGAAAAAATACCTTTTGTTGATATTGATGAACCAACTGTTTCAATGACTTTTAGTGTAAACAATGGACCATTTGCTGGAAAAGAAGGGCAATTTATAACTTCAAGACACATAAGAGATAGATTATTTAAAGAATTAGAAAGAAATGTATCATTAAGAGTAAAAGAAACTGATTCTCCAGATTCTTTTGAAGTATCAGGAAGAGGAGAATTACATTTATCTGTTTTAATAGAAACGATGAGAAGAGAAGGATTTGAACTTTTAGTATCAAGACCAAAAGTTATCATCAAAGAAATTGATGGTGTTAAATCAGAACCAATGGAAAGATTCGTTGTTAATGTACCAGAGGATTGTGTTGGAAATGTAATTGAAA
Source organism: uncultured Clostridium sp. (assembly GCA_947244675.1). The sequence continues at coordinate 6,687 of CAMXLV010000028.1, read as the reverse complement.
AATTAGGAAAAAGAAAAGCAGAAATGATTAATATGGAACCAGCAGAGGCAGGACATACTAAGATTGAATTTAAGATACCAGCAAGAGGTTTAATTGGATATAGAACAGAATTTTTAACAGATACTAAAGGTGAGGGAATTATGAATCATATTTTTGATTCTTATGAACCATTTAAAGGAGAAATCCAAGCACGTGTGAGAGGAACTATTGTAGCTTTTGAAAATGGAAAATCTGTAACTTATGGACTTTATAATGCACAAGATAAAGGAGACTTATTTATTGGCCCAGGAGTAGAAGTATATGAAGGAATGATTGTTGGATTAAATTCAAGAGGAGAAGATTTATCAATTAATGTATGTAAAGAAAAACATTTAACTAATACAAGAGCATCTGGATCAGATGATGCCCTTCGTTTAGTGCCACCAATTCAAATGTCACTAGAAAAAGCTATTGAATTTATCCAAGATGATGAATTAGTTGAAATTACGCCAGAGTCTATTCGATTAAGAAAAAAGATTTTAGATAGTAAAGAAAGAGAAAGAGCAAGTAGAAATAAATAGGAATCAAAATGGAGAAGATAGATAAATGAATCTACAAGAATTAGAAAAGATAAAAAATAAAGCCTTAGAAGAGCATATTCCAATTATTATGGATGAAACATTAGTCGTTATGGAAAAATACTTAAGTGAAATGAAGCCAGAAAGAATACTTGAAATAGGGACAGCAGTTCGGTTATTCTGCTATGTGCTTTACTAATTTTTTAGCAGACAATGGAAGAATTGATACAATTGAAAGGGAAATAGTACGTGTAGAAGAAGCAAAGGAAAACCTAAAAAAAGTGGGAGTAGAAGAAAAGATCCGTATTTATGAAGGTGATGCTGTTGAAATTTTACCGACGTTAGAAGAAAAATATGATGTTGTTTTTATTGATGCTGCTAAAGGAAAATATCCATTTTTCTTGCAAGAAGCATTAAGAATGATAAAACCAAATGGAATAATTTTTGCTGATAATATTTTATATAAAGGTTATGTATTGAGTGATTACAACAAACACAAACAACGTACAGCAGTTAGAAATTTAAGAGAATATATTAAAGAAGCTAGTGAGAATCCATTATTAGAGACAACCATTTTAGAAGTAGGAGATGGATTAGCTATTAGTCAAATAAAGAAAAGAAAATGCTAAGAGATTATTTCTCATTAGCATTTTCTTCTTCAACACGTTCTTTAATGTCACTAACAGAGTTGGTATAAGGTAATCGAATTGTTCTAGAATGTTGAATCATTTGTTGCATTAAGTGTTCAATTTGTTCCTCAGGAATGTTATTATTAGATAAAATAGAGCGAAGGGCACTTTGGTGAAGTGTAACATATGGATCTTCTTTTTGGATTTCTTCTAATCGTTTTAATAACATATCAGAAAGGCAAGTTGTTTCATCAGTTACAAGAAGTACTTCTCTAAAGTTATCAATTAATGTTTTAATATTAACAAAAGCGGTATTTTTATTAACACGAGAGTGTGGTGAGGAAACAGCTATTAATCGTGGAGAGTGGTATTGTGCAAAGATTGGAAGATAGGTTTTTAAGGAATATTCTTTACTTACTTTTTCGATTTCTCGATAGGAACCATTTTTATCTTTTTTCAAGATAAAATATGAATCTTGGTAATGTTCTTTTATTTGAATTGTTTTCAAGGCTAGCTCAAGATTTTTTTTATGAATTAGTTGTTCTTTTGATAGATATCCAGAAGGAGTTGTTAATAAATGATTTTTTTGAGCGATTGTTGTTGTATTTAAGATATGAATAGCATTTTTTAAGATATCTTCATCATTTTCACAGTCTTTAAATTCATCTTTTAATTCAAAGAAAGGTGAAATATCAAGTTGCTTATTTTGCATTTTACTATGGGCAAAATTACCAGATTTAGAACCTTTGTATCGTGAATAAGATAAGAACTGACCTTCTAACTTTCTACCATCTGGTGCTTGCAAAATCGCAAAAAGTGCAACAAATCCTTTTCTTCCTTTTAATTTTGGTTCAATTGATAACACTTTTACATCTAATTGGTCTCTTAAAATATTTTCATGCATAAAGTTTTTATCATTTAAAAGTTGTGGTACCATAATTTTTAAAGCAGCAAATTCAAGTTTATCGTTCATACGACTACGAAATTCTTCAAATAAAGAAAGTAATTCTTCTTGATAATTAGCATGTTCTTTAAAGTTTAATTTTTGCTTGAAACTATTATTTTGTAAGCAAGAATGATAAGTTTGTAAAGAAGATGCTAAAAGCTTAGAAAAAGAAGTACCAGGATCATTTTCATCTTGTGGGTGGAATAAAAGACCATTATATTCCTCAGAGCATTCTGGATAAGTAAGATGTTGTAATATATTTAATAATTCTATTTTTACTTGTAAATATTGTTCTTCCGTAAAAGCTAAAAAAGAGCAAGGGTTGTGCAGAAAATTATTCAAAGAGCGATAAATAGGAATATTATCTTCTTTTTGTTTTCGATAAGCAACGAATTCTTTTCCCTCTTTTGTTTTTAAGGTTTTTTCATCAATATGAAAAGTATCGTCAATATCTGTTACATATACTGTAAAACCAAAATAGTCGTCTGAAACTTTGGATAGATTAAATTGCTTTTTTAGATCCTCATAGGTAATTCCTTTTTCTAAATTAGAAGGAATAAGCCTTTGAATGGAGTTAGTAACTTCTTTTCTTAAATTATCATTTGCTGTTTTGAAACTTTTTAGTCTACCAGTAGTTGCAATATGTGCTTTAGGAAACTGATTGGTAGAATCGGTGTAGTAAGCAGTTTGAATGTCTTCATTGTTTTGTAAGTTCTTGAGGTGTTTATGATAATCATCAGTTACATCAGTTACAATTTCATCTAAGAGCTTTTTTTGAAATTTAAGTTCTGTGGCATTTCGTTCTTCTTGCATTAATTTTACAAATTCATGAGGATATTTTTTGGCAATAACAATTTTTAACTTTTCAAATTCTTTTTCTGACAAAATAGAATTTTCAGGGTCTTTTAAATAAGCTAAAAATACATTTTTTATATAATTTTCAACACGAGTTAAAACATTTTCATTAATGGGAAACTCAAATAAGCAAGCTACATTAGAAAAATTGGCTTGTACTTTTTCTTTTAACTTTTTTTGATATGTTAATGCAATTTGCCTATCATCTTTTAATTTGGTTAAAAGTTCATATAATTCAAACAATGAAGTAGATGAAAATTCATCAATTAACATTTCATCTTTTGAAGGAATAACCTTAACTTTTTTTTGTAAATAATTTTGAAATTCATCTCTATTCATTACATGATATGCCATAAAATCACCTCTATTTCTATTATACCATAATTTTACATAAATGAAAAGAGAAGTTTGGTAGTATTTTTGATAACATAAATGAAGAAATTTCTTAGTAGATAAAAAACAAAAATTATGTTTACAAAAAGCATTAAATGTGATATAAGTAAAAAAACATTTAGTGCTTTTTAAAATAGGAGGAAAAAAATGAAGAAAATAGAATTATTAGCACCAGCAGGTTCATTTGAAAAAGCAAAAACAGCGTATCTTTATGGAGCAGATGCAGTATATTGTGGTACTTCATCATTATCTTTAAGAGCTAGAGCAGATATGGAAAATGAAGATTTGGAAAAAACAATAAAATATGCTCATGAAATAGGAAAGAAAGTATATGTGACCTTAAACATATTTGCTTGGGACGAAAAGTATGAAGAAATTAAAGATATGGCTAAAAGATTAGAAATTTTAAAGCCAGATGGTATTATAGCAGCTGATGTAGGTGTAATAGAAGTATTAAAAAAATATGCACCATCTATTCCAATTAATATTAGTACACAAGCAAATATTATTAGTTTGCAAGATTGTAATTTCTGGTATCGTAATGGAGCTAAAAGAGTTATTATGGCTAGAGAAATGAATAAAAAGCAATTACAATATATTATGGAAAATAAACCAAAAGACTTAGAAGTAGAAATATTTGTGCATGGTGCTATTTGTTTTGCCTTTTCGGGAAGATGTTTTTTAAGTGACTTTTTATCATGTAGAAGTGCTAATTTAGGAGACTGCGTACAAAGTTGCAGATGGTCTTATCAACTATATGCAGAAGAAAAAAATAATCCAGGGGAATTTATGCCAATTGAAATGAATGAATATGGAACTAGTATATTTTCTTCCAAAGATTTGTGTTTGATTAAAGAATTACCAGAAATTATAGAGATGGGGATAGATAGTTTAAAAATAGAAGGAAGATTAAAAACAGAGTATTACATAGCAAGTGTTATTAATGTATATCGAAATGCAATGGACGACTATCAAAAAAATCCACAAAATTATGATGAAGAAAAATACCGAAAGGAACTAGAAAAGGTAAAAACAAGGGGATTAACAACTTTCTATTTTAATGATAGAAGTAATAAAGATATACAAGAATATGGTGGAAGGCAATATAATGAAAATTATGAATTTGGTGGAAAAGTTGTGGAATATAAGGAGGAAAAGTCTATCATAGAGATTAGAAACAAAATGCAAGTAGGGGATGAGTTAGAAATTATTGTTCCAAATCAATTAGAACCAGTAGTGTTTAAAATAGAAAAATTGTGGAATATAGAAGATGATAAAGAGATGGTAGAAGTAAGTCCAGGAGTTAAAGGACAAAAAGTAAAAATGAGGTTGCCAATAAAATGTGAAGCAGACTGGATTATAAGAAGAAAAAAGATTTAAGATAAAAGAAAAAAGCTGTATCCTCCATGAAACCTCATAATACAGCTTTTTTTAAGAAAGAGATAATATCTCTCCTGTTTTTGGGCTTTCATCCAAATTGTCTGATAGGATATAATCAATCAGATATCATTGGAAACAAGCCCAGTCGTTACGCTACACTCAAGTAACATAATCATTATACCATAAAATAAATAACTTGTCAAGAATTTTTACAAAAATTGTATGTAAAGATTTTATCAGGTATGGTTTGTTTTTTCTAACATAGAAGAAAAAACAAAGCCGTAAAAGACAAGATAAAATACCAATAATAGCTTCAAGAAAAGAAGAAAAATGAGGCAATAAAACGAAAATAGATCCAATGGTAAAGCCAATAATAGCATAAAAAGTAGGAGCATAAAAATGTTCTAGTAAAAATTTTGTTAATTTCATAAAACAAAATCCACCAAGTAAAATACCAAGAGAAATTGGCAATAAAATAGGGAAATATAAACTAGCAACAGAAGAGAGATAAATAGGATAAACACCTAAAAGCATCAAAATAATAGTACTACTAACACCAGGAACGACAATACCGAACAGACATGAAAAATCCACATAAGAAGAGATAAAGAAAGCTAGTATTGTTAGAACTTTCAATGGCTAGGTGAGTTTCCAAAAAAAGACAACTAATGCCAATAAAAAGTGCTAACAAAAAGTAAAACCAGTAAGATGGTTTGTTTTTTTCTTTATTAGAAACTTCTTGGAAAAGTGCAGGAATACTACCTAGAATAAGTCCAATAAAAATTGATTTTGTTTGTATGGGAAAATAGGCTAAGCAATAATTTAAAACATTACCAAATAAAAGAATACCAAATCCAATTCCTAAAATAATAGGAGAAAGAAATTTGAAATTATTTTTTATATCATGAAAAAAATTTAAAATACTATCTAATAGTTTTTCGTAAATTCCAAAAATCACACAAAAAACACCGCTACTAATGCCAGGAAGAATAGCTCCACTACCAATGGCAATACCTTTTAGGCAATTACTAAAAAAACGCATATGTTACACCTCATTTTAAGTATATGAGGTGTAATATTTATTTATACTGAAAGGTCAGTTCTATCGTTTTTTTTACATATTTATGATATAAATATAAAATAACAAACAACGTATGAGGAGAAATTTATGAGTGAAACATTAAAGAGTTATATCAAAATTGATAATTTAAAAGAAATGTTAGAAAAGTCTGGAAAAGAGTATGGCGAAAAAATAGCCTATCAAATTAAAACAGAAGAAGGAAAATACCAAACCATAACACATAAAGAAGTAAGAGAACAAATTAATGCATTAGGAACTGCTTTAATTGATATGGGATTAAAAAATAAAAGAATTGCTGTTATTGGAGAAAATCGATTTGAATGGGAAATTGCTTATTTAAGTATTGTATGTGGAACTGGAGTAGTAGTACCACTTGATAAATCTTTGCCAGAAAATGAATTGAAAAGTTTAATTGAAAGATCAGAAGTAGAAGCTATTTTTTATGCTAAAAAATATGAATCCATATTAGAAAGTGCTAAAAATGAAGGAGTAGGAAAATTAAAACATATGATATCTATGGATTTAGAACAGCACAAAAAAGGAATTTATTCTCAAAAAGAGCTAATAGAAAAAGGAAAAAAATTAATAAGCCAGAAAAATGAAGAATTTACTAAAGCGAAGATTAATGCAGAGGATATGAGTATTATGTTATTTACCTCAGGTACAACATCTGCATCTAAAATTGTTGCTCTATCTCATAAAAATATATGCTCTAACTTGATGGATATAGCATCTATTTTAGAGGTAAATAGTAGTGATGTGTTTTTATCCTTTTTGCCATTACATCATGTATTTGAGTGTACAGTTGGATTTTTATTTGCATTATACAAAGGGGCTAAGACTGTA
>CAMXLV010000027.1 GCA_947244675.1 uncultured Clostridium sp. | reverse complement strand
TTCCTTTTTTGTTGTAATTTTTAATAGATTAAATCTGTATAATATTTTTTTATAAGAAAGAAAAATGCTATCTAAAGCTTCCTCTGAAGTCCTAATCATATAACTCACCATCTTTCTATTCAAAAATCTTAATGCTAGTTTACGAAGCATTAAGATAAGCAAAATTTTATTTTGCTCGAATGTAGGTAGTATTTTCTAGTACCTAACATTCGCAAGCATGGTGTTTTGACACCTCTTTTTGCTGTTTAGGGAAAATCCCTAATACCCTTTTTGCTCTCCGAGGGATATTTTTTGATTAAATTTTTAGGAAAAGTTTGAACAAAATTTCAAACTTTTCCATTTACTTTTATTAAAAATCATATTATAATTTATTTAGTTTTTTGATTGAGTTAGCAAATAGTTTGGTCGCTTATGCTAACTTTTTCTTTTGTATTAGAATCATCTTTTGTTAGTGAAATTCCATAGCACATTCTGTATAAAAGTTGTATAAATTCTTTTGCTAATTCTTCATTTTCAACTGCCAATTTTTCTAATAGTTCTTCTTTATTATACTTAGTTGTAATTACTATTGGTAGTTCATTTTCATATCTATTATTAACAATTTTATATAACTTTTCTAAAGCCCAGTTGCTAATTATTTCACTTCCAAAGTCATCAATAATTAGCATATTTACATTGGAATATAATTCAACAATTTGAGCTTCTGTTATATCATTCCTATTAAATGTCTCTTTAATTTTATCCATCATAGAACCTGTTCTTTCCATTAATGCAACTTTATTATTTCTAATAATTTCATTAGCAATACTTGCTGCTAAATCTGTATTATCATAGGTTACTTTTCCATATATGATAACCCCATCTTTAATCTTATTATCTATACATAAATGTGTGTATTGTATTATTTTCCCTAAAACATCCGCATTATATAGAAAACAATCACAGTTCAAAAAATTGCAATATTTAAATTTTTTCTTTATACAACCATCTTTATAAATTTTGTCTATAATTTCTCTATATTTTCTTTGTTTTTCTTTCTCATTTTTGTTTAAATCGTATTCTTTCCAAAATTCAATTGCTTTACTACAGTCACATCTTTCATATTCAATATCGTTCTGATTAACATTAGCATACAGATAATCTAATCCTATTGGCTTTAATTTTTTATTACAGAACCCACATTTTACACCTTCATTGGTGATGATTTTAAAACTCACATTTTCTAAATCCACTTCTATTCTCATCTCCTTCTTTATCTATTTTATTTTTTATCTCTATTTCTTCTTTAGTGTTATTTTCCGTTATTATAACGTTACTTTTTCCATTTTCACTTTTTAATTTTTCACGATATTTTCGTTGTCTTAATCTGTTTTGTTCCTTATATTTTTCAAATGATTCAGCACTTTGATACCTGTCCCAATTTTTTATTTTATATGCTCCTTCTTCTATAATTAGCATATTTAATTCTTGAAACTTTTTAATAATTTTCTCAACTTTTTTCTTAGACTTTCCCATAATCTTAGAAAAATTTTCTATTGTCATTGGTGTATTTTCTCCTATTACTAATTTTCCATTTTCATTACATTCCATGGATATTGTTAATAATTGAACCCATACTCTAAAATATGTATCTCCATCTGTTTCTTTTAGTAATATTTGAATCTTCCTATTTGAAAATATTTTTAGTTCTAATTTTAACCATTGTAATTTATACATATCCTCCTTTCCTCTCTTTCCTAAAAAAATCTAGCTAATAGATTCTTCTTCCATATTTTTTAAATATTCATCTAGTGCTTGTATTCTAAATAAATATTTTCCACCAACTTTTGAGCATGGTATTTGTTTTCTTCTTACTAATTGATTAACTAACCAATAAGATATACCTAAATACTCTGCTGCTTCTTTCATTGTTAGTGTTGTTCTTTGAACTTTTTGTAATTCCATAGTATCACCTCCAGTTTTCTTGTTATTGTCTATTGACTTTTGTTAGCAAATGTATTATATTGTGTATAGTTAACTTTGTAAATACTTTATAGGTTATTTTGATAGCAAGTTAACTTTTGATAATTTTGCAAGCTGTTAACGGAGGAATTATGAATAAAATTAATAGTGAAATACATATTTCCATTAATACTAGAGAAAACCTTAGTCATATAACTTTATTATATGGAAACCCTGATTACCCATTACCTGAAGGTGTTTCAAGTTTAGATATTATAAAAGAAAATTTAACAGAAGAAGAATATGATGAGTATTGTTCTAGCTTTTTTCCACCACATAAAAAAATTAGTGATGAACTAAAAAGAAAAATCGAACTTTTAGATATGCCGAAAAAATTACATTACTATACCTTAGGTGAACTTTCTAATTGTCGTTTTTTTATTAAAGATCACTTATCTTTTTATCGCACTGGAACAAATTTAATTGACTTTTTAAATACAGATTTTTCTAATTTTGATCAATATTTTGTTTGGTTTACTAAGTTTTTTACATCTTACATTAAATACTTTGAAGAAACAGATATTAAAAAATTAAAAATTGACAAATCATATAGTTACAATAAGATAGAAACATTAGCAAAAAAATATTTTAAAGTAATAAAAAAAGATGCTGAAATGGTTCAAAAGCTTTACTCAGAATTTGTTGACTATATTTTCAATAAACATAGTATGGAAAATTCAAGAAAAATGACTAACCAGATGAGATTCTATATTTATTACACATCACATTTTAAAACATTAAAACCATATGTTACTGATTTTCAAATAGATAATGCTTTCAATTATAAAATTTTTCCTGAATATCTTGAAAATAGTGAAGATAAATTATTAGAATTCTTTACAACTGGACAACATTTTGCTGATGTATATTCTAATATTGGTGCAACTAGTTCTAGTATTTATACCATACTATATATTACATTATTTCAATTTGTAGAAGAAAACAATTTTATAATAAAAAAATGTAAGAATTGTGGTAAATACTTTGTAACAGATAATCCAAGAGTTAATTATTGCGATAATTTATTTAAAGGAACTCAGACTTGTAAAGATATTGGTAATCAAATTGCTCAAAGAATCAAGCAAGAAAATGATAAAGTCTATGGTAAATATCGTAAAATGTACTCTAAAAAAGCTATGTTAGTTAAACGTAATCCTGATATAGAAGTTTATAAAAAGGATTATGAGAATTGGAAAAAAGAGGCTAGAAAATTTATGGATGATATAAGAAATGAGCAGAAAACTTATGAAGAATTTGATAAATGGTTGGATGAAAATAAATAGAATATTTATATAAAAAATGATAAAGACTTATCTTTACCATTTTTATTTTAACCTTCTATTAATTCGATAAATTTGCACGCTATATCTTTCTTTAATATTCTAATGTTGGTACAATTATCAATATCTATAATTTTTTTTACTTCTTCTATTCTATCATCATTTATTTTTTTCTTATATTTTCTTTCATATTTTTCCTTTAATTCTTTTAAATAATCATCTAAAAATTTTTCTTTATCTCCTTTTTGCAATTGATGGAATTGACATATATAGTCAAATCTAGATATAAGTTCAGGTAGAACATTCTTTTTAAATGTTTCTGGAGACATATTAGATGTGAAAATTATTATGAAACCATTTAAATCATAATCATTTCCCTGTGAATCACTAAATGCTCCTTTCTCCAAAGATTCCAAGAAAAAATTATGTACTTTTTCATCTGCTTTTTCAAATTCATCAATTAATATTAATTTAACATCTGTTTTTCTTACTTTTTTCGAAAGCTCTCCATCTTCACTTCCTATATATCCCCTTGGGCTTCCTATTAAACTATTAAGACTGTCTTTACTACTATAATTAGCAAAACTAATCTTACAAATATTATTTTTCCCTCCTAATAATTTGTACATGCAATTAGCCATTTCTGTTTTTCCAGTTCCAGAATCTCCCATAATAAAAATTGATAATACTTTCTGTTCTTCTAATCTATTTAATATTCTATAACTATTTATTTTACTTTTTAAATCTTTTTTAAATCTTGTATGCCCGTATAATTTTTTATTAAACTGTTCTAACAATTCATTTATTTTATCTTTTTTTAAATCACATATACCAATCTTTTTGTTATTGCTTCCTTTTTTCGTTTTTTCTTCTTTAACATCGTATAAATGTACAAATTCACAAAAATCAAATTTGAAAGACTTCTTTATAATATCTTTATACTCATCTGAAACAATAAATCTAACTTCATCTGGTATGGTTTCAAATACTGTTTCAAAATTGAATGCTAAATCTCCTCTATTTTGTAGCGCCATTCCTAAAGTTGTTAAATCTATCTCTATCTCTCCATTCAACAATCTTTTGTCTTCTTGAACTTTAGAAATCTTAGGAATAGATATAATTTTTATTCCTTCCTTCTCTCTATCCTTTTTATATTGTTCAAACTGTTCATCATAATACACATATAATTTTTTCATTTCTCACCTCGTATTATTTTTCATCTTTATTTTCTATATGTAATTCTTGAATAATTGCAATAATATCAAAATAGTGGTATAAATTTTTTCGTTCTCCTTCATTACCTTTCTCCATATCATCGCTATCAACAATTTCAATATTTTCTGTTCTATTTTGAGTTTCTTTCTTAGATTTGTCTATTATATCAATCATATTCTTTATTGAATCTTCCTCAACCTCTCCTTTATAAATTCCTATTATTCCAACCTTACCTATTAATATATCATTTACTGAATACATACTTTCAAATTCGTTTTCAAAAGTGACAGGTATTTTAAACAAAAATTTCTCTTTTTTTTCATTTTTTGCTTTAAAAATATATGCATAATCTTTTACCGCAGCATCAAAAACTTTACCGATATCAATTCCCTCATATGTCATAGTAATAGTTTTATTATTTATTACCTTTACTCCCATTATTTCTTCTGAATTAGTTAATTCTACTTTTAAAGAATCTACTTTCATTAACATTCCTTCTTGTAATTTTTCTTTTTCTAAGTCTGAAAAATCACAACACTTGTCTATTACTTCTTTTAACATCGTAGACTTAGTGGTCTTTATATCAAAATTTTCAACAAATTTTCTTGTGTCATTTGTAATATTTTGAGCCTTTGCTCTAGATTTCAAGTTAAATATACTTGGCATTTTCATCCCTGCTTCTATTTCAGCTTCTAAACCTTCTTCATCTTTTTGTTGTTTTTCTTCCTGTTCTGCAACTTTCATTCTATTATTAATCATCATCTTTATTTCATACATTTTAAATGTGTTTATATAATATATATTAAATAACATTTTTTCCTCCTTTTTTTGTCAAATCATATCACATTTTCTGTGAAAAGTCTAGCAATTTACTTATATTACAACTTCCGACAGTTTTCTACATTTTATTATACTCATAAAATTTTTTAAGTTTATTTTTGAAATCTATTGCATTTAGTTAACTATTATTGTATAATGCTTTTGTTAACAATAAAATTACATACTCCTCCCACCCATATGTATACTTGAAAGGAGGTGAATTAAGTAATGGCTGGGAGTATAGAAAAAAGAGGAAAAAATAGTTACAGGCTAACAGTTTCTGAAGGTTTCGACTTAAACGGAAAGCCTATGATACACAGAAAAACGGTCCACGCAACTAAAAAAGATGCAGAAGTTGAACTAGCAAAGTTTGTTACTGAAGTACAAAATGGATTAGTTGTTGATGGTAAATCTCTTAGATTTTCTGAATTTACAGAAATATGGAAAAGAGATTATGGTTCAAAAGAACTTGCTCCTACTACATACAAGCGTTATTATAGAATGTTAGAAACAAGACTTTTGCCATACTTCGGACATTTCTATATTAACAAAATTAGACCAACTGACATTATGAAGTTTTATGATTTGCTTGAAAAAGATACTCAGTTAGTTAGAAAAAAAGGTAACAATGGTGCAAAGACTAAAAAGCCCTTATCTGGTAAAACAATTTTAGAACATCACAGATTATTAAGAGCAATGCTTCATAAGGCAGTTTATTGGCAATTGATAGTAGCAAATCCCGCAGAACGTGTTCAAGCACCTAAGGCTAGAAAACCTAAAAGAAGATCTTATGATGACGAGCAAACTAAAATACTTCTTGAAAATTTAGAACGACTTTCTATAGAAGAAACTAAATATAAGGTTGCTATTATTCTTACTGTTTTTACTGGTGTTCGTTTAGGCGAGTTAATGGGACTAGAATGGCAAGATATTGATTTTAAAAATGGAATCATTAGTATTAATCGTTCTAGTCAGTATCTATCTGATATGGGAGTTTTTACAAAAACACCTAAAACAGAAAGTTCCATTAGAGAGATTGCAATACCCAAATTTATCATTTCTTTACTTGAGGAATATAAATTATGGTATGAAGATCAAAAATCCATTTACGGCGAATTATGGGCTAATTCTGATAGGTTATTTGTACAAGCTGACGGCAAACCTATGCATCCTTCTTCAATTAGCAAATGGTTTGTTAAATATGTAAGTACAATTGGATTGCCTGTAATTAATTTTCACGGATTAAGACATACAAATGCAAGTTTACTAGTAGCACAAAATGTTGATATTGCTGTTATTTCTGCAAGACTTGGTCATGCACAAATTAGCACCACATTAGATTTTTATGTACATCCGCTACTTTCTCATAACAGAAAAGCTGGATATGCACTAGAAAACTTGTTATTACCAACAAGGTCTTAATTTGCTCAGGGTGTTGAAACTTGTTTGTTACAGCCTGAGTATGCAAAAATAATGAAATTATTTTTGTATTCCGATATTTTTTCTAATTTTCACAAATGGAAAGAAAAGCCGTTACAATTTTCACGATAAAAAATAGTAAAAAACTTTGAGATTATATATCTCTTTCCCAAAAGTTTTTTACTACACATTTAAAAATTATTATGTTTTGCCTTATTTATATTAAATTTAATCATTTTTTACATCAAAAATTTAAAATATAAATATTCATGCATTGTAATTTTAGTATAAAATTTTAATGATTTTTTATTAGAATTTAAGTAGTTTGAGGTACTTATTTTACCCAACTTTCACCCAATTTGACATAATAGCGCCTAAAAATAGCATTATTGTAAACCGTCTCAAAACAACAAAAAATCACTAAAACCGTTATAGTTCTAGTGATTGGAGTTTGGTTGCGGGGGTAAGACTCGAACTTACGACCTTCGGGTTATGAGCCCGACGAGCTGCCAACTGCTCCACCCCGCGATATCTACAACATTGATATTATACAACGCAATGCTGTAAATGTCAATACTTTTAGGCAAATTTTGTTGTTTTCTACAAATACATATATAAATGATACTACATTTCAAATCAAGAACATTGTAGTATTTCAGCAGATTTCCGTAAACATTTTACTACTTTAAACAAAATTCAATCTTACTAAAACACCCATTCAAATAAGAAAAACCACCTATTTCACCACAACCTCATCCTTAATTGCCTCGTACTTTTTCTCACCAATGCCTGAAACATTTTTGAGGTCTTCGACCGTAGCAAACCTGCCGTTTGCAGACCTGTAAGCGACAATTTTCTCAGCAAGAGCTGGACCAACACCATTAATAGTTTCAAGCTCACTGGCAGTGGCTTTGTTAATATTTACCTTTGCGTTTTTAACATCACTACTCATAGTATATTCAGTTTCTTCGTCAAATATGCTAGGAATATTAATTTTTTCTCCATCAGACAACTCATACGCCAAATTAATCTTCTCAAAATCCGCATTAGCAGTCGCTCCGCCAGCCACTTTTATCGCATCATCCACTCTCTCCCCTACTTCTAACTCATAAATCCCGTGGACTTGCCACCTCTCCTATAATATGTATCTTAATCTTCTCGACTTCCACCTCATTTTCTTCAGATACCAAAACATTTTCCTCTAAATATACCCCATCATATTCGGCTTCAAGTTCATTTTCCTTGACAGAAACCACTTTAAAAACGCCCACTATAATCACCAAAATAACCAACCCTATAACATAAAATTTCCTCATACATACCTCCTTAAATTTTCTTAATTTTAATAACTAATATTGAATTTTTCTACAAAATAAGATAAGATATTTTTATATAAGAATCTGACCTACTTCATAGGCAAAGCATGTGAAAAAGATATGCCAGAACCTTATTGTTTTCACAATAAAAAGGAGAACTTATGAAACAAAGTAAAAAAATTTCAATAATACTAATTCTAATATTAATTATAAATTCTATCTTTTGTTTAAATGTTTTCGCAGTAGAACCTAATGTAAATGCTGGAGCAATTTACTCTGTTGAGCTTTCAACTGGCAAAGTAATTTACGAAAGAAATGCTCATGAGAAAAAATTTCCAGCCTCTACTACAAAAGTTATGACAGCACTACTTACGTTAGAAAACTGTCAATTAACTGACACGGCAACAGCAAGCTATAACGCAATTTCAATTATTCCAAGCGGATATTCAACAGCTAAAATTCAGGTAGGCGAGACTCTTACCATTGAAGACTTGCTTTATGCATTAATGCTACCATCAGCAAACGAAGCTGCAAACATTTTAGCCGAGCATATTGCTGGCTCTGTGTCAAGCTTTGCAACAATGATGAACACAAGAGCTGAAGAACTAGGTTGTGAAAACACTCATTTCGTAAACCCTAATGGAATTCACAATGATGACCATTACACCACAGCTTATGACCTATATTTGATAACTAGAGAAGCTATGAAAAATGAGGCTTTTAGAAAAATTGTATCAACTACAACTTATACCTTACCTTCTACTGAGAAATATGAAGATAATGACAGAATTTGCAAAAACACAAACCAGCTTATCCACCCTGATAAAAGCTCAAAGCCTTCTAATTACTATTATAAATATTGTATTGGCGTAAAAACGGGATATACTACACAAGCACAGAACTGCTTGGTATCTGTTGCCTCAAAAGATGGGCTAGAATTTTTGAATGTAGTTCTAGACGGTGGTTCAACTGAAGATGGCTTAAATGTAAGGTTTACAGATTCAATTGAATTATTTAACTTTGCTTATGATAACTATTCAATGGATATTTTAAAAGCTGAAAATGACATAGTCAAAACTGTTGAAGTGAAAGGCGCAACTAAGAAAACTGCAAACTTAGAATTACTAAGTAAGAACGCACTTACTGCCTTCCATAATCATGAAATTGATTTGAAAACTTTAGAACCTGAGATTACTTTTATAGAAAATTTCAAAGCACCTATCAAAAAAGGCACTGTTGTTGGAACTGCCAAATACACCGTTGATGACCTAGTTTATGAAACTGAAATTATTGCTGGTAGCGACGTAGAAAAAAGTTACTTAGGAGTTATTTTGATAGTAGCTGGAATCGCTGTTTTGATGGTAGCTTTTGTAATCTCACCAAAGAAGAAAAAGAAAAAATATAAAAGAAGATAATTTACATATATTATAAAGGCTTGCACGTCTAAATGCAAGCCTTTTTATTAATTTTCTACTGTATTAGTAGCTTCCCCCTCTTCTTCAGTAGGAGCCACTTCGCCTGTTTCTAACATATTAGTTAAATCCTCTACAAGTGTAGCTGTCTCTTCTTTATCATGTATGTAAACCCAAACTTTATTGCATAACTCAGATTCTCCAGGTAATTGTTCTGTTCTAATATTATTAAAATCTAAATCCAACGTATATGGTACATAAGGCAAAATATCATCAATATTCATATCTGTATCTAAATTGTCCATAACCGCATTTACTAAATCTTTGTATTTTAGCATATTCTTTGGCTGAATTGCTTGTGATATAGTAGCTTTCATAAATTCTCTTTGAGTTCTCATTCTTCCATAATCATCGGTTCCATACGAACTTGGATATGTAGTCATTTTTCCATTTTTGTCAGGATTAGAATGCCTAAACCTCAATAATTGCTCAGCTTTCTCTCCGTCTATCGTCTGCATACCTTTCTTTAAATGAATATGTAAATCCTGTGTAGGGTCGTCGTAATCCATATCAATAGGTACTTCAAACTGTACACCACCTATAACGTCTACCATTTTTATTAATAAATCATTATTGATAATTGCATAATAATCAATATCTATGCCAGTCAACTCTTCGACTGCTTCCACAGTCTTATCAACACCTTTAGCGTATAAAGCATTTATCTTATCATTACCCTTTGCCCTATTTTTGTTTTTTCCAATAAAAGTGTCTCTAGGTATTGAAAGCATCATCGCCTGATTAGTCTTTGGATTGTAACCACAAAGCATAATCGTATCTGTTAAATGACTGTCTAAATCAGTACTAACACCCAAAGCTAATACATATATTGTATCTAAATCTTCTAAATCTTTCTTGTTTGAGCCTAAGGTGGTAAGCAAAAATCCCTTCAAGCCTCCTCCGTTTTGTTGGATTTGCACTGCAAAAACGACCCCTGCTATTATTGTAATTAGAATAAGTAGACCAAAAATTCTTAATAATCCCGATTTTTTCTTCTTTTTAGTTTTAGATCTTCTACTCACTCAGGTCCCTTACCTTTCTATTTTTTAAAAATTATGTTAGTGATGACATTATTATTGTACATTTTGCTTCCTAAAGTTGAATCTTGTATAGAATCAATAACTCCCCAGTTTTGAATAATTGGAGAAGCTACTGCAAACACTGCTAAAATAATGTATACAGTTAAAAATCCCTTCAAAATTCCATAAATCAAACCACCAGATTTGTTGAAAGTCTTGATAATAGGTAAACTTCCAACAAGTTCTGCTGCAAATCTTATAAATAATAGTAAAAATCTTGAAAGCATTAGCAATATAAGCATTGAGCCTATTCTAATCATACCAACAGCAATATTTGTAGAAACATATTCTACAACATTAGTTACTGATTTATCTAAAGCCTCACTAACAAATGAATTAAGCACATTCACAACGCCTTCTGACATTGCAGTAGTTTCTTCATTATACTCTAATAACTCTCCATCAGCAAGTGTAGTACCTTGAATGTTTTGCGCGATTTTCTCAGCCAACCATTCATCAATTTGCGTCTTTGATATAATCGCATTAGACATTGGTTTATATAGAACAAACATTATAATAAGTGAAACTACAAACACTAAAATCTTGAACATTACACCTACTAAACCTCTTCTATATCCCCAAAACGTATTTGAAATAATTATTGAGATAATTACTAAATCTACTAAAACGCCACCAAAGGCTATCCAATTTATAACCCCCATTGTTCCTCCTATATACCGATTAATTCTATCTTATCTTTATATATAATTCCAGCAATGCTATCTCCCACAACCAAATTCTTAATTTCTTGCTTTGACTTGTAAGATTTTAAAAGCATACCATTTGAACTAACAATTTGAACCTCAGTTCCTAAATTTATACCAATTAAATTTGTGCTAACTATCATACTTTTAGGCATATCATTTTTCAAAATATACAAATTCTCTGATGTGCTGTTTGCATTCTTAATCGTCATCTCATATTCATACGAAAATAAACCTGATGACTGCTTTCTAATAATCGCAATCTTGTCTCTTAGCTTCATATCCAAAAACAAAGCATCTTTATCAATATCCATGTAATTTTCACTATTTTCTATACCTACTTTTTGAATATGATTGTTGAACATACATAAAGCTACATCTCTGTCTATATATCTAATATATGACACGATTTCGCCAGTATTTGATTCATATTTGTTAATAACTGAATTCTTTGGATCACTCTGTGCAAGCTCGATTGAAACGATTTTAATATTAGATTTTACAATTGCTCCAGAATAATCTACTTCTCCAATTGCTAAGTATTTATTATTGTTTGAAATATCTGTGCAAATAGCATAAGTTGAAGGGTGATATGACCTAAATAGCTCCTTACCATCTGGGTTATAAGAAACAACAACAGATTTATAAGTAGTATTTGTAACAATAACACTAACATACCCATTGCGATTAACATTAACACCAGAAATTGAGCCTTCTAACTCTGTCTGCCACGCAATAGCATTTCCATTTATCAAATATATTTTTTTCCCCTTTTGCTCCGCAATTACAAGATATTTTCCCCTCGTACATACAATTGGTTTTGAAATATTTATATCTAAACTTGCATTTTTCGTGCCGTCTTCCGTATATATATCAAAAGAATTCTTACTAAATACCGCAACATATTTATCATAAGCAAAAATACTTGGTGTACTTTCATAGTTTATTTCTATTGTACTCAAAGTATCTTGCTGAAGTTCCTTTTTTAAAACTTTTGTATCTACAAAATATCTAAATTCTTCGTCTGTAATGTAGCGTGCAATTACTATTGCAAGTAAAATGCCGAGCAAAATTAATATACAAAATTTTAATTTTTTATCCATTTTACCACCTATCTTTTTTGCAATAATATCATATCAATTATGCCTGTTTTTTGCAAGTATCTTTGGATAATATTTATAAAACCTTAATATATAGGAAAATTGCTTGAACAAATTGACTTTTTGAGCAATCCGTGTTATAATTTCAGTGTTTTATGGTAATATTATAAAATAAAGGATGTTAAATTATGGAAGAAGAAATTGAACTGACTGATTTTCTCAGTACGTTATGGCAAAAGAAAAAAATTATAATTATCACAGTAGTTGTTTTCGCACTAGTTGCACTAGTTGGAACAGCTGTTGTTGAGAATATAAATAAGGAAAAATCAAATCAAACAGAATTAGTTGCGCCAGAAACCTACTATGCACAGTCAACCTTCCTTGTTGCAACTTCTGAGACTACTACTACAGCTTATAATGAACAGTTTACACAATCTATACCAGTTGATGTTATTTCAACTATAAAAAATTTCAGTGATGCAAATGCAATTAAAACTTATGGTGAAATTGTTAGATCTCAAACTGTTTTAAATGCTATAAAAGAAAAACTTAGCTTAAAGGAAAACTTAGCTGAGTCTATTGCTGTTGCACGTGTTTCTGATAGTAACTTAGTTGCAATTATCGTTGAAAATGCTAATAAAGATCAAGCAAAAAAAATCGCTGATGCTCTAACAGAAGAGTTCGTTAAAGTGATGTCTAACACATATTTTATTGATGAAGTTTCAGTTATTGACAAGGCTTATCTAGTATCTGATAAAAATTTAGCAGAATATTATAAAGACGCAATCGTAAGTTTAGTAAGAAGCGGAAGAGATTTATCTACTTTGATTGTTGATTCAGAAATCACTAAAATTATTTCAACAGAGCATTTACAAAACATTTTCAAAGACTATATCCTTACAGACGAAAATATTACAAAACTATCAGTTGCAAGTTCTATAAATGGAATTGTTGGAATTTCTCCAGAAGGAAATTCTAATATCTTAAAATATACAATATGTTCAGCTATATTAGGATTAGTAGCATCTAGTGGATTGATTTTAGCTATTGAAATGCTAAACCCTACAATTAAGAATAAAAGTCACATTGGCGATAATATATTAGCTTTAGTTGAGGAAAACGGAGCAAAAAATATATTTGATATATTAAGAATTAAACTAGAAAAAAACAGTATAATGCTAGTAACTAGTCCAAAAGGAAGCAATAAACATTCATATATTTCAAATAATTTAGCAATTGCCTATAGCAATATGAATAATAAAACTTTATTAATAGACCTTACTTCTAATGAAACTACTTTGCTTGAAAACGCTAATACAAAGGGATTATTTGACTTTATAAAAGATAAAACCCAAAAAATAGATAATTATATTTCTAAAGTAAATAACTTAGACCTTTTACTTGCAGGAACTGAAAATGCTTCTTGCTTAGATGATGAAACATTAGAAGATTTATTAAATATATTTGAGAAAAATTATGATTATGTTATTATTAATACAAGCAATATATTAGAAAATTCTAATGCCTTACAATTAGCAAAATCAGTTAAAAGCACAGTTTTAGTAGCAACACAAAGAAAAACTACATTAACTGACTTTAATCAAACAAAAGAAGTAATATCAGAAGTTGGAGGCAATGTTTTAGGAACAATATTATTGAAATAATAAATTAAACGCATATTGATTTTAAAAATATGCGTTTTTTTATTTAATTTTTCTATATTTTGTGTTGACAAATAGCAGGAACTGTGCTAAAATATTTAGTGTTCGTAAGAATGGACCAGTAGCTCAGCTGGATAGAGCAACGGCCTTCTAAGCCGTGGGTCGGACGTTCGAGTCGTCTCTGGTTCACCATAAGCTCTTCAACAAGAAGAGCTTATTATATCGAGGTGTGGCTCAGTTGGTAGAGCGCGTGGTTTGGGACCATGAGGTCGCAGGTTCGATCCCTGTCACCTCGACCAGCTAAAATCGTTGAAATTGTAAGGTTTCAGCGATTTTTCTTTATTTAATCATAAATATTCTTATATAATATTTATTACTTCCAAATAATCTTATATAATCTCGAAAATACCTTATTTATCAATACTTTTGCCAATTATATTTAATTCAAAAAATTATTTACAATTATTCAAAAATAGTTAGTGTTAGAGTTTTTACTTTCATTTTTACTTCCAGCCACGAAATTTCTGGAAGTAAAAACTATTTTCCAGCAAACACTATATATTTCAATTAAAACTAGCATTTTTCAAAAGGGTTTTTACTTCCAAAAAATGCCATTTAATTTACATAATTATTTAAGATTATTCATAACTATTCCAAATTTGCAAAAAAGCCCTAAAAATGGTATAATTAAAGTGTAGATAAAGTTTTGTAAAAAGCAAAATAAACGAAAGTTTATGACGCAAAGCCATAGGTCTAAGAGCTATATGCTTATGATAGCTAGGTTGCACGAAAGAAAAGGAGATTTAAAGTTATGAAGAAGAAAAAAATAATAATAGCCATTTTAATAATGACTTTACTATGTATAATTCTATTTATATGTTTAACATTAAGAAAAGTTACTATAATGAGAAACATATCAAAAATTGCTTCTAAATATAATAATTATGAAAATTATTATGAAAAAATAACAAATACAACACAAAAAATCACAACAGAATATTATAAAAATGGTGACCAAACCAAGACAATTATGAACAGAGATGCTGGCGAAAATTCAACAACTATAACTTATTTTAACAAAAACGGAAAAAATAATTCTTATTATGAGCCAGTTAATGGTGAGAAAAAAGCTAGATTAAATAATGAAGGTGCAATGTTACAAACTAATATTATAGTATTAACTTTTGGAGACAATTTTGGGTATGATTTTTATAGTGCTACAAAAACTATTATTAAAAATACAATATTAAATGGAAAAGAGTGTTATTTGTTTAAAGATATTGTATATGGAAATTATATGTATATTGAAAAAGATACAGGATTGATTTTAAAAATGCAAGATGGCTATATCAGTGATGAAAATAACAAAGATACACCTATAATAGTTGAATATGAATATAAGTTTGATACTGTTACAGATAATGACTTTATCGAGCCAGACATATCTCAGTATAAAGTTGAAGAAGATAATTAAATAACTTACAAAAATAGGACAGTTAACTGTCCTATTTTTTAATTATAATAACTCTTTAATATCAATTTTCAATTCATCAGCAATATCATATAAAACCTCTAACGACATTTTTTTAACAACATTTGGAGCTTCAATTTGTGTCAAATAACTATAACTTATTCCCACTCTGTTTGCCAACTCCTCTTGTGTTAAGCCCATTTTTATTCTATATTTACTTATCTTTATTCCTATATCTTTAAATCTTTTACTATGTTTCATTGTCATAATTACCACCTAGTAAAATTTTATCTAATTTTCTACATTTTATACTTTCACAAATAATGAAAGCATGCTATAATATTTTCACATATTTTTGGGAGGTTATATTATGGAAGAAATATATTTGAAATCAATACAAGCCTTGAAAGATTATGACTGCGTTCTTTCTGTAAAAGAATGGAATAAAATTGCCAAAAAATATAATTTTTTAAGTGCAAAAGCTATGTGTTTTATAAGTAGCTCAAATTGGAATGAATTATGTAGAATAACAAGAAAAAAATAATCACTTTACAACTTAGTGCAAAGTGATTATCTTTTATAAATTTCTATCTTTCTAAATCTTCATAAATTTGTTTTGCTAAAGTATATTCTTCGTAACTTCTTTTGTCTGTTTCTGTATCTGCATATCTCAAAAGTAAGTGTTGCCCTTTTTCTCCAAGCATTTCTTTTATTTCATTATATAAAATTTCTCCTTTTTCCTCTATCTCTTTAAAATTACAGTCATTTTCATTTATATCATCTAGTATCTCATCTACCCTATATTCATAAGTATCTTTTAAGTATGATTTATAACTTCTTAATTTTTTTCCTTTGTTTTCAGCTCTTTTTGGAATTTCATTTTCTAACATTATTATTCCCCCTCTTTTTCTTTTATTTCTCGAAAAAAATTATTTATCATATTTTTTATACTTGTCTTTGGTATGTTAATTAAAATACTTATATATTCGTAAGTCTTATCAATATACTTTTTTAAAAAATTATTCTCTTTATGTAATTGATTATTTTCATTTAATAATTGTTGATTTTGTTCTTTTAACTCTTCAACTTGTTCTATTGATTTAATAGATTTTGCTAAATAATATCTCAGTTTCTTTGTATAAGCTTGTAAACTTTGATTTTGTGCTATTATCATTTGCATATTACTATTGTCAATTTTCTGTACTGGCTCTTTTTCTAATTCGCACTTAATATTTTCATAATTTGTTACTTGCTTTAATTTTTCAGTCGTTAAATGCTCAACTTTATTATTTTTTCCACGCTCCAAATCAAAACCTCTTTCAGTTATATACTTATAAAAATTGTCTTGTAATCTTTTATAACTGTCTTTCCCTTTCCAATATTCACTGCAAGCAATTTTAGTAATTTCTTTTCCACTTTTTATGTCAAATTTGTGTATAACTGGAACAAATACTATATGTAAATGAGGCGTACTTTCATCTAAATGAACTTTCGCTGATACAATAAATTCCTCACCTAAATTTTGATATTCAGCAACAAAATCATAAGCTGTTCTAAAATATCTTTTCATTTCTTCTTCGCCAATATTATCAAAAAATTCCTTATTTGAAGTTATTATAAATTCACATAGCAAATTTGTTTGTTTTGTAACTCTGCACTTAAAATTATGTTTTTCTATTAAATTATTTATTGCTTTTGAATATGTTGTATTGCACTCTTTTATAGAATAATTTTTTATTGATTTTTCTTTATTTATGTCTTTATTAGAATAGTTAGTATTTTTTCTTTCATTATGCTTATAAAGTCCAGCTAAATTTTCTTTCTTATAGTTACTATTTCTTATTATGGCATAACTCATATAAACACTTCCTCTATTTAAGAATATTCTTCGCAGAACTATCTAGTAAAATACTGCTTTGGCTTTACTTATATGTAATCTTCTTGAAGTGAGGTGAACCAAAAATATTG
>CAMXLV010000026.1 GCA_947244675.1 uncultured Clostridium sp. | reverse complement strand
TTTTAAGACAAGATCCAGATATTGTATTAGTAGGAGAAATTAGAGATACCGAAACAGGAGAAATAGCAATCCAAGCTGGGCAGACAGGACATTATGTATTATCTACCATTCATACAATTGATAGTATAGAAGTTATTACTAGATTAAGAAAAATGGGACTTTCTGACTATGATATTTCTAGTACACTTGCCACATCTATTTCTCAAAGATTGGTAAGAAAATTATGTCCAAAATGCAAAAAAGAAAGAAAATTTAGTCAAGAAGAAAAGAAAATTATTTCATCCATTGGAGCAAAATACAATATGCAATATGACTTAACAGGAAATACTTATGATGCACCTGGTTGTAAATATTGTAATAACACAGGATATTATGACAGAATAGGAGTATTTGAAGTATTAGATTTAACAGAAGAAGTTAAAGAAGCTGTTATGCAAGGAAAATCTAGTTTAGAAATTAGAAAGTTGGCATTAGAAAAATCTTATAGACCACTTGTGGTAGATGGATTATCTAAAGTAGTCAATGGATATACAACCTTAGAAGAATTAAACAAGAAATTATTAATATTTTAACAAAGGAGAACAAAGCATATGAATTTAGATAAAATTTTAGATGAAGCTATTAAATTAGATGCATCTGATGTACATTTAATATGTGAAAATAAGCCAATGCTAAGAGTGGCAAGAACTTTAATACCAGTACCAAATAGCAAGATTTTAACACCAGATGATATGTTTGAGTTATATGACTATTTAGTAAAAGGAAATATTGATAAAGATGAAGTATTTAACAATACTAGAAAATTAGATATGTCTTATGAATATAGAGATATCCGTTTAAGAGTAAATATTTCATTATCTGATGATGTTCCTTTATGTACCCTAAGATTGATTAAAAATGAATTACCAGAATATGAATCTTTAGGAGTACCAGACATTGTAAGAAGAATGACTTACCAACCACAAGGATTAATTTTGGTTACTGGAAAAACAAACTCTGGTAAAAGTACAACCTTAAATGCCTTAATTAACCATATAAATGAAAACCAAAATAAAAAGATCTTAACATTGGAGAACCCAGTAGAATATAAACATCATTCTAAAAAGTCATTAATTGTGCAAAAAGAAATAGGAAAAGGAAGAGACAGTTTAACTTTTAGTGATGGTGTTAAAAACTCCTTAAGAGAGGATTGTGACATCCTAGTAATTGGAGAGATCCGTGATAAAATAACAATGGAAGCTGCCATTGAAATGGCAGAATCAGGGCACTTAGTAGTAGGAACCTTGCATACAAAATCTTGTGCTGAGACGATTGATAGAATGATAAACTTTTATGAAGTAAGAGACCAAGCTAGTGTAAAATACTTATTATCTGCTTTATTAAAACTAGTAGTATCTCAAAGATTATTACCAGGAACAGATGGAAAATTAGTATTAGTTCCAGAGGTTATGGTAGTAGATAACATTGTAGCAGGTATTATTCGTAAAGAAAAATTAAGTGTATCAGAAATTGAAGATGCTATCCAAAGTAATGCAGATAAAGGAAGTATAGGACTTATCAATTCTTTAGCAGAATTATTTGTAAAAGATAAAATCACATTAGAGCAAGCAAAAGCTCAAATAGAAGAGAAAAACTTAGAAATTTTAAATAGAACCATTATGCAATTAAAAATAAAACGTGACAAATAAAAAATAGGAGGACAAGACCATGCCGATATATATGTACAGAGCAATAACAAAATCGGGGGTTGTGGTAAAAAACAAAGTAGAATCATCTAGTAGGCAAAATTTAATAAAATCACTTAAAAATGGTAATTTGTTACCAATTTCGATTGAACAAGTTTCTTATCGTTCTAACAAAGGACAAAAGAAGCAAAAGAAAAACGTAACAGATATCCAAGAAATTATGAAAAATGTAAATACAACACAATTAGGAAACAATCGAAAAGAATTGTCAACCAAAGAAAAAGTGAATTTATATTTTGCTAAAACTGAGAAAATAACCCAAAGGGACTTAGTGGTATTTACCCAAAACTTTTATTTATTAAAGAAAGCAAATTTTAATAATATTCATGCTTTAGATACCATTATTCAAAGTACAGAGAATTTATCATTTCGAGGGGTATTAGAAGATATTTTAGCAGGAGTAGAAGCAGGAGAAAATATGTATACAACAATGGAATATTACTCTAATATTTTCCCATTTATTTATATTAATATGATAAAGGTAGGGGAATTATCAGGTTCTTTAACAACTTCCTTGGAGCAAGCAGTTAAATACTTAGATGAAACAGAAGCTTTAAACAAAAAGATTAAATCCATTTTAATTCCGAATATTGTACAATTTGCTTTATTGTTAGTTATGCTAATTGTGGGAACTTTAGTGGCTATTCCTGCAATTCAAGGAATTTTTGATGAGTTAGGAACAGATGAAACACTTCCTGCTGTTACATTGTGGTTTGCAGGTTTTGTAGACAAAGCAATTATTTATTGGTATATACCAACATTTTTCATACTAGCAATTGTAGGAGGAATTCTATTTTATATTAATACACCAAAAGGAAAATACAATTTTCATTATTTCAAATATAAAATGCCAATATTTGGAGAATTAATTTTTGCATTAGATTTTTCAAGATTTTTAAAAGCGATGTTATTAAACTTGAAAAATGGAATGAGAATACAAGATTCTATAGAAGTTAGTAAAAACGTTATCAAAAACTTTGTGTTACTATCTGTTATAGAAACATCCATTAATAATATATTAACTGGTTCTTCATGGATTGAACCATTTGAAAAGTCAGGACTTGCTAAATCAATGATTACAGAAATGCTTAAAATAGGAATGCAAACAGACTTAACTGAAATGATGGAAAAATTAGTAGAATATATGGAAATTGACATAGATAATATTATGAACAAAATTATGAAAGCTTTACCACAAGTAGTTTATGCTGTCGTAGGAGCAGTGCTAATCTTCTTCGTATTAGTTGTATTAGTGCCATGTATTCAAGTATATATGGGTAACTTCTTATTCTCAGCTTATGGTGTATAATCGTGATTTTGAGACGAAGGAAAATATCCTTCGTCTATTTTAATTGTCGTAAGAAAGGTGATAAAAATGAAAATAGGTATTGATATAGGAGGCAGTCACATTGCTATTGGAGTAGTAGATAAAGAGGGAAGAATTATCGAAAAAAGTGAAAAAAGATTAACTGCTACAGAAAAGAAAAATATCAAAAAATCAATTGAGGAATACATTTTTGAAAATGTAGAAAAATTTAAAATAAAATATAAAATTAAACAAATAGGGCTAGCAGTACCAGGATGGTCTGAGAATGGTATTATTAGAGAAAGTGGAAATTTAGGAATTAAGAATTATCCAATTACTAAGAATTTGCAAAAAATGGGTTTACCAATTACAATACGTAATGATGCTAAATGTGCAGCTATTGCAGAAAATAGATATGGGTGTTTAAAAGATTATGATAGGAGTCTATTTTTAACATTAGGTACTGGAATTGGAGGAGCTGCTTTTTTAAAAAATCAATTGTTAGAAGCTGGCAAAAAAGGTGGTTGTGAATTTCGGCCATATGATCATTCAAAAAGGTGGAATTTTATGCAATTGTGGACAAAAAGGGTGTTTTGAGAGATATGCTTCCATGAAAGCTTTTAAAAATAATTTAAGACAAGCTTTGGGACTAGATGAAACAACAAGAGGACAAGAATTACTAGATAAAATAAGAAGAAATGACAAGCAAAATCTTAATTATGAAATTATTGAGCAGGTGGTTGAAGAATATGTGCAAAATTTAAGTATAGGGCTAACTAACTTAATTCATATTTTTGAACCAGAAATTATTGGAATTGGTGGCAGTTTTGTACATTTTGAAGATGTTTTATTAGATAGGGTAAAAGAGAAGATAAATAATAAGGAAATTAAAATTGAAACTGCTATTTTAGGAAATGATGCAGGGATGATAGGAGCAGTTTTATAAAAAAAATTTTAGAAACACTTGAAATGATAGTTAAAATGTGATAAAATAGCAAGCGTATTAATCACACAAAAGTGAGTTTTAAGGGAAGTGCCAAAAAACTTGGTCCCAAAAAAACGTTGAAACTTTGTGGAAGAATAACAAATAAGGAGGAATGAAAAATGGCAGTAGTTGCAATGAAACAATTACTAGAAGCAGGTGTTCACTTTGGACATCAAACAAGAAGATGGGATCCTAAAATGGCGGAATACATATTCCAAGCTAGAAATGGAATTCACATCATTGATTTACAAAAGACATCAAAAAAATTAGATGAAGCATATGCTTTCATTAAAGAACAAGCAGAAGAAGGGAAAACAATTCTTTTTGTAGGAACAAAAAAACAAGCACAAGAATGTATGAAAGAAGCAGCATTAAAATGTGGTATGTACTATGTAGACCAAAGATGGTTAGGAGGAATGCTAACAAACTTTGGAACTATTAGAACAAGAATCCAAAGACTAAAAGACTTAGAAACCATGCAAGAAGATGGAACCTTTAACATATTACCAAAAAAAGAAGTAATTTTATTGAAAAAAGAAATGGAAAAACTAGAAAAAAATCTTGGTGGAATCAAAGATATGGAACAAATACCAGGTGTTATCTTTTTAGTAGATCCTAAAAAAGAAAGAATTGCAATTTTAGAGGCTAAAAAACTAGGAATTCCAGTAGTAGGATTAGTAGATACTAACTGTAATCCAGAAGAATTAGA
Organism: uncultured Clostridium sp.; assembly: GCA_947244675.1. The sequence continues at coordinate 12,912 of CAMXLV010000026.1, read as the reverse complement.
TTATCCAATACCAGGAAATGATGATGCAATAAGAGCCGTAAAATTGATTGCAGATGTTATGGCAAATGCCGTTATTGAAGGCAAACAAGGAGAAAGTTTTGAACCTCAAATGCAAGAAGAACAAGAAGTAGAAGCTCAAGAAGCTACTAGCATAGAAGAAGTAGTAGAAGAGGCGACAGAAAAGACAGAAGAATAAAAAGGAGGAAAAAAGAATGGTTACAGCAAGTTTAGTAAAAGATTTAAGAGAAAAAACAGGTGCAGGAATGATGGACTGCAAAAAAGTTTTAACAGAAACAGATGGAGACATGGAAAAAGCAATTGAATTATTACGTGAGAGAGGAATTGCAAAAGCAGCAAAAAAATCTGGAAGAGTAGCAGCAGAAGGATTAGTTGAAGCTTATGTTTCTGAGGATGGAAAAATAGGAGCTGTTGTAGAAGTAAATTCTGAAACAGACTTTGTTGGTAAAAATGAAGATTTTAAAAATTTTGTTATGAATGTAGCAAAACAAATTGTAGAAAAAAATCCAGCTGATGTAGATGCTTTATTAGCACAAGAATCTATAGAAGTAGCAGGAAAAACAGTACAAGAAGTATTAGTGGAAAAAATAGCTACCATAGGTGAAAATATGAATGTTAGAAGATTTGCAAGATTTGAGTCAGAAGGAATTGTAGAAAAATACATTCATGGTGATGGTAAAATAGCAGTTCTAGTTAATATGAAAAAAGGAAATGCAGAAGTAGCAAAAGACATTTGTATGCAAATTGCTGCGGCAAGACCTGAATTTGTAAGAAAAGAAGAAGTGCCAGAAGAAAGAGTAAAAAAAGAAATGGAAATCTTAAAAGCACAAACTATGAATGAAGGAAAACCAGAAGCTATTGCAGAAAAAATTGTACAAGGAAGAATCGGAAAATTCTATGAAGAAATTTGTCTAATTGATCAAGCTTTTGTAAAAGATCCAAATAAAAAAGTAAATCAATTATTAAGCGAAAAAGATGCAGAAGTAGTAGAATTTGCAAGATTTGAAAAAGGTGAAGGAATCGAAAAAGAAGAAGTTAATTTTGCAGAAGAAGTTATGAATCAATTAAAATAGTAATGTAAGAAGAACCTAAATTATAATTAGGTTCTTTTCTATATTTTAGAAAAACATCTTGACATACGGCTATAAGCGTTGTATAATAATAAGGCATGAAATAAAAGCGATGAAGCCAAATGTGGCTACATTCCTTACGGAAATGAAGGAATGGAGGGAACTTTGGTGGAGTATGTTATGGCAAAGACCAGGCGGTAAGAAATGTACTTATCCCAAAATTATCATGCACATTTTGGGTTTTTATAAAGGTGATATTCAAAACACCAGAGTGCGTTTTAACTTGCCAAGGTAATTTCGTCTATGATAGTAATATCATAATGAAACAAAAAAACAAAGAAGGAGGGAAAATTACAATGGCAAACACAATAGCAACAAGTGAGAAAATCAGAATAAGACTTAAAGCATATGACCATGTAGTTTTAGATCAGTCTGCTGAAAAAATAGTAGATACTGCTAAAAAAACAGGAGCAAAGGTTTCAGGTCCTATTCCATTACCAACACAAAAAGAAGTCGTAACAATCTTACGTTCTCCACACAAATATAAAGACTCAAGAGAGCAATTTGAAATGAGAACACATAAAAGAGTAATCGACATTCTTTATCCAACACAAAAAACAGTTGACAGTCTAATGAAATTAGAATTACCAGCTGGTGTTGATATTGAAATTAAGTTGTAAGTTAATGAAAAAAGTCAAGTAAGATTTTGAATTTTACTTACAATTTGCGCAATGGAACGAAGTGACATTGTAAGCATGAAATCATAAAATTAAGACTAGTTAAAATAGTCACAGCAAAACCAAGCTGGCAAAAGTCAGCCAATAGTTAGGAGGAAAGAAAAGTGAAAAAAGGAATTATCGGAAAAAAAATCGGTATGACACAAATCTTCGATGAAAAAGGAAATATCATTCCAGTAACTGTTATTGAAACAGCAGGAAACATTGTAGCACAAGTAAAAACAGTAGAAACAGATGGGTATGATGCAATCCAATTAGGATATGGAGAAGTAAAAGATAAACATATAAATAAACCAGAAGCAGGGCATTTTGCTAAAGCAAAACTTGCCAATAAAAAACACTTAAGAGAATTTAGAATAGAAGATGTAGCAAGCTACAAAGTAGGAGATGAAATCAAAGCTAACATCTTTGAAGAAGGAGAAAAAGTAGACGTACAAGGAACTTCAAAAGGAAAAGGATTCCAAGGTGTTATTAAAAGACATGGACAACATAGAGGACCAATGGGACATGGATCTATGTATCATAGAAGACCAGGATCTATGGGAGCATGTTCAACACCAAGTAGAGTATTTAAAGGTAAAAAATTGCCAGGACATATGGGAAGAGTTACCATTACAATACAAAACTTAGATGTTATCAAAGTAGACATGGATAAAAATGTATTACTAGTAAAAGGAAGTGTTCCTGGAGCAAAAGGAGCAATTCTAAAAGTAAAATCAGCTGTAAAGGCTATGAAATAGAAGGAAGGAGGAAATACAAAATGCCAAAAGTAGACGTATATGATTTAAAAGGTAAAAAAGTAAGTGATCTAGAATTAGCAGAAAATATATTTGGAATTGAGCCAAATGAAAATATTGTACATAGCGTACTTGTAAATTATTTAGCTAATCAAAGACAAGGTACACAAAGTACCAAAACAAGAGCAGAAGTTTCTGGTGGTGGTAAAAAACCATGGAGACAAAAAGGAACAGGTAGAGCAAGACAAGGTTCAACAAGAAGCCCACAATGGATTAAAGGTGGTATTGCTTTAGGACCAAAACCTCGTTCTTATAGATATACTGTTAATAAAAAAGAAAGAAGATTAGCTATTAAATCTATTTTAAGTGCTAAAGTTTTAGAAAAAGAATTAACAGTAGTAGATAAATTAGAAGTAAAAGAAATCAAAACCAAAACAATGGCAAAAGCATTAATGGACTTAAAAGTAGAAGGAAAAACATTAATTGTTCTTCCAGAAAACAATAAAAATGTTTATATGTCAACAAGAAACATAGAAGGTGTTAAAACAATTACTTTAAATAACATTAATGTGTTTGATTTATTAAAATATACAAATCTAATTTTATCTGTAGAAACATGCAAAAAATTAGAGGAGGTGTATGCTTAAATGAAACCAGAAGAAATCATTATAGCACCAATTGTTACAGAGAAAAGTAACGATCAATTACAAGAAGGAAAATACACTTTTGAAGTAAACAAAAAAGCAACAAAAGTTGAAATAGCAAAAGCTATTGAAAAATTATTTGAAGTAAAAGTATTAAAAGTAAATACTATGAATGTAAATGGAAAAAGCAAAAGAGTTGGTTATCATACAGGAAAAACTTCTGATTGGAAAAAAGCAATTGTTACAATTGATACTAATCCAGGAGAAACAAGTTATTTAGCAAAAGGTGGAAAAGTAACCAAAGTTGCTAAAAAATATAAAGATAGTATTGATGAATTTATGGGAGCTTAAGACAGAGAATTAAATAGAAAATGGAAAGAAAGTGATTATTATGGGAATGAAGGAAGAAAGAGAAGCATTTTATAAGAGATTAAATGTGAGTGGAGAATTAACAAATAAAAAAGGCTATAGGGAAGCAGAAACAAGTACAATCTCATATTTAGCTAAAAATGAAGAAAAGGCAAAAAAGAAAATAAAAGGGCGTCCCATAATCATGTTTCCAACAGACAAGACCTTTCAGAGTAACATACAATTAAGTGAAAGATATTATTCAGGATTATATGTATATGAAGAAGAGGAAAAAGAACAAGATAGATAAAATCTAAAAAATAGCTAGAAAATACTAGGAAAATAAAGAATATCTGTGATGCGGAGCAGGAAAAAATCCGTAAATAATAAAATTAAAGAGGAGAAATAGAAATGGGAATGAAACATTTTAAGCCTTATACACCATCTAGAAGAAATATGACAGTTTCAGACTTTGGAGAGATCACAAAAAAAACTCCTGAGAAATCTTTATTAGCAAAGAAGAAGAAAAATGCAGGAAGAAACTCATATGGAAGAATAACAGTAAGACATCAAGGTGGAGGAAATAGACAAAAATATAGAATTGTAGATTTTAAAAGAAGAAAAGACAATATGGAAGCACAAGTTATTGGAATTGAATATGATCCAAACAGAAGTGCTAATATTGCATTAATCCAATATGAAGATGGAGAAAAAGCATATATCTTAGCACCACAAGGGCTAAAAGATGGAGATAAAGTAATATCTGGAGAAACAGCAGATATTAAACCAGGAAATTGTATGCCAATTAATAGTATCCCAGTAGGTACATTAATTCATAATATTGAACTAAATCCAAAACAAGGTGGAAAATTAGTAAAAGCTGCTGGACAAAGTGCACAATTAATGGCAAAAGAAGGAAAATATGCTCACGTAAGACTTCCATCAGGAGAAATGAGATTAATCTTAGCAACTTGTAGAGCAACAATTGGTGTAATTGGAAATAGCGACCATGAAAATGTTAAAATTGGTAAAGCTGGTAGAAAAAGACATATGGGAATAAGACCAACTGTTAGAGGTTCTGTTATGAACCCAGTAGATCACCCTCATGGTGGTGGTGAAGGTAGAGCACCAGTAGGACACGCTGGACCAATGACACCTTGGGGCAAACCAGCACTTGGTTATAAAACAAGAAATAAGAAAAAACAATCTAATAAATTTATTGTTAAGAGAAGAAAATAAGATAGCATTTAGCTAAATAAAGAAATTTCATAAGTTAAAAAAGAAGGGAGGACATTTTTGATATGTCAAGATCAAGCAAGAAAAAACCATATATAGCACCTGAACTACTAAAAAGAGTAGAAGCTATGAATGAATCTGGTGATAAACAAGTTTTAAAGACATGGTCAAGAGCTTCAACAATTTATCCACAAATGGTTGGTCATACAATTGCTGTACATGATGGAAGAAAACACGTTCCAATTTATATAGCAGAAGAAATGATTGGTCATAAATTAGGTGAATTCGCTCCTACAAGAACATTTAAAGGTCATGCAGGAGATAAGAAAACGAATAAGTAAAGTAAGAGAAATCTAAGCTAAGGAGGTAAGGAAAGTGCAAGAGCAAGAAACATTAGTAAAAACAGAGGCTAAAGCAACATTAAAGTATGCAAGAATATCTGCTAGAAAAGTAAAAATAGTAGCAGACTTAATTCGTGGAAAAGATGTGGATGAAGCTTTAGCGATTGTAAAATTCACACCAAAAGCATCATCAGAAGTAATAGAAAAATTATTAAAATCAGCAATAGCAAATGCTGAGAATAATCATGATATGAAACATGAAAGTTTATATGTTGCTGAGATTTATGCAAATCAAGGACCAACTTTAAAGAGAATACGTCCTGCAGCAAAAGGTTCAGCAGTAAGAATTAGAAAAAGAACAAGTCATATAACAATTGTTTTAAAAGAAAGAATGTAAGAAAAAGGAGGACGAAAAATCAGATGGGACAAAAAGTACATCCAACAGGAGTGAGAGTTGGAATCATAAAAGATTGGAACTCTAAATGGTATGCAGATTTAGTAGAAGATCAAAAAATCCGTAAATTTTTAAAGAAAAAATTATATCTTGCTGGAATTTCTAAAATAGAAATTGAAAGAACAGCAAAAGCAATTAAAGCTAATTTATATACTGCAAAACCAGGAATTGTTATTGGAAAAGGTGGAGCAGGTGTAGAAACTGTAAAAGCAGAACTTGCCAAAGTAATTGGAAAGGATGTTAATTTAAACATTGTAGAAGTAAAAAATGCTGATATTGATGCTCAATTAGTAGCAGAAAATATTGCAGGACAATTAGAAAGAAGAATTTCATTCAGAAGAGCTATGAAACAATGTATGCAAAAATCTATGAAATCAGGAGCATTAGGAATTAAAACTGCTGTTTCTGGAAGATTAGGTGGAGCGGATATGGCTAGAACTGAATTCTATAAAGAAGGAAATATTCCACTACAAACTTTAAGAGCTGATATTGATTATGGATTTGCAGAAGCAGATACTACTTATGGAAAAATCGGTGTAAAAGTTTGGATTTATAAAGGAGAAGTTCTTCCAGAGAAGAAAATGGAAGGAGGAGACAAATAATGCCATTAATGCCAAAAAGAACAAAACATAGAAAAGTACAAAAAGCTAGAATGAGAGGAACAGCAACAAGAGGAAATAAAGTTACAGATGGTGAATATGGAATCCAAGCTGTAACAGGAGCTTTAATTACAGGAAATCAAATTGAAGCAGCCAGAATTGCTATGACTCGTTATATAAAAAGAGGTGGAAAAGTTTGGATTAAAATCTTTCCAGACAAACCAATAACAGCAAAACCTATTGGAACTCGTATGGGTAAAGGTAAAGGTGCGCCAGAATATTGGGTAGCAGTTGTAAAGCCAGGAAGAGTTATGTTTGAAATTGCCGGAGTACCAGAAGAAACTGCTAGAGAAGCCTTAAGACTTGCTATGAACAAACTACCTAATAAAACAAAATTTGTAGCAAAAGAAACAGAAAAGGTAGGTGAAAATGATGAAGATAAGTAAAATAAGAGAAATGTCTTCACCAGATTTAGAGAAAGAATTAGGTGAACTAAAAACAGAATTGTTCAAATTAAAATTTAGTTTAGCTACCAATGGATTAGATAATCCAATGAAAATAAAAGAAGTAAAAAAAGATATAGCTAAAATAAATACAGTATTAACAGAAAGAAAAATCGCTGAAGCAAAAGCATAAAAAGAAACTGAATCAAATAAAGGTCATCACTAATTTATAATGGTAGGAGACAATCTTATCTGATAAAAAAGTGAGTAGGGGGAAAGAAAGAGGTACCCTGACAATAGCCGAAGAAAGGAGAAATCTAAATGGAAGAAAGAAATCTTCGTAAAATAATGGTTGGAACAGTAACTTCTAATAAGATGGATAAAACAGTTGTAGTAGCTGTTCAAACTAGTGTTAGTCATAAAGTATATGGAAAAACAGTAAAAAGAACATACAAATTAAAAGCACATGACGAAGAAAATGTTTGCCAAATTGGTGATAAAGTAAAAGTAATGGAAACAAGACCACTTTCTAAAGATAAAAGATGGAGAGTTGTGGAAGTTTTAGAAAAAGCGATTACAAAATAGTAGATAGTAAAAAGAAAGGTCATCCTTTGTCTTTAAAATGACCTTGGGAAATGTTATATTCCTAATAAATGAAATAAATAGAAAGGAGAAACCAAAATGATACAACAACAATCAAGATTAAAAGTAGCAGACAACACAGGAGCAAAAGAGATTATGTGTATTAGATGTTTAGGTGGATCTTATAGAAAGACATCTAATATAGGAGACATTATTGTAGCTTCTGTTAAATCAGCAACACCAGGTGGCGTTGTAAAAAAAGGTGATGTTGTAAAAGCTGTTATCGTAAGAAGCAAAAGAGGCTTAAGAAGAGCAGATGGTTCTTATATAAAATTTGATGAAAATGCAGCTGTTATTATCAAAGAAGATGGAACACCAAAAGGAACTCGTATCTTTGGACCAGTTGCAAGAGAATTAAGAGAAAAGGACTATATGAAAATTCTTTCATTAGCACCAGAAGTTCTTTAAAAAATAAAAAATCTAAGAAAAGGAGGAAATTCCTAAAATGAGAATAAAAAAAGGAGATAATGTTCAAGTTTTATCTGGAAATGATAAAGGAACAAAAGGAGAAGTACTAGAAGTTAATCCAAAAACTGATAAAATCATTGTAAAAGGTGTTAATATTAGAAAAAAACATGTTAAAGCGAGAAAACAAGGAGAAGAAAGTGGAATTTTATCAGTAGAATGTGCTATACCAAGCTCTAAAGTAAATGTAGTATGTGCTAAATGTGGCAAAGCTACAAAAGTTGGATATAGTGTAGAAAAAGATAAAAAAGTTCGTATTTGTAAAAAATGCGGTGCAAAATTAAAATAATATAGAAAGGAGGATTATAAATTATGGAAAAATTAAGAGAACAATATGAAAAAGAAGTAATCCCAGCATTAATGAAAAAATTTGAATATAAATCTGTTATGCAAGTTCCAAAACTTGATAAAATAGTAATTAATATAGGATTAGGAGATTTAAAAGAAAATCCTAAAGCATTAGAAAATGCTATGAATGATTTGATGCAAATTACAGGACAAAAACCAGTAATTACAAAGGCAAAAAAATCAATTGCAGCATTCAAATTAAGAGAAGGTGTAAACATTGGGTGTAAAGTAACGCTAAGAGCTGACAAAATGTATGATTTTGCTTACAAACTATTTAATGTAGCCCTTCCAAGAGTTAGAGATTTTAGAGGAGTATCAGCTAATTCTTTTGATGGTAGAGGAAATTACTCTATGGGTATTAAAGAACAATTAATATTCCCTGAAATTGAATATGACAAAGTAGACAAATTAAGAGGAATGGATATCATATTTGTAACAACAGCAAAAACAGATGAAGAATCAAAAGAATTGTTACAACAATTAGGTATGCCATTTAAGTCAGCTGTGTGAAGCGAAGCGAACTACAGATGACTTACGGGAGTTTAACAAAATGAGATTCCGAAGATATGGGAAAGGAGTAATATTATATGGCTAAAAAGTCAATGAAGATTAAACAAGCTAGAGTTCAAAAATATAGTACGAGAGAATATAATCGTTGCAAATTATGTGGAAGACCTCATAGTTACATTAGAAAATATGGAATATGCCGTGTATGTTTTAGAGAATTAGCACATAAGGGAGAGATTCCAGGAGTGAAAAAAGCTAGCTGGTAAAATTAAATAAAATAAAAAACTTTACAAGAATAAAGAAGGAAGAAAAGGAGGTAAGTTATTCATGAACATTACAGATCCAATAGCAGATATGTTAACAAGAATTAGAAATGCGAATAGTTCAAAGCATAAAACTGTAGATATTCCAGCATCTAATATGAAAAGAGGAATTGCAGAAATCTTATTTAGAGAAGGATATATTAAATCTTTTGAAGAAATCAAAGATGATACACAAGGAATTATTAGAGTTACTTTAAAATATGATGAAAAAGGAACAAGAGTAATTGATGGTTTAAAAAGAATTAGCAAACCAGGATTAAGAGTGTATGCATCAAAAGAAGAATTACCAAAAGTATTAAACGGATTAGGAATTGCGATTATTTCTACATCAAAAGGATTAAAAACAGATAAAGAAGCAAGAGAATTAGGTGTTGGTGGAGAAGTATTAGCTTATATATGGTAAGAATGAATAAAAAAGAAGGAGGGAGAACCTAACATGTCAAGAATAGGAAATAAACCAATTACAGTACCATCAGAAGTACAAGTAAAAATTGATGGACAAAAAATTACTGTAACAGGTCCAAAAGGTACATTAGAAAGAGAAATACATAGAAATATTTCTGTTAAAATGGAAGAAAACACAATTACAGTAACAAGAAATAATAATGAACCAGCTAACAGAAGTTTACATGGTTTAACAAGAACATTAATTAATAATATGATTGTTGGTGTAACATCAGCTTATAGTAAAGAATTACAAATTAATGGCGTTGGATACAGAGTAGCAAAACAAGGAAATAACTTAAATTTAACTTTAGGTTATTCACATCCAGTTATTTTTGAAGCACCAGAAGGTATTACTTTTGATGTTCCAAATCCAAATACGATTATTGTAAATGGAATTGATAAAGAACTAGTAGGGCAAACAGCAGCTGTTATTAGAACTAAAAGACCACCAGAAGTATATAGAGGTAAAGGTATTAAATATGCTGATGAGGTTATTAGACGTAAAGAAGGTAAGACTGGAAAATAATAAATTTTGATAAAGTAAAATAAGAAAACTCAACATATTTAGAAAGGAGTAAAAATAATGGTAAAAAAGACAGATAGAAAAATGGAAAGAACAAGAAGACATATTCGTGTTAGAAGAAAAATATCTGGAACGACAGAAAGACCAAGATTATGCATATATAGAAGTAATAGCAATTTATATGTGCAAATTATCGATGATGTAAAAGCAAATACTTTAGTAGCAGCTTCTACATTCGATAAAGAAATAAAAACAAAACATGCCAATAAAGAAGCTGCTAAAGAATTAGGAAGTTTAATTGCTAAAAAAGCTTTAGATAAAAAAATTGAAACAGTAGTTTTTGATCGTGGTGGTTATATTTATCATGGAGTTGTTAAAGAATTAGCAGAAGCAGCAAGAGAAGGCGGGTTAAAATTCTAAGATAGAAATAGAAAAAAGAAGAAAAGGAGGATTAACAAAAACCTATGGAAGAAAAGAATGAATTAAAAGAAAAAGTGGTTGCTATTAATAGGGTTGCTAAAGTTGTTAAAGGTGGTAGAACTTTTAGATTTAGTGCTGTAGTAGTAGTAGGAGACGAAAAAGGTCATGTAGGTGTTGGAAATGGTAAAGCAGCAGAAGTTCCAGATGCTATCAAAAAAGCAATTCAAGAAGCGAAAAAGAATTTAGTTGAAGTACCAATCGTTAATACAACAGTACCTCATGAATATATAGGAACTTTTGGAAGTGCCAAAGTTATGTTAAAACCAGCAGCTGTGGGTACTGGTATCATAGCAGGAGGAAGCGTTAGACCAGTAATGGAATTAGCAGGTTATAAAAATATAAGAACAAAAGTTATTGGAACTAATAATCCAAGAAATGTAGTACATGCAACAATTGAAGGATTAAAAGCAATGCAAACAGTTGAACAAGTAGCTAAAAAAAGAGGTAAAAAGGTAGAAGATATTTTATAAAAATAAAAGAAAAAACAAAAGAAACATCATATTTTTAGCAAAGTGATTTTAAAAAGGTAATCCATAAAAATAAATGTTTCTTGTCTTAAGAAAGAGGAGGTGCGAAGTACAAAATGAAATTAGATGAATTAAAACCAGCTGTAAAAAAAGTAAAAAGAAATAGAGTAGGACGTGGTATGGCTTCAGGAAATGGTAAAACATCTGGAAGAGGTCATAAAGGTCAAAAAGCAAGAAGTGGTGGAGGCGTAAGAAGAGGTTTTGAAGGTGGTCAAACACCATTATATAGACGTTTGCCAAAGAGAGGATTTACAAACATTCATGCTAAAACTTATACAGAAGTAACTTTAAAAATGTTAAATAAATCAAAAGCAACAGATGTTACAGCAGAAACCTTATTAGAAGAAGGAATTATTGGAAAAATTAATGATGGCATTGTTATTTTAGCAACAGGAAAATTAGAAAAGAAATTGAATATAAAAGCAAAAAGATTTACAGCAAAAGCCAAAGAAGAAATTGAAGCTTTAGGCGGAAAGGCTGAGGTGATTTAATTGTTTAAAACAATCAAGAATGCTATTTCAACACCAGATGTAAGAAAAAGACTATTATATACATTAGTATTAATTGTAATATTTAGATTAGGATGTTATATTACTGTTCCAGGAGTCAATAGTATAGCACTAAATGAAGCAATGGGAGAAACAAATGGACTAGCAGGATTAATTGATATGATTTCCGGTGGAGCATTTTCAAGATTTTCTGTTTTTGCAATGTCAATTAGCCCATATATTACAGCTTCTATTGTTATTCAATTATTAGCAATGATTATACCATCTTTGGAGAGGTTAACCAAAGAAGGAGGAGAAGAAGGCAGACAAAAAATTAATAAATATACTAAAATTTTAACACTTGTTTTAGCTTTAGTAGAAGCAATTGGATTATATTTATCTTATAAATCTTCTGGTATATTTGTAAATGATGCTTTCTTAACTGGTGCATTAGTTATAACAGGACTAGTAGCAGGAACTTCTATTCTTATGTGGTTAGGAGATCAAATTACCAGCAAAGGAATTGGAAATGGAATTTCGCTATTAATTTTTATTGGTATTATTTCAAGATTACCAAGTGGTTTAACAACATTATGGAGTTTGATTATGCCACAATCTGGATTTAGTACAACAGGATTATTAACAGCAATTGGTATTTTAATTGGAGCTCTAGTATTAGTTGCAGGTGTTGTCTTTGTACAACAAGCAGAGAGAAGAGTGCCAGTACAATATTCTAAAAAAGTAGTAGGAAGAAAAATGGTAGGAGCACAAAGTACACATATTCCATTAAAGCTTGCTATGGCAGGTGTTATGCCAGTTATTTTTGCTTCATCTTTTATGACATTTCCAGCTATGATTATTCAAATGTTTGTACCAGATATAGCAACTAAAACAGGAATTTTAGCAGGATTATATAATTTTTCAATTGCAACTTCTACATCTAATGTAGGAATTGGTTATTCAATTGCTAATGCACTTGTTTACTTGTTATTAATTATAGGATTTACCTTTTTCTATACTTATGCAACATTTAATCCAGCAGAAGTATCTAATAATATTAAGAAAAATGGTGGATTTATTCCAGGAATTAGAGCAGGAAAACCAACAACAGATTATTTATCAGCTATTATATCAAAATTAACGATATTTGGAGGGTTATTCTTATCTGTTATAGCAATTTTACCAATGCTACTAAGATTTACAAACTTAAATATTGCATTTGGTGGAACATCAATTTTAATTGTTGTAGGAGTTGCACTAGAAACAGTACAACAATTAGAATCTCAATTAGCAATGAGACATTATAAAGGATTTTTAGAATAATTGAATGAAAAAAACCGTACTATTTAGGTAGTATGGCTTTTTTTATTGTATAGGAAAATTAAAGATTTTTTAAACATACTACGTTTGTTTTTGTATAGAAAAATATTGACAATGATTAAAAAATAGTGTATAGTTGTAACAACAAATAGACATAAAATCTTATTACCCGACAGTTTTTTTGAAAGGTGAAAAAATTCTTAAAAACTAAATAA
>CAMXLV010000025.1 GCA_947244675.1 uncultured Clostridium sp. | reverse complement strand
AACGTTTTTGTGCTTTAACGATTTCAACAATAGAATTAATTTGTGAAATTGTTTCATCTAAGATATCTATTCTGGCAAAATTAACAGCAAAATCTTTTAAAGAAAGGGAAGTTATTTTGCTATTAAAAAGTGTTGTCACAGTTTGAATATTATCTGGCATAATAGGAAATTTCATATGTAATCGATCTTCCAAACAATAAATATGATCATTTTGGCAACGTGCTTTGCACTCTGGATAACATTTATCTGTTTCGCCAAGAAGACAATAATTCATAGTAATAAGTGGGGTTCTACCGTAAACAATCATTTCTTTTTGTAGATAATTATAATCACATAAAAATTGAATCGTTTTTTTATCTAATTCTGGAGAAAGTGTAAAACAACTAATTCCTAAATTTTTTAAAGCAAGGATACTTTGTAAATTGAAAACATTAAAAGTATAATTGGTAATAATTTTAAAATACTGTTTTAAATTACAAAATAATTCATTTAAAAGTCTAATATTACAAATATTTGAAATCACGAAACCTTTTATTTCATAATTTTTTACCGAGTTTTCTGCATTAGCATAAAATAGATTTTTATAATTTCCCTTTACAATAGTTGGCATATAAATGTAAGTATCAAAATTTTTACTTAAAATTTTTAAAATAGGTTCATATTTTTTACTAGTAAAAAACCTTAGAGGGATATAGATATTATCAATCATAGGACTTAATTTTGAATAATCAAAATCAAGATTTAAGTAATTTAGCAAAACAGAAATTTTAGGTGGTTGAACTTTGCTTAAATCAATATCGCTTTTCATATAATTTCGCATATCTGATAAAATATGGTCTTTTATAGTATAAGAAGAATCTGGTGTAGTAGTAGAAGCAAAATTATTACGAACACAATGGGTAATAGCATAAGATTCTACTTGCTCTAAAGCTTTGCGGCGAAGTTCATTCAAAATACTTAAATTAGGAATAAAAACATTTTCATCTAATAAAACTCTTATGTTTTTAAATTGATAAGGGGTAGAAGCTGTTTTTGAAATTTGATGAATAATGGTTTGCTTTTCCAAAGGTTTATTTTTAGCATCTACTGGTAAAATATCTAATGTATAATGAACTTTTAGCTGTTTATATAAGCTAGGCGAAGTATTAGTTGGGGTAATTTCAATAGAAATAGGCTGGTCTTTTCTTACTGTTATAGTACAATTTAAAGGGATTTGACGAAATTCCTTTTTATAACTTTCTTTAACTAAAGTTGACAATTCTTTTGAAGACATTTTATAAATTTTGTCTTGCAAAGAAATATTACCTTTCATCCTACCAATAGTAACAATCTGTCCTGGCTTTGTGGAAGTGATATTTTTATGATTTTCCATTAATTCTGAGACAGTATAAGTGCCATTCTCATTTTCTAAGGAAATGGTGTCCCCAATACAAATTGGTTCTTTTAATTTTACGGTAATTAAACCTTTATTTTGATGATAATCTTGAACCGTTCCTAAAAATAATCCCATATTTCCGAGGAGTATCTTTAAAAACTAGATTTTTATTTGGCTCATTACTTAAATGCCCAGAAGAGGACATACCACGATTAAATACTTGCATCAAGGCTTTTCGATCCTTTTTATCGACAACATAAGGTTCATTAGAGAGAGCTAAATTAATATATTTTGTATAAATTTTAGTTACAAGAGCTACATATTCAGGTGATTTCATTCTTCCTTCAATTTTTAAGCAAGAAACACCAGCTTCTATAAAAGAAGGAATGTAATCTAAACTACATAAATCACGTGTACTTAATAAATGTCCAGCATTAATTTTTTTGTCATCTTCTAACAAGTGGAAAGCAAGTCTACAAGGTCCAGCACATTTGCCACGATTACCAGAACGACCACCGAAGCATACTGGAGAATAGACATTGTCCAGAATAAGAAATACATAAAGCACCATGAGCGAAACATTCAATTTCAATATTTGTATTTTTACAAATATAATCAATTTCGTCCATAGAAAGCTCACGTGCCAAAACTACTCTTTTAAAGCCAAGTTCTTGTAGTTCTAAAGCACCATTTAGATTGTGAACGGTCATTTGCGTACTACCATGAATTGGCAAATCAGGAAATTCTTTCATTAATTTAGTAGCTAAGCCCAAATCTTGTACAATAATAGCATCAATTCCAGCTAAATAAGCAGTTTTTGCTAAAAATAGGGCTTTTTCAAATTCTTCATCTTTAATTAAAGTATTCAAAGTCAAATTTGTTTTAACACCACGAATTTTGGCATAAAAAATGGCTTTTTTTAACTCTTCTAAATCAAAATTATGGGCAAAAGCCCTAGCACTAAAAGTATCAGATCCAAAATAGACACTATCAGCACCATTTTGAACAGCGGCTTTTAAACATTCAAAATCACCAACTGGTGAAAGTAATTCTATCATATTAAACTCCTTTATCTTTTGTAAATTTAGTATAGCACAAACAAAAAAAAAATACCAGAGGAAGAGGGGGAGAATTTGGGACAGGTACAACTTCTCCCTACCATTCTCTCAAAAATTTTGAAATTTAGTTGACGAAAAAATAAGCTAATGATACAATAAATAGCAAAAGAAACCTAGGAGGAAAAAATGAAAAGTATGAATAGAAAAGTGCAAAAAATAATAGTAGTAACGATGCTATGTATGGGAATTTTTTGGGGAAATTTTATAAATGAAAGTAAAGCAACAAATGAAATAAAGGAAGGAACCACAAGCAATCAAATAAAGGAAGAAAGTGAGAATTCTTCTAATACAACGAATAGCAATCAGACAGAAGCACAAGAAAATCGGACAAGTGCAACGGAAAAGAAACAGAAAATAAAGAAGAAGAAAAATCAAGTAATGCCAATTTAAGCAATTTAGGAATCAAACCACATGACTTTACAGGATTTCGCTATGGTACTACTTCATATGAAGTAGCTGTACCAGAAGAAACAGAAAGTGTAGAAATTTATGCAACAGCACAAGACAGTAAAGCTACGATAACAGGAACAGGAAAAAAGACATTAGAAAAAGGAGAAAACAAAGTACAAGTAGTAGTAACAGCAGAAAATGGTACAACTAAAATTTATACTATCAACATAATTCGTGAAATTAGACAAGAAGGAGAAGATAAACAAGAAGAAGCAAAAGGACTAGCTCAATTAAAAATTGAAAATATTACATTATCACCATTCTTTCAAACAGACATATATGAATATACAGCAAAATACATGGGAGAAGAAAACAAACTAAATATGCAAGCAACACCAACAGATGAGTCTTACTTAGTAGAAATAATTGGAAATGAAAATTTGCAAGAAGGAGAAAATACAATTACATTATTAGTCTCAGAAGCAAATGGAAGTAACATAGCAACTTATCAAATAACATTAGACAAAAGTTTAGCAGTAGAAGAAAATAAAGAAGACAACAAAACAATAGTAGGAATAGTAATAGCAGGCATCATAGTAATAGCAATTGTAGTAGGAATCATAATAAAAATAAAAAGTAATAAAAAAATCGAAAGAGAATTTTCTGGTGTTGGTTTTTATAACCTAAAAAATCAAGAAGAGGAAGAAGAGGAAGAAGAAATCCCAAAAGCATTAAGAAAAGAAAAAATACAAGAAGTAGAAGAATGGGAGCCTACAAGAAAAAGAAGAAATCGTTATTATGAAGAAGAAAATGAAGAATATGAAATAGAACAAATGTCAAAAGAAAAAGCAAAAGAAAAGTTTTTAGATAATTATTCAAACTATGAAGAAGAATATGAAATAAAAAATAAAGAAACCAGAAAAAAAGACAAGCATAAGGGAAAAAGATTCAAATAAAAATAAGAGGATAATGATGGAAATAAAAGAACTATCAATTCAAGAAAAAATAGGTCAAATGATGATAATTGGAATGGATACCAATTATATTACACAAAGAATTAAAACAATGATAACCAAATACAAAATAGGAGGTATCATATTATATCGAAAAAACTTTCATAACTATCAAGAAATGGTTGAATTAATCAAACAATTAAAAGAGTTGAACAAAATTAATAAAATACCATTATGGATTGCAATAGATCAAGAAGGTGGTAGAGTAAACCGAATGCCAACAGAAATTTTAAATTTACCACCTGCCAATCAAGTAGCCAAAAAAGGTGGAATAGAAGAAGTAAGAAAAACTGCCCAAATAATTGGAAAAATACTAAGACAATCAGGTTATCATATAAATTTTGCTCCTGTCTTAGACATTAAAAATTTTCAAGATAATCATGCAATAGGAGATCGATGCTTTGGAAGCACAAAAGAAGAAGTTGTAACTTATGGAATTCCCTTTATGAAAGAACTAAAACGGGCAAAAAATATTACCAGTAATTAAACATTTTCCTGGTCATGGAGCAACGAAAAAAGATTCTCATTATTTTTTGCCAGTCATAAAAAAAGAGATCAAAGACATAGAAGAGCAAGATTTATATCCTTTTCAAAAAGCAATAAAAGAGGGAGCAGATGCTATATTAGTAGGACATTTGCTCATTAAAAACATAACAGGAATTTATCCAGCATCCTTGTCTAAAAACTTTATTGTAAAATATATAAGAAAAAAATGTAGATACAAAGGACTAATCATAACAGATGACTTAAAAATGAGAGCTATTAAATTTATTTATGGAGCTGATCTTGCCATTAGAAAGGCTTTTGAAGCAGGAAATGATATCATTGTATTTCGTTTTAATTCTGAAGAAGAAAAAAGAGTGATAGAAAAAATAAATAATCTAGTAAAAGAAGGAAAAATAAAAGAAGCTAGAATCAATAGGAGTGTAAAGAGAATTATAAACTTAAAACAAAAATATGAAGTTTTTGATGAAACAGTAGAAAAAACACTAAACATAGAGGAAATTAACAAAGAAATCCAAAGAATAAGAGATAAATGTGGTTTTCCAATATAATAAAAAAGCGTAGACTCTTAAAAAAGAGTCTATGCTTTTTAGCTATTTCTTAAAATTAGCAACATCCGCCTCTGTTACCACCGCAACAACAACAGATCAATAAAATTAGGATTATAATCCAGCAACAATCATCACCAAATCCGAATCCGCCGCATCCTCTATTTTCTGGCATAGTCTAGACCTCCTTCCATAAAGAATATGTTTTAATCATCTATTTTTCTTTCGTTCGTTTTCCTTTGTATGATATATCATATGTGGTTTGAAAAAATGTGTTACAAAACAATAAAAAAAATTGCGATGTTCGCTTTTATCCTACTTTAAAATATGATACAATCATACGCAGGAAGGAATGAGAGAAAAGGATGTCAGAAAAAGCAAAAAAAGTAGGAGAAGTATTTAGTGATTACAAAACCAATGCCAACATAAAATACGCAGAAATAAAAAGTCTAAACATCATAAAAAAAACAAACACATTGCAAGTTATTCTCTATTTAGATGAATACATAGAAATTAAAGAAACATGGTATTTTGAAAACTTTTTAAAAGAAAGATTCAAATTTGAGTATATAGATATAGAAATTCAATATCATGAAAAAGTAGAAAAAAAACCAATTGTAGAAGAATGGAAAAATATCATAGCCTATATGTCACACAAATATCCATTAGCTAAACCTATGTTACTTCTAAAGAGTGATGTAGAAGTACAACAAAATACCATATCCATACAAATGCATATCAAAGGAGCAGAATTTTTAAAAGCAAAAAAGACAGACAAAGAATTACAAAAAACCATCAAAAATCTATTTGGAATAGAATATAACATAGAAATCACAGAAAAATTATCTGTTAAAGAAATAAAAGAACTTCATGACAACATTAAAAACCAGGAAGCTAAAATTATAGCCCATATTGAAGAAGAAAATCAAAAACATAAACAAGAACAAGAAAATGATGAAATAGCAATGGTAGAATATCAAGACGTAGATTATGCACCACCAGTTGATATAGAAGGATATATTCCACCAGAAGAGATAGAAACCTTAGAAGAGAAAGAATACATATTAGGAAAACCATCAAGAGCCAAAGAAAAATACATAAAAATAAAAGACATAACAGCAAATGATGGAAGAGTAACCTTAGAAGGAAGAATAGTTACAAGTAGCATTAGAGAAACCAAATCTGGAAAAGGAATGATTATATTTGATTTATATGATGGCAGTGGAATCATCACTTGTAAATCATTTGGGAAAGACTATTTAGAAGGACAAGCAATTGAAGAAAAAATAAAACAAGCAAAAACTATAAAAGTTACAGGAAAATCTCAGTTAGACAATTATGCAGGAGATGTTACTGTTATGGTAAATACCATTCAAGAATCCAACAATCCAAACTTACCAGAATTACCAAGTGAGGAAGAACAAGAAGACACGCCACTCATTTTAGGAAACACACCAAACATAGCAGAACCACTTGTAAAAGTAGAAGATCTAGGTGTAGATGATGGGAAAATAGCCTTACAAGGAGAAGTCATTTATACAGAAGATAGAACCTTAAAATCAGGAAAAACACTATTTAGTTTTGATTTATATGATGGAACAAGTACCATTACTTGTAAAGCCTTTTTAGACAAAGAAAAAGCTAAAAAAACCATGAAAAGAATTCAAAAAGCAAAAGGAATCATGGTAGCAGGAACCACGCAGATGGATACCTTTTCTAATGAGTTAACAGTAATGACAAATACCATAATAGAAAAAGATAGTGGACTAAAAAAACAAGAAAGACAAGACAATAGTCAAAGAAAAAGAGTAGAATTACATATGCATACACAAATGAGTCAAATGGATGCTATGACATCAGCCAAAGACTTAATCAAAAGAGCGATGAAATGGGGAATGAAGTCTATTGCTATAACAGATCATGGTGTTGTACAAGCCTTTCCAGAAGCCCACAAAATGTTAGGATATGACAATCCAGAAATGAAAATTCTATATGGTGTAGAAGCATACCTAGCACCAGATAAAAACCAAATCGTAACCAATAGCAAAGGGCAAGATATAGACACAACTTATTGTGTATTAGACTTAGAAACGACAGGATTCTCAGCTACTACCGAAAAAATTACAGAAGTAGGAATCATGAAAATAAAACAAGGAGAAGTAATCGATCAATTTAGTTGTTTTGTGAATCCAGAAAAGCATATTCCACAAAGAGTAACCGAGGTTACCAACATAACTGACGACATGGTAAAAGATGCCAAAACCATAGAACAAGTATTTCCAGAAATACTAGCATTTATAAAGGATAGTGTTTTAGTTGCCCATAATGCTCCATTTGATATGGGATTTTTAAAACAAAATGCTAAAAATCTTGGTTATGAATTTGATTATACCTATTTAGATACCTTAAGTTTAGCCAAAGATTTATTTCCAGATTACAAAAAGTACAAACTAGGAAAAATTGCAGAAAATTTAGGAATTAAAGTAGAAGTAGCCCATCGTGCTTTAGATGATGTAGATACAACTGTTAAAGTTTTTAACATCATGCTTGCCATGTTAAAAAAGCGAGGAGCTAAAAAAATAGAAGAAATAGATAGCGTTAGTTGTACAGAAGAAGCTAAAAAAGAAGAATATAAAAAACTAAAAACCTATCATGCTATCATATTAGCCAAAAATTATATTGGTTTGCGTAACTTATATAAATTAGTATCCCTTTCACATTTGCACTATTTTTATCGAAAACCAAGAATTTTAAAGAGCCTATACCAAAAATATTCAGAAGGATTATTACTTCGGAAGTGCCTGTGAAGCAGGAGAATTATATCAAGCTATAGAGCTTCGGAAAAACAGAGGAAGAAATTGAGAGCATAGCAAATGACTATGATTACTTAGAAATTCAACCAATTGGAAACAACCAATTTTTAATTAGAAAAGAAATCGTAAAAGATGAAGAAGTCTTAAGAGACATTAACCGAAAAATTGTAGAATTAGGAGAAAAACTAAACAAACCAGTAGTAGCAACTTGTGATGTTCATTTTATGGATCCACAAGATGAAGTCTATAGACGTATTTTAGAAGCTGGACAAGGATATGATGATGCAGATAATCAAGCACCATTATATCTTAGAACTACCGAAGAAATGCTAGAAGAATTTAATTATTTAGGAAAAGAGAAAGCCTATGAGGTAGTAGTAACTAATACGAATCTAATAGCTGATATGTGTGATCAAATTAGTCCTATTTCTCCAGAAAAGTGTCCGCCACATATACCAGGATGTGAGCAAACAATTAAAGATATTGCTTACGAAAAAGCTCACCAATTATATGGAGATCCACTTCCAGAAATTGTACAAGAAAGATTAGATAAAGAATTAGATTCTATTATAAAAAACGGATTTTCGGTTATGTATATTATTGCTCAAAAATTGGTATGGAAATCCAATGAAGATGGTTATATAGTAGGTTCAAGGGGATCAGTAGGTTCTTCTTTTGCTGCTAATATGACAGGAATTACAGAAGTAAATTCTTTGCCAGCCCATTATCGATGTTCGAATTGTAAATATTCAGACTTTACAGATTATGGTTTTAAAAATGGATTTGATTTACCAGATAAAGAATGTCCAAAATGTGGGCATCAATTGGACAAAGATGGAATGGACATACCATTTGAAACTTTTTTAGGCTTTAATGGAGACAAAGAACCAGATATTGATTTAAACTTTTCTGGTGAATATCAAGCAAAAGCACATCGTTATACTGAGGTTATCTTTGGAAAAGGAACAACATTTAAAGCAGGAACCATTGGAACCATTGCTGACAAAACAGCTTTTGGATATGTGAAAAAATATTTTGAAGAAAGAAGCATTCCAATCAATCGAGCTGAAACACAAAGATTAGCAAGTCGGATGTACAGGAATCAAAAGAACAACTGGGCAGCATCCAGGAGGAATTATTGTTGTACCAAAAGGAAGAGAAATCTATGAATTTTGTCCAGTACAACATCCAGCAGATGATCCAAATTCTGATATTGTAACAACTCATTTTGATTACCATTCTATTGATCAAAACCTATTAAAATTAGATATACTAGGACACGATGATCCAACTATGATAAGAATGTTACAAGATATTACTGGCATTGATCCAACTAAAGTACCATTAGATGATAAAGAAACCATGTCTATTTTTAGTTCTACTAAGGCACTTGGTGTAACTCCAGAGCAAATTCATTCTGAGGTAGGAAGTTTTGGTGTACCAGAATTTGGAACCAAATTTGTAAGAGGAATGTTAGTTGATACAAGACCAACTACTTTTGATGAATTAATTAGAATATCTGGATTATCACATGGAACTGACGTATGGTTAGGAAATGCTCAAAGCCTAATTGAAGCAGGAACTGTAACTTTGCAAGATGCTATTTGTTGTCGTGATGACATTATGATTTATTTAATCAAACAAGGTTTGCCACCAAATCCAGCCTTTAAAATAATGGAAACAGTCCGTAAAGGAAAAGCTTTAAAAGATCCAGAAAAATGGGCAGAATATGTTAGTTTAATGAAAGAACACAATGTACCAGATTGGTATATAAAATCTTGTGAAAAAATAAAATATATGTTCCCAAAAGCCCATGCAGCAGCTTATGTAACAAATGCTTTCCGAATTGCATGGTTTAAAGTTCATCAGCCTTTAGCTTATTATGCATCTTATTTTTCCATTAGGGCAGATGAATTTGATAGTGAGTGTATGATATATGGAAAAGAAAAAGTAAAAAACAAAATGAAAGAAATTGATTTAGCTGGAAACAATGCAACAGTTAAAGACAAAAATATGTATGCTATCTTAGAACTAGTACTAGAAATGTATGAAAGAGGATTTAACTTTTTACCAATGGATTTATATAAGTCAGATGCTACTAAATTTTTAGTACAAGAAGAGGGTATTCGACCTCCATTAAATAGCATACCAGGATTAGGAACTGTAGCTGCTCAAGGAATAGAAAATGCTAAAAAAGATGGGAAATTCATGTCTATTGATGATCTTAAAATTCGTTCTAAAGTAGGAACTTCTGTAACAGATTTATTAAAAAAATTTGGATGTTTAGAACGGTATGAGTCAAAGCAATCAAATGAGTTTATTTGCATAAGTACGAAAAAGAAAGAAGGAAAGAGAATGCCAATTCAACAAACTACCATTCATTTAGAAGAATTATTTTCTACTAAGAATATAATAATTTATTTATTTATCATTAATCTTTTAGGTTTTTTTATTATGTGGATAGACAAAAGAAAGGCGAAGAAAGGTTCTTGGCGAATTCCAGAAAAAACATTATTTATCATAACTGCTTTAGGAGGAGGAATAGGAACAATAGCAGGAATGTATACTTTTAGACACAAGACACAAAAATTAAATTTCGTGATTGGTTTTCCATTTATTACAACATTAGAAGTGATAGGGATTTTATGGTATTTTTTAGGAAAAAGATAATAAAATAGAAATGATTATGTAACATGAAAAAAGAATAAAATTCGACAAATTCAAATAAATAAAGAGTTTGTCGAATTTTATTTTTTTATAAAAAAGTAAAATAGAGTACACATAAAGAGTAACCAATACAAAAAAAAGGTAAAATTATTATAGCAACTAAAAGGGATTGTGAACAACTTGTGAAAAAAAGATGAGTAAATTAAGTTATTCACAAAGTTATCCACAGTTTCCACAAACAAGAATAAAAAGTGGAAAAGTCGAAAAAAGAAAAAATAGGAAACATAAAATTGAAAAGAAAACATAATTTTAGCAATGGTATAAACTAGTTGACAATAATCTTGACAACTGTTATGCTGTCCTTAATAGAAATTATAATACGATTATAAAAATACAGAACAAGAAAAAGAAAGAAACAAAGGAGAAAAAATGAAAAATATTATAAATCCAAAACAGGAAAAAGAACAAAACGATGGAATAACTTTAATAACACTGGTAATCACCATTATTGTATTATTAATTTTAGCAGGAATATCAATTACCACATTAACAAGCAATAATGGAATTCTAACAAAGACAATACAAGCACAAGAGAAAACACAAATAGCGGAGATAAAAGAAAGCGTACAAACAGATATATTAGCAAAACAAATTGAAGAAAAAGGTAAAAACATCAGTAAAACGCAATTAAAAATAATATTAGAACAATATTTTCAAGACGTACCAGAAAGTTTGCCAGATAATATTGACAATTTAGAATTAGTAGCAAAAGAAGAATATGGTGGACACAAAATTAAAATAGCCGATATATGGAATGGAGAATTTGGAAAAGAAAAACCAAAACCTTTTGATCCAAATACTTTAGAAATTGGTGAAGAAGCAAAAAACAATGACAAATATGGTTGGAAAGTAGGAAAATATACTGTTCAAACGCCAGAAATGAGTACAAATGTATGGAGATTATTTTATCAAGATACAAATTATACTTATATTATAACAGATGAATGTATAGGAAAATATAGACCATCAACCTATTATAACACAATGAAAAATGAAAAAGGAGAATTGAAATATCAAACAGGAGCAGATGTAGATATTGTTGGTAAAAAATTAAATAGCATTATAAGTTCTTTATTTGTTAAAGATAATGAAGATGGAAGAATAAGAACAATCGCTTGGCTAACAGATACATCAGATACAGGAATGTGGAAAAATTATAAAAATAGTGACGCTGTATTTGCTATTCGGAAGTCCTACAGTGGAATTATTTGTGGCTTCTTATAATAAACGTTCTAATGGAACGAATACAGTAAAACTAGGTATGGGTGAAGGAGGATATAGTCACAGTACACAACCAAGAGAGTTTTTTAAAAAAGAAGAAAATCATGGAATTTATAACAAAGATGGTGAATCGTGTGTATGGATTGCTTCTCCAGATGGAAGTGGATACCAATATAAGAATTATGGACTAAATATGTATGGGGATTGGGGAAGTTTTGCTTATCGTGCGGTAGATTTTTTTGATGATTATATTCGCCCAGTTGTATGTATTCCAACTACTGTGTTTAACGAAAAATATTTATCGTCTTTAGTAGATGATAATAATTAGTAATACTAAGATACAAATAAAATCACGAAAAATATTGAAAAAGCATATAATAAATAAAGCAAATGAATGAAAAGAAGGGAAATAATATGTTACACAAAATTAAATATTTATTGAGTGGAAATCGATGTTATCGTGAAACAGAAATTAACAAATTACAATTAGAAAAAATGGTAGAAAAAGGAGCTATTTTAGTAGATGTTAGAAGTCCACAGGAATATGAAGAAGGTCACATAGAAAATGCAATCTTATTACCAGAATATGAAATAAAAGAAAAAGCATCTAAAATTTTACCAAATACCTGGCAAGTAATAATTGTATATTGCAGTACAGGGCATAGAAGTCAAAAAGCTCAAAAAACACTTCAAAAACTGGGGTACCAAAAAGTATATAATTTATACAATGGCTTAGAAAACTATAACTAAGCTATTGTAGTTTTTTTATTTCTATGGTAAAATACAAAAGTAAAAAAAGAGCGAAAATAGCAAAACAATTAAAAACAATCCCAAAAAAGGAGTTAAAATAAAATGAACAATCGACAAGAAAACATTAGGAATTTTAGTATTATTGCTCACATAGATCATGGAAAATCAACCTTAGCAGATCGCTTAATTGAAATGACAGGTGTATTATCTAAAAGAGAAATGGAAAGTCAAGTTTTAGATAATATGGAAATTGAAAAAGAAAGAGGTATCACCATCAAATCACAAGCTGTCAGAATGATATATAAAGCAAAAGATGGACAAGAATACACTTTAAACTTAATAGACACACCAGGACATGTAGACTTTAATTACGAAGTATCCAGAAGTTTAGCTGCTTGTGATGGAGCCATTTTAGTAGTAGATTCCAGTCAGGGAGTAGAAGCCCAAACATTAGCAAATGTTTATTTAGCCATAGACAATAACCTAGAAATATTACCAGTATTGAATAAAATTGATTTACCAAATGCAAGAGTGGAAGAAGTCAAACAAGAAATAGAAGATATCATAGGAATACCAGCCAAAGATGCTCCTTGTATATCAGCAAAATCGGGATTAAATGTAGAAGAAGTATTAGAAAGAATCGTAATGGAATTGCCAGCACCTAAAGGAGATGAAAACGAAAAACTAAAATGTTTAATATTTGATTCTTATTATGATAATTACAAAGGAGCGGTAGCTTATGTAAGAGTAATAGATGGTAGCCTAAAAGTGGGAGACGAAATAACATTAATGGCAACCAAAAAAAGCTTTACTGTAGTAGAAGTAGGAAACTTTATACCAGGTTCCTATATGCCAACCAATGAATTAAAAGCGGGAGAAGTAGGTTATATAGCAGCCAGTATCAAAAATTTATCAGACATTCATGTAGGAGATACCATTACCTTAAAAGATAATCCAGCACAAGAACCATTAAAAGGATACAAAAAAGTAACACCAATGGTTTATTGTGGGTTATATCCAATTGATGGAAGTCAATATGAAGCATTAAAGGAAGCTTTAGAAAAATTAAAATTAAATGATGCAGCCTTAGAATATGAAGCAGAAAGTTCAGCAGCATTAGGATTTGGATTTCGATGTGGATTTTTAGGTTTACTTCATTTAGAAATCATAGAAGAACGATTAGACAGAGAATTTGATTTAGGACTAATCACAACTTCACCATCTGTTATCTATAAAGTATATAAAACGGATGGTGAAGTAATGGAACTGTATAATCCAGAGGATTTGCCAAAACCACAAGAAATTTCATATATAGAAGAACCTTTTGTAACAGCTAATATTTTAACACCAAAAGACTATGTAGGGAACATTATGGAGCTATGCCAGAGAAGAAGAGGTGTTTATATTGATATGAAATATTTAGATGAAAATAGAGTAACTTTAGTATATGAAATGCCATTAAATGAAATTATTTACGACTTTTTTGATAACCTAAAATCAAAAACCAAAGGTTATGCATCCTTAGATTATGAATTTAAAGAATACCGAAAATCCAACTTAGTCAAATTAGATATTCATATTAATGGTGAAGCAGTAGATGCACTAAGTTTTATTGTACACAAAGATAGTGCTTATGATCGAGGCAAAAAAATGGTAGAAAAACTAAAAACAGTAATTCCAAGAAAACTATTTAAAATACCAATACAAGCAGCAATTGGAGGTCAAATTATTGCAAGAGAAACTATCTCAGCTATGCGAAAAGATGTCCTAGCCAAATGTTATGGTGGAGATATTACCAGAAAGAAAAAACTATTGGAAAAGCAAAAACGAGGGAAAAAGAAAATGCGTGAAATTGGGAATGTTGAGATACCACAAGAAGCATTTTTGTCTGTACTTAAATTAGATGATGAATAAAAAGTCCTAAAAGAAACTTAGACACATAATAGGGGGAAATATATTGGAATATTTAGACGAAGTAAATGAAAAAAATGAACGTACAGGAAAAATATATGAAAAAGATGAATTTCATAATAAAGGTTTATGGTATAGAGAAGTTATTGGAATTATAATGAATACAAATAATGAAGTGTTATTGCAAAAAAGATCACCAAATAAAAAAGACAAGCCAAATTTATGGGAAATATGTTTTGGACATATTTCTAGTGGAGAAACTCCAGAAACTTCAATTTTACGAGAAGTAAAGGAAGAAATTGATTTAGATTTAAGTGAAAAAGACTTAATATTTTTAGGAATTGAACATACAGATGAATATTATGAAGATACAAATAGGTTTCACAAAGCTTTTTCATATATTTTTTTAATAAAAACAAATAAAGAAATTGATAAGTTCAAGTTACAAGATGAAGAAGTTTGTGATGTGAAATATGTGCCATTGAAAGAATTAATAGAGAAATTAAAAAAGAAAGATGAAACTTTAGCTTTTATAGATTTTAAATTTATATTAAAAATTTTGGAAAAAATATAACACAAATAGAATACATAACGAATGAAAGGATAAAAAATGAAAAAAAATTATAATTTGGAGCCAAAAAAAAATCAAAAACAAAACTACGAAAACAAAGAACAAAAAAACTATGATGACCAAGTAGAAGGAAGAAACTCCGTCTTAGAGCTATTAGAAAGTAACAAAGACATAAACAAAATATTTGTAACCAAAGGAGAAAAACACGGTTCAATAAACAAAATAATAGCAAAAGCAAAAGACAAAAATGTAATAATAGTAGAAAAAGACAAAAGAAAAATGGACGAAATGGCACAAAACAAGAACTATCAAGGAGTAATAGCAATAGTTCCACCATTCGAATACTGTGAAATAGAAGATATACTAGAAGAAGCAAAACAAAAAAATGAAGACGCATTTATTATAATATTAGATGGAATAGAAGATCCGCATAATTTAGGCTCAATAATAAGAACGGCAGAAACAGCAGGAGTACATGGAATAATAATACCAAAAAGGAGAGCAGTAGCAGTCAACAGCACTGTAAACAAAGCATCAGCAGGAGCAGTAGAACATATGAAGATAGCAAGAGTAACAAACATAACAGACTCAATACAAAGACTAAAAGAAGAAGGATTGTGGATATGTGGAACAGATATAAACACAGAAAAATATTATTACAATCAAGACTTAACAGGACCACTAGGTATTGTAATTGGAAACGAAGGCTCAGGGATGAGTGAAAAAGTAAGGAAAAATTGCGATTTTTTAGTAAAAATTCCAATGAAAGGGAAAGTTACATCCTTAAATGCTGCTGTTTCTACAGGAATTATTGCGTATGAGGCAGTAAAACAAAGAATGAAATAAGGGGGAAAAATTTATGATGCCAAGAAAAAAGAGAAGAACCATCATAATTTTAGTAATAATAGCTATTTTAATAATTATTGGAATAATATTTTCTTTACTTTATATAATGACAGATAGTTTCAAATCAAGTGAAACATTATTTACCAAGTATATAGGACAAGGGATAGAAAACATTAAGACATTTTCTCAAAAAATGGGACAAAACAGTGAGTATGATGAATTGATAGCACAAAATAAATACATAACTAGTACACAAATAAGAGTAAGTGACACAGAAAATATAGGAACTACAGCAGAAAGTTCAGAAAATATAATTAACCAATTAAAAATACAAATGAATGGTCAGATCGATAAAGGTAATGACTATCATTATCAAGAGGTACAGCTTTTGAATCAGGATGAAAAAGTGTCAGAGTTTCAATATATACAAAATGGAACCATGTGTGGAGTTCGATTTCCTAATTTATTTCAACAATATTTATTAACGGAAAATGAGGGGATTAAAGAATTATTAAAACGTGCTGGGTATACAGAAGAACAACTAGAAAATATTCCTGATAAGATAGAATGGGAACTTGATTTTAAAAATTTAATAACATTAGATATTCAAACAAGCTATTTAGCTATTTTAAAAGAAGATTTAGTAGCAGAGAATTTTTCAAAACATCCAAATCAAACAATTCAAATAGGAGACAAGACAATAAAAGCGAATGCTTATACTTTAACAGTAACCAAAGAACAATTGAATAACATATATATTAAAATATTAGAGCAAGTAAAAGAAGACGAACATATTTTAAGCAAAATGGATGAAATAGAAACTTTATTAGGAAGTCTAAAAAAAGAAGAGGAAAAAACTTTAAGAACGCAGTTTATAGAAGAAGTAGAAAAACAAATAACAAAAATTACAAAGAATAATATAGGAAATGAAGAAGCTAAAATTACTGTATATGAAAGTAATCAAGTAACAGTTAGAACACTTATACAAAATGAAGGTTATGAAATTACAATGGATTTGTTATCTTATGGAAAATCTGATTATGTACAATTATCTTATCAAGATGCAACCATTGGAAAAGAAGAAGAAAAAACTTTTATTTACCAAAAAGAAGATGGAAGTACAACGATTCAAATAAAAAATAAGCAAAAGGAAAAAATAGTACAATATAGTTTAGCAATAGAAGAAGCACTAACAGATCATAATGTTACTAAAAATATAGTGGCACGATATGAAGATAATGATAATCGTATAGAAGCATTGATAGAACAAGAAATGAATAGAGTAGAAAACTTTGAAGAAATAACCAATTTAGAGAATGCAATTAACTTAAATGAACTAGAAGATGAATCATTAACATTAATATTAGAACAAGTAAGTACAAAATTATTAGAAGAAATAAATGAAATAACTACTTCTAAAATAAAAATGGAAGATATATGGAAAGTATTAAAAACGTTGGGAATAATAGAAGAGGAACAAAATTTTCAAGCAATTGGCATTACAGAAACAGAAAAAAATCGATTTAATTCTAAATTTGAAATTTTACAAGGAGAGAATTTAGATAGTAATGCAATGCTAAGACTAATTGATGCAATTCGAGAAAACTTTATAGAGATTGAAGTTGTGTCTAATACAGAAGTGAAGCTAAAATTAGATCGATTTAAGAATAACGAAGAAGTAGCAAATACTTTAACTTCTTTTATAGAAGAAAATAAAAATAGAAAATTTAATACGAAAGTAGAATATGATGAAGAAACAGGTTTAGTAATAAATATTTTATTAACTATTTTAGAAAGATAGAGAAAAAAAGCAAAAAGTAAGATGATGAATAAAGGTTGATTTTAAGCTAAATTCATTAGATTAACTTTTGCTTTTTTTGAGCTTGGAAAAAATTACTAACAAAAAAAGAAAAAAAATTTAAAAAAAGTGTTGACAAACAAAAAAAACTAGCGTATAATAAAAATCGTCTCATAAAGCGAGACAAAAAAAGTACATTGAAAAGTAAACAATAAAATCCTT
>CAMXLV010000024.1 GCA_947244675.1 uncultured Clostridium sp. | reverse complement strand
AACAAAAGCCTTCTAGGCTAAGAGCAAACCACCCGTTTTACGGGTGGTTATGATTCATATAGGAAAGTCAAGAATTTTTCTTATTCTTTCATCTCTTTTAATTCATGATACCCTTCTGGAATGTTAAAAAGAGAATCATCAACACTGTCATAAGAAAAAGTGACTTTATAAATAGCATTTTTTAAATCATCATTGAAACTATTATTAATTTCTTCACAAGTTAAATAAATTAAATTTCCATCATTATCAAAATAAAATTTTGAGTTGATATCTTTAAAATATTCATAATAAGTTAGAGAACCATCTATAATCTCATAACCTTTAGTATAATATTTGCTAGAAGTAATTAATGAGATAAAATGATTAATCCAAGTATCATAGGAATAACTACCAATATTTTCATCAAATATCGCATAATTTTTTTGTGTATGATTGATAACACCAGATTTTATGCCATCTTTTGTAGTGATATGGAAAGTGTTTGAATGTTCTAAGGCAGGAGAATGATAATTGATATCCATAAAAAGGAATTCTTTTCCTACTTCGTTATCTGTTCCATAAAGAAGAGAAATTTCATTTTGTTCATCTTTGTGTTCTAATTGCATACTAATTTTAGGAATGTTAGGATGAAGTAGAAATTCATAAAAAATATGATAAGACTTAGAATTTCTGACATCATTTGATCTTCCTAATAAAATGTAGATTATAGCAATGATGAGAATGATAAAAATTAATAGGTTTCGTATATTTAAAAATTTTTTCATAATAACCATCTCCTTAAAAATAAAATATATCTTCAAATGTTTTGTCTAAAGCAATACATAAAAGTAATGCTAGTTTCGCAGTAGGACAAAATTGCCCTGTCTCAATAGAACTAATGGTTTGCCTTGATACACCAACTAATTTTGCTAATTCATCTTGTGAAAGGTTTTTTTCTACTCTTGCTAATTTTAATTTATTTTTTAGAACTAAATTTTCTTTCATAATCTCACCTCAAAAATAAAAATATAGGTAAAGATTAAAGTTAATAACAAGGTGCAAATGCCTAAGACAAGAAGTAGTATTTTCTTTATTTTAAAATACTGGTAAAATTCTGCAATACTTAATTGAGCAAGAGTAATTACAATCAAATCACTAATGATGTAATTTGCTGATAAGATTCTAAGTAAGATAAAAACAAGGCATAAAATTGGTGTCATAATGGTACTAATTCCTAAAGCTTTTGTTAAAACAGCTTGTTCCATTTCATCACATTCTTTTTGTGCTTTGAATAAAATTTCTTCTTTATTCATAATAGATTCCTCCTTACTAGTTAAAATATTTTATCTAATTTTAGGATAACATATTTTTAAAATAATGTCAAGTAAACTAGTCAAAAAGTAAAATTAACTTTGCAAACATGGAATCCAAAAGGCAAAAAATTAACTTTATGAGAAAAAGAAATGAACTCTGACAAACGTAATACAGAGTTCATTTTAAAAAGAAAGTTCTATTTTCTTTTTCTTTACATATAAATTAAACAAAAAGGAAAAAGGAGTGTACAAAATGGAAAACACCATTATGAATATTGCTAAAGGAGTAGGAATAGCACTACTTACTACTTTTTTATTGTTAATTATTTTTGCAAGTTTGCTTACCTACACTCAAATTAGTGAAGCAATTATCAATCCAGTAATTATTGTAGTAACAGCTGTTAGTATTTTAATTCGGAAGTTCAATTGGAAATATTAAGATAAAAAAGAATGGGCTAATAAATGGAGCTTTTATTGGAGGTATTTATATTTTTACTATTTATTTAATTTCTAGTATCTTAAATTGGAACTTTGGATTAGAAATACGGAAGTATTATTATGATTGTAATTGGAATGATATTTGGAATTTTAGGTGGAATTATTGGTGTAAACAAAAAATAGAAGATTAGGGATGCTTATTCCAAAAAGCAATGAAACGTTCTAATTCAGACTTTGGAACAATATTCATGCGAAAAGAAGAAAAAGGTTTATCATGACGATAGACATTTTCTTGTCCATCATAAGAACAAGGAATCCATCCAATGTCTTTTATATATGCTTGGTAAACAATGGATAAGTCAGGACAATTTTTTAGCCTGAATTGAATGCCAGAAATACCATAGAGATATTGTTTGGCAATAGTAGAAGGGATTGGTTTATTTGCATTAAGACAAGTTGCATTTGCCACATTAATGCCAGTACCACCAAATTGTGTAAACCATTCTTTGAAATACATGGTTTGGTTGCCACTTTGGCTAGTAATCCAACTAGTATTAGAAGAGGGATGATAACCATGATAATAAAAAAGTTCAGAATATTTGCAAATACCATAAGCTAAATCACCCCAATGAGTATATAAATAGCATCTTCCTTGCAAAGTGGAAGCATCTAATTTGCCAGATAATTTGGTAAAAATAGCTTCTGTTTTGCAAAGTGAATTAGAAGAAATTGTATTAGGTGAAGAAATACCACCATGAGAAGTAAGTGTTAGTTTGCTAGTATCGTCATAGCCTCCATATTGTAGTGATAGGTAAGTGGCATTTTGAATGTTTATAGGTACTTGTGAAGTATTTTGTGCCCAGTCCATAATTGTAAGTTCATAAGAAATAGGATTGGTAAATTCTTTGGTTAAAGATTTATAATTGCTAGATAAGTCCCAACCCAATAAAGGCCTAATGGTTTCTTTCGTTGTTATCTCTGCTTTTGATTTTCCGAGTAGTGCAAAGGCTTTCCAAAAAAGTGGCAGAAGGTGGTGTGTTATCAATATGAATACCAGTAAAAAGATATTTGGCTTCATTAGTTAAACCAGATTTGTCTTCTATGGTTCCTTCTGGAATGATTAAAATTAAAGAACCATCACCAGTCGTGTTGGTAAAAGAAAATTCATATATTTTTTGATTAGCATTTTGGGAAACAAGAAAGAAATTTTTAAATTCTGGAGAAACGTTTTTGTTTGCAATAGAAACTTGAAGAGAATTAGATGATAAATTGTTTTTGACTATATTTTTTTCGGTTACTTTTAAATGTCCAGTAATGGTATGTGTTTTATTAGCATAGGTAGGATATCCTTCATTAGAAGAAACAATGTCTAGTAGTTCTATATTGGGTTTACATCGATCAATATCTAACTTGGCTACAAGTAAAGTATTGGATATTACATATTTGCCAAAGCTGTTTTGAAAAAATAAACTAAAAATAAAGAGCAAAAATAAAGAAATAATTATTTTTGTTATTTTTTTGTGTCGCAATAAATTGCCTCCTTTCAATAATAATTATAAATTTGTTTTGTTTGGAATAAGGGAAAAAACGAATAAAATAAAAATAGAAAATATGTAAGTATTATAAAGGAACAAATGAAAAAAGTCAAGCCATTCTTCCAACGTGAAAGGCTTGAAAAATGTCGAAATTTGCGATGAAAAGTTCTTGACAATTTAAAAAAAGGAAACTATAATGAAATCACATTTTCAAATAACTATTATTCATTCAAAAAAATTTGATTCGAAAATTTTATCGAAAAACAATCCAAACCAAAAAGAAAAATTTAAAAAATGAAAGGAGGAATGCTTATTGAGTAAAAAGCAAAAGATAATTCTTATGTTAGCAATTTTATCATGTACAATGTTATCTTTTATAGGAGGGCAAAGTTATTCTAAATATATCTCAGAAATACGAGGAAATGGAGTAGCAGAAGTAGCAACATGGAGTTTTAAAGTAAATGGGCAACAAGAGCAAGTCCAAACAATAAGTTTAGGTTCTACTTGTAATAATGAAACTTTAGTAGATAACAAAATTGCACCAGGAACCAATGGAAGTTTCAACATTATAGTGGATGGAACAGGATCAGATGTAGGAATTAACTACAATATAAAATTTGAAAATGAAAGTAGTAAACCAAACAATTTAAAATTTGTTTATGATGGACAAGAATATACATCAATTGCAGCTATGCAAGCAGATTTGTCAGGAATTATTCAGGCAAATGATAAGGAAAAAACAAAAACATTAACAATTGATTGGAGTTGGCCTTACGAAACAGGAAGTAATCAAAACGAAATTGCAAGTAATGACCAAATTGATACACAAA
Organism: uncultured Clostridium sp.; assembly: GCA_947244675.1. The sequence goes on along the minus strand of CAMXLV010000024.1, from coordinate 13,754 downwards.
ATGCTAAAGACATTGCTAGATATACATTTAATGTTGTAGTAACAGGAACGCAAGTAGCTCCACAAACATAAGAAAACATATTTGAATAATAGAGATTTAGAAAATGAATTTTTATATACTCCTAAAATAAATAAACGGTTAGAGTATTTATTCTAAAACAAGTAGGGGCAAGCAAAAAAATCTTGTCCTTACTAGTTTATCAATAAAAAGTACAAAAGATAATAAAAAAATGAAGGAGGAGTAAATGGAAAAAATAAAAAACATAGGGAAGACGAAAAAAAGGGAAATAACACTAATATTAGTTACACTTATGGTACTGCTCTTATTTTTTTCTGGATATAGTATGGGAAAAGAATATAGTAGTACAATGCTAAAATTGCAGAACCTATTTTAGAAATAGAAAATAGTCCAGTAGTAGAAGTAAATGGAAAAAAAGAAAGAGAATATTATAATTTTAAAATAAAAAATTATAAAGAAAGTGGTGAGATGACACAAGTAGAGTTAATATATCATATCGAGATTATTACTAAAACAGAAGAAGCAATTTATTTTAAATTATACAAAGATAATATAGAAGTTCCCTTAAAGCAAAATAAAACAGAAAATATGCATTTAGAAAAGGGAAGAAAGCAAGATATTAATTATCAATTAGAAATTATTTATGATAAAACAAAAAATAATTCTTTAGAAGATATTAGGCAAGATATTCAAATAAAAGTGCATTCCGAGCAAAAGAAAGACTAAAGGAGGCACAAGCATGAAAAAACAAAAATCAAAAATTATTTTATTCATGATTACAATTTGTTTCTTAAGTATTTTTTTATTTCAAACAAATAAAATACAGGAAAAAACATTTCAGGATGATATTATTTTTTTCAAATGGTTTTTTAAGCAAAATGATAAAAAAGAAACAAAATCTAACGAAATTTATCATCTAAAAGTAGATTATAAGCAAACAAATTCTAAAAAAGTCCATTTAGCAGATACCCTAAAAAAAGAAACACTAATTTATGAAAAAATAGCACCAGGAACCAAAGGCGAATTTGAAATTTTATTAGAAACAAATGAAAAGATAAATTATCAAATAAAATTTGAAAGTCAAACGCCAAAACCCCAAAATTTAGAATTTCAAATACAAGGAAAAAATAGAAAATATAGAAAATTAGAAGATATGCAAACAGAACTAAAGGGAGAAATAAACGAAAATAAAAGGATCAAAATACATTGGGAATGGCAATATGAAAAAGACGAAATACAAGATAAACAAGACACTTATGATGGAAAAAATATAAAACAATATAATTTTACAATTTTAGCAATTGGTACATAAAAAAACGTATCATTTATAATGAATTTGTGCAAATTAATAAAAAGAATATTAATTTGCACAAATTTGTTATGATAAAATTTTTAAAAATAGTTGATATTTTTTACATTTTACGATAAAATTTATAAAGACAAAAAAAGGGAGGCAGGAAAAGTATGATACAGTTGCAAGACGTTATGGAAAACAAAGAAGTAGAAGCTCTCATACAAGGAGCACAAAAACAATTGGATAGTCTTGGTTATACAGAACATAGTCATAGGCATATTGCGATTGTTTCTAAGAGAGCAGGAGAAATTTTAGAAGTTTTGGGATATCCAGGAAGAACCATTGAGTTAGCTAAAATAGCAGGATATTTACATGATATTGGAAACTGTGTTAATCGAACAGATCATGCACATAGTGGAGCAATATTAGCCTATAACATATTAAAAGACATGGGAATGCCAGTAGAAGAAAGAACACAAATCATGATGGCGATAGGAAACCATGATGAACAAACAGGAACGGCAATTAGTGATATATCAGCAGCTCTAATTTTAGCAGATAAATCAGATGTACACAGAAATCGAGTAGTAAATACCAATTTAGCTACTTTTGATATTCACGATAGAGTAAACTATGCCGTATCAGAAGCTGATTTAAAAATAGACAAAGAAGAAAGAAAAGTAATTTTAAATTTAACAATTGATACTGAAATTTGTCCAGTATTAGACTATTTCGAAATTTTTATGGATCGAACAATGATGAGTAAATATGCAGCCAAGTATTTAAAAATATGGTTTGAATTAGTAATTAATCATACAAAATTATTATAAGTGGAGGAAAAGAAAATGAAAAAAATAAAAATATTAACTATTACATTATTAATAGTAGCAATTACCATGATAGCCTTTATAGGTGTTTATACCCAAAAACAAAACAGAATGGAAAATCAAGTAAAAAATTATGAATTAGCAATGGACTTAAAAGGAAATCGAAAAATCAAATTAGTAGTAGATGATGGGAAAACTACCATCATAAAAGATAGTGAAGGAAAAGAAGTAGAAAATGCAAGTAGTTTAACAGATGAAGAAATAGCTGAGAAAGGTTATGTAAAAGAAGAAAAACTAAAGAATCTTGAAGAAGCTAAAAATTATGATAACTATAAAATGACGCAAAAAATTATGGAAAAAAGACTAAAAAAATTAAATGTGCAAAACTATGTAATCAAATTAGATGAAGCAACAGGAGAGATAATAGTTGAACTTCCAGAAAATAGTGGAACTGATGAAGTAATTAGTAGTTTAAGTACAACAGGAAAATTTGAAATCATAGATAGTCAAACCAAAGAAGTATTAATGGATAATAGCAATATTAAAGAAGCAAAGGTTATGTATGGTAGTAGTGGAACAACAGCAAATGCTGGGACAAGTGTTTATTTAGATATCCAATTTACCAAAGAAGGAACCAAAAAATTAGACGAAATTAGTAGTAATTATAGCAAACAAGAAGAAACAGCACAAACACAAGAAAATCAGACAGATGAAACTTCACAAGAAGAAAACAATCAAGAAGAGAACAAGCCAGAAGAAAAAACAATAACAATGAAAATAGATGATGAAGAAATTATGACAACTAGTTTTGAAGAACCAATCAAAACAGGTAAGTTACAGTTATCCATTGGTAGTAGTTCAAATGAACAAGATACCTTACAAGAATATGTGCAAAGAGCATCTAGTATAGCAACAGTATTAGATACAGGAAATATACCTTTAGTTTATCATTTAGAAGAAAACCAATATATGTTATCTGATATAACAAACCATGAAATACAAATGATAATTTATGGAATCATTATATTATTAGTAGTAGCATTTATAACATTAGTAATAAAACACAAACAAAAAGGAATACTAGGAATCATTTCTTTTATTGGATTTATTTCTCTATTTTTACTAGTAATTCGTTATGCCAATGTTGATTTGTCAATAGAAGGAATTTTTGGAATAGTAGTAGTATTTGTTTTAAATTATATTTTATTAAACCAATTAGTAGCTAAAAAAGAAGAGAGAAAACTAATATACCAAAACTTCTTTATTAAAATAATACCAATTATTATTATGATTGTTACTTTTAGTTTTATCAAATGGATGCCAATTAGTAGCTTTGGTATGGTAATGTTCTGGGGAGTTTCCTTAGTGGCAATTTACAATAGTTTAGTTACCAATAGTTTGTTGAAAATAGAAGTAGGAAAGGAAAAATAGAAATGAAAGAAATAAACAAAAAAACAAAAATTATAGCACTTTTGATAGCTATTGTAATTATTGCAGGATTAATTGTTACCTTAACAGTTGGTTTAAATTTTGATTTAAGATATCAAGAAGCAAAAAGTATACAACTATATATACAAAAAGAATTTGAAATTAATGATATAAAGCAAATTACGGATGAAGTATTTGGAAATCAAACAGTTCGTTTACAAAAAGTAGAAGTATTTGAAGATACAGTGAATATTTTAGTCAAAAACATAACAGAAGAACAAAAAGCAGAAGTGATACGCAAAGTAAATGAAAAATATGGAACAGAATTATCAGAAGATAGTATTCAAATAACAAATATTCCAAACACAAGAGGAAGAGACATTTTAAGACCATATATTATGCCTTTTGTAATAACTACTATTATTATTTTAGTATATATGGCAATTCGTTACTATAAATTAGGTATGTTAAAAATAGTCTTACAAGCTATTGCTTCATTTATAATTGCACAAGCAACTATTTTAAGTATAATGGCAATTACACGTATTCCAATTGGAAGAATAACAATTCCATTGGTATTAGCTACTTATGTAATTACACTAGTTGGGATAACTACTTGTTTTGAAAAACGTTTGAGTGAAAAGAAAAGAGAAGAAGAAAAATAAATATCAATTTAGGAACAGAAGGGAAAGGAACACCTACTGTTCTTTTTTTAATTAATTTATAGAAAAAACTATACAAAATTCTAAAAGTAATGATATAATAAAAGCCAAATAGATAAAAACGGAGGACAAAATAAAAATGGGAAACATAGTATTATTAGATGAATTAACAATCAACCAAATAGCAGCAGGAGAAGTAATTGAAAGACCAGCATCAGTCATTAAAGAAATGGTAGAAAATGCTATTGATGCGGGAGCAACGAACATAAGTGTAGAAATAAAAAATGGAGGAATCTCTTACATAAAAATAACAGACAATGGAAAAGGAATTGCACAAGATGACTTAGAAATAGCATTTGAAAGACACGCAACTAGTAAAATTAGAAGTGCAGAAGATTTAAATGAGGTAACATCTATGGGATTCCGTGGAGAAGCATTAGCTAGTATTGCTTCTATTAGTAATGTAGAAATGATATCAAAAACAGAAGAACAAGAAACTGGTTATAAAATTGTGTTAGAAGGAGGCAATATATTAGAAAAAGAAGAAGTAGGTTGTCAAACAGGAACTACGATTACAGTTAGAAATTTATTTTTTAACACACCAGTTCGATACAAATTTTTGAAAAAAGATTATACAGAATCAGGGTATATAGAAGATGTTATTACAAGAATAGCTTTAGTGAATCCTCATATAGCCATAAAACTAATCAATACAGGAAAGATTGTTATTCAAACTAATGGAAAAGGAGAAATAAAAGACGTTATTTATAATATTTATGGGAAAGATGTTGCCAATGGTATATTAGAAGTAAATTATCAATATGAAGATATTAAAGTAGCAGGAGTTGTAGGAAAAGCAGAAATTGCTAGATCTAACCGATCAAACCAATTGTTTTTTGTTAATAAAAGATATATTAAAGATAAAACGTTAACAGCGGCAACAGAGCAAGCTTATAAAGGATTAATTACCATTGGAAAATTCGGCTTTGTCATTTTAAATCTTGCAATGAATCCTGCTAAAGTAGATGTAAATGTGCATCCTGCCAAACTAGAAGTTCGTTTTGAAGAAGAAAATAAAATTTTTCAAGCTATTTATCATGCAATAAAAGATACTTTACTAAAAGGTGAATTAGTAGTAAATACAGGAATGGAAGCAAGAGAAGCTAGTTTTGAAGAAAGATTGCAAGTAATAAGAGAAGCTAAAAAAGATGCTTCTAATCATGGGTTATTCGGATTTAGAAAGCAAAACGAAAAACAAATAGAAAAGTATAATGAAGAAGAAAGTAAAATAAAGACAAATCATATAGAAGAAAACAAAGAAGAAACGATAGTAGGAAATCCAATCGATACATCAGATGTATTAAAACAATTAAAAGAAATGAAAGAAAGAATTACCAAAGAATTACAAGAAAAAAATAGTAAAGTATCAGATATTGGTTTAAGAGAAGAGCAAACAGTGTATAAGTTAAAAGAAGAGGCAAATTTAGAACAAGAAAAGAAAGAAGAGTTAGAGTTACCAAAAAAAGAAGTATCAGAGTTACCAAAAGAGGAGAAAAAAGAAGAAACAAAGCAACAACCAACAGAAGAAAAAGCAGAAGAAATGATTGAGAAAATAGAAAATCCAGAAATAAAAAAAGAATTTGAAGAAATTAAGCAAAAGATGCAAGACTTAAATGACAATCCACAAGTAGTATCAAAAGATTTTAATGAAATGTATGCAAAAATGTTTGGAAGGCTTACAATAGAAAAACAAAAAGAAAAAGAAGAAAAGGAAAAAGAAGAAAAACAAAAAACAAGTGCAGTAGACATTATAAAAGATAATGTATCAGTATTTGAAGAAATAAAGCAATTTCAAAGACCAAGTTATCAATTTGTAGGAATTGTATTTAAAACCTATATTATATTAGAAATTGATAAAGAAATGTACATATTAGATCAACATGCAGCTCATGAAAGAATTATGTATGAAAAAGTAAAGAAAAATTATTATAGCGAGCAAAACAAAGATTCTCAAATGTTGTTGCTACCAGATATTATTACACTATCACATAAAGAAATGAATATTGCCAAAGACAATCGAGAAATGTTTGCAAAGGCAGGATTTAGCTTAGAAGAATTTGGAGAAAACACCATAAAACTAACAGGGGTTCCAACTGTTTGTGTTGACTTAAATACAAGAGAGCTATTTTTAGAAACATTAGATGAAATTAACACAGTGGCAAGAACAGCTAAACAAGAAAAGGAAGAAAAATTTATTGCAACAGTTGCTTGTAAAGCAGCGATAAAGGCTAATATGGCATTAGACAAAAAAGAAGTAGAAACATTAATGGACAGTCTTTTAGAATTACCAAATCCATTTACTTGTCCACATGGAAGACCAACTGTTATAAAAATGACGAAATATGACATAGAAAGGAAATTTGCAAGAAAATGATATTTATTATACTCACAGCAATGGTTGTTTATTTTATATTAATAGCTTGGACTTGGCATAGCTTAGGATTTTTAGAAAAAAGTAAAAAAGTTATATTCCTAATAGTAGGAATATTCATCATGTATATCATTACACTTTTGATTTTTCAAATAGCAAAAGCTAATATACATTATGAAAATATACAAATACAAAAAAGTATACAAAATATATTAGTGGCTATTTTTACAGGAATCAATGGCGTAATTGCTTTGCCACAAATAGGAAAAATAGTAGACAAAATAAAAGAAGAGGAAATTGGAAAAAATGAGCAAAAGAAAAGAATTGCAATCATAATAATTGTATTTATGGTATGTCTTATTTTTGAGTTAGGCTATATGAAAGATACCCAAGAAGGAATATTAAAAATATATCATGCAGAGGAATTAAAATGGAAAAAGTAATTGTAATATGTGGACCAACTGCGTCTCGGTAAGACAAGTTTATCAATTGAATTGGCAAAGAAAATAAATGGTGAAATTGTATCAGCTGATTCTATGCAAATTTATCAGGAAATGAATATAGGAACAGCAAAACCAACCCAAGAAGAAAAACAAGGAATCAAGCATTACTTGCTAGATTTTGTATCACCAGAAGAAAGATATAGTGTAGCTAATTATAAAAAAGAAGCTAAAAAAGCAATAAAAGAAATTGTAGAAAAAGGAAAAGTACCAATTGTTGTTGGAGGGACAGGTCTTTATATTGATAGTCTAATTTATGAAATAGAGTATCCAGAAATTGAATTTGACGAAAAGTACAGAAAACAATTAGAAGAGAGAGCAAAAAAAGAAGGATTAGAACAGTTATATCAAGAAGCCAAAAAAATAGATGCCTTAGCCATAGAAAAGATTAGTCCGAATGATACGAAAAGAATCCTTAGGATTTTAGAAATTTATCATGCAACACGGAAAAAACAAAACACAACAAGAAATAGAATCTAAAAGAAATCCAGTAGAATATGACTATTATGTATATGCACTAAAATGGGACAGAGAAGTACTATACCAAAGAATCAATCAAAGAGTAGATCAAATGATGGAACAAGGGCTATTAGAAGAAGTAAAGGAGATTTTAGCAAAGCATAAGGAATTTCCAACAGCTATGCAAGGTTTAGGCTATAAAGAAGTAGTACAATTTCTAACAGGAAAAATAACAAAAGAAGAAATGATTGAAAAAATAAAGATGGAAACAAGAAGATATGCAAAAAGACAAATGACTTGGTTTAGAAAAAATAAGCAAACTATATGGCTAGAAGGAAATGAAAAAATAGAAAAAAACATAAATCATATCATAAAGGATGTGTTTTAGAAAGGGAGGAGTATACTTTGGAAAAAGAGAAAAAAAAGCGAAAAAGAAAGAAAAAGAAAGTATCGCAAAGTAAAAAAATAGTATTGTATGTATCATTTGCCATTATTTTGCTTTACATTATGTATGCTAGTTACCTTTTAGTAAAGCAACCAACCAATGTTTTCACTATTGAAGAAGGAAAATTATACCAAGAGGAAACAGATATTGGTTATGTGATTAGAAGTGAAACAGTAGTAAAAGGAGAAAATTATAAAAATGGTATGATGCAAATAAAATCAGAAGGAGAAAAAGCTGCTAAAAATGAAAATATTTTTCGTTACTATAGTACAAATGAAGAAACATTAAAAAAGAAAATAGCAGATTTGGATAACAAAATACAAGAAGTTATGCTAAATGATAAAGATTTGGCTACGTCAGATATGAAATTATTGGAAAATCAAATTGATGAAAAAGTAGAAGATATTAATCAAATAACAGATACAGCTAAATTGACAGAATACAAAAAAGAAATTAGTAGTTTGGTAACTAAAAAAGCACAAATAGCAGGAGATTTGAGTCCCAAAGGTTCTTATTTAAATCAGCTAATTGAAGAAAGAAAAGGCTATGAAAGCCAATTAAATTCTGGAGCAGAATATGTAACAGCTCCTATGAGTGGTATTGTATCATATAAAGTAGATGGGTTAGAAGAGGTATTAACACCAGACAATTTTAGTGCACTTAGTAAAAATTATTTAGAAAGTTTAGAATTAAAAACAGGAAAAATCGTAGCAACAAGCGAAGAAAGCCGGAAAAGTAATTGATAACTTCTTTTGTTATATTGTAACAGTATCTTCTTCTGAAGAAGCTAAAAAAGCGGAAATAGGGCAAAAAGTAAATGTTAGATTATCAAATAATGTAGAAATACCAGCTGAAATAACTAATTTGATTCAAGAAGAAAAAGAAGAAAGAGTAATTATTTTGAAAATTCAAAAACAAATAGAAGAATTAATAAATTATCGAAAAATATCTTTTGATTTGATTTGGTGGGATGATTCACGGATTAAAAGTACCAAATCAAGCAATTGTAAAAAAGGATGATTTAGACTATGTAGTCAGAAATAGGGCAGGGTATTTAAGTGAAATTTTAGTAAAAATAAAGAAACAAGGAGAAAAATATTCTATTGTAGAGTCATATACAACAGAGGAATTAAAAGAATTAGGCTTTACAAATGAGGAAATAAACAAAAACAAAAAAATATCACTTTATGATGAAATACTTTTAAACCCAAGCTTAGATAATGCGGAATAATATTACAAAAATATTACAAAAACATTAAAAATCAATAACATTAGTAAAAAATATTGACAATCTTGTAAAAAAAGTAGATACTAGAAGAAATAAAACAAAGGAAGTATTTTAGGGAGGTTTTTTTATGGCAGGAGCATTAATGAACAAAGTGTGGGACTTATTCGGAATGGACTCACAAGAAGAGGAAGAATACGATGATGAGAACGTATATGATTATGAAGATGATGAAGAAGAAGCGATAGAAGATAGAAAATTATTTGGAAGAAAAAATAATAAAGTGGTAAACATTGCACAAGCACAAGCAAATGCAATTAGAATGGTAATATCACAACCTACTACTTTTGAACAATCAGATGAAATTTGTGCCTTTTTAAAGGAAAAGAAATCTGTTATTGTTAATTTAGAGTATGTAAACAAAGATGTTGCTAGAAGAATTGTAGATTTTATTAGTGGTGGAGTCTATGCTTTAGATGGATACATTCAAAAAGTATCTAACTCTATCTTTTTAGTTGCGCCATCTAATTATGAAATCACAAATGAAATGGCAAGAGAAGAAATGAAGAGTAAACTATCAGTTTCTTGGTTAAAAAATAATGGAGTAAATTAATTACATTTTAAGTAAGGAGGAAAAGTTTGAAAAATAATTGGTATCAGCTATTTTCCAAACAAACTTTGTGCCTTAAGGAAGGAATGAAAGAAATGATAACACCATTAGATATTGAAAATAAAAAATTTTCAAAGCAAATGATGAATGGATATAGTGTAGAAGAAGTAGACGATTTTTTGGATGAGCTAACAGCAGATTATTCCAAAAATTATAAAGAAGCAAATGAATTAAAAGCAAAAGTAGAAGAATTAACCAAAAACTTAGAACACTACAAAGCAATTGAACAAACATTACAAAGTACTTTATTAATGGCACAAACAACAGCAGAGGACGTAAAAAAAGTAGCACAACAACAAGCTGATCAAATCATTAATGATGCCAAAGGTGCAGCGGAAAAACAAGCTAACGTTCTTGATAGTGAAATTATAGCCAAGAAAAAAGAATTAGAAGATGTAAAGAAACAATTTGATATATATAAAGCAAAAATGGAAGCACTGCTAATATCACAATTAGAATTATTAAAAGATATTAATAAAGAAGATACCTAAGTTAAACATACAAAAGAAGAAAACTATCTATTAAAAATAGATGGTTTTTTTCTATTAAAAAGAAATAAGAAAAAAGTTATGAAAAAGCGATATTTGTCCTATTTTACTAGAAAAATGTTACAAAATAGGGGGTATATTACAGAACTGTTAAATGTATGTTACATTTCGGTAAATACTATTGACATTATCCAAAAAAAGAATAAAATAATAGTATCAAAGAAAGGCGAACTATGAGAATAATAGGTGGAAGAGCAAAGGGAACTAACCTATATACTTTAGCGGGAAAAAATACAAGACCAACTTTGGATCGAGTAAGAGAATCTTTATTTAATATTTTGCAAAATCAAATAGCAGAAAGTATTTTTTTAGATTTATTCGCAGGAAGTGGAGCTTGTGGGTTAGAAGCTGTTAGTAGAGGAGCTAAAAAAGCAATACTTTGCGATAAAGAGAAAAAAGCAATTGAAATCATAAAAAGAAACGTAGAAAAAACACATTTAGAAGAAAAAGTTGAAATCTATCCAATAGGTTTTGAAGAATTACTAAAAAACAAACTACAAGAAAAACCGAACATAACCTTTATCGATCCTCCTTATGAAACAGATTTTGGTTACAAAGCAGTCAAAATAATGCTTACTAGAAATTTAGTAGATGAAGATAGTATCCTAGTAATAGAAACAGACCAAGAAGAAAGACTAAAAAAACAATTAAAAGAGATAGAAATAGAAATTGTGGATGAAAGAAAATACGGAAGAGTACATCTTATCTTCTTAAAACCAAAAAGAAAGGGGTAAACTATGGAAATATTCACATTATTAGAAACATTAGAGGAATTATTAGAAACAAGCAGGAATCTACCATTTTCTTCAAAAGGTGTAGTAGATAAAGAAGAAATTTTAGATTTGATTAAAGAAATCAGGTTAAAACTTCCAGATGAGCTAAAACAAGCCAAATGGGTAAAAGAAGAAAGACAACGTATTTTAGTGGAAGCCAAAAAAGAAGCAGATGGTATTGTAAAAGAAGCAGAAAATAGAATTATAGCAATGGTTGATGAACATGAAATAACAAGAAAAGCTTATGATCAAAAAACAGAAATTATTGAAACAGCCAATGAAATGTCAAGAGAAATATCAGCAGGAACCAAAGAATATGCAGAAAGTCTTTTAGCAAGTACAGAAGATGTATTAAATAACACATTAGCTAAATTAGAGAGTAATATGTCAGAAGCATTGAATTTAATGCAATTATCATTAGAAGATACAATAAAAACGATACAAAATAGTAGAAAAGAATTAAAATAAAAGACAAAGTCAGAAGTCATAACTCTGGCTTTATCCGATTGGGGACAATGGATTGAAAAAGGATGGTGCAAGAAATGGCAAAGAAAAAAAGATATAAAAAGAAAAAAAATACAGCATCAAAGGCAGATATTACAGTAGTTGTTTTAATGATAATTAGTATTTTATTAGCCGTATTAATTTACACAAAATCAGGAGTTGTTGGTGCAAAATTAAATGAAATTTTAGGCGGTATGCTAGGAATTGTACAATATATATTACCAATCGGGATATTTGTTATAGCAATTAAATTGGCATCAGAAGGAAGTGAAGAATTAAATCCAAAACTACTACAGTATGGAATACTATTGGTTAGTTTGTGTATTGTATGTAGTGTATTTCAAATTACATCAGGAGAACTTGTAAATAACAAAGAATTATCAGAAGTTGTAAAAGATGCTTATTCTTTAGGATCTAGTAGTAAAGGTGGGGGAACTATTGGTGCTTGCTTAGCAGTACCTCTTACAAATTTATTAGGAAACATTGGAGCTATTATTCTATGTTTAGGAATTGCTTTGGTATTAGTTGTATTTACTTTTGGAATTAATATGGCAGAGATTATCAACCAAATGTTAGATAAAGCAGAAGAAAGAAAAGAGGAGAGAATACATAACCGAGAAGAACTAAAAAAAGAGATGCAAAGAGAGCAAAAAGAGACAGTTGCTGAGCGTAGAAAAAGAGAAAGATTAGAGAGAAAAGAACTAGCAAGACAAGAAAAAAATGCAATGGATGAGCAAATTAAAATCAATTTTGGTGGAAGATTTGTGGATAACAATGATGAAAATGTAGCATTAAAGAAATATGATCATAGTGAGGATGACTTAGAACCATTGACCAAACAATCAAAATTAAAGGCAAAAGAAGAAAAAAGAAAAATGAAGGTACCAGAAATTGATGACGAACCAGAAGTAGAAATGCAACCAGATGTGATTGAGAGCAATTTATTCAAAGATGTAGAAGAGCAAAAAGAGGAAAAAACAAAAGCAGTTTTACAGCTAGAACATGCTATGACAGTAGAGGATGAACATTATGAATATCCACCATTAGAAATTTTAGGAAAACCAAACAAAAAAACATTAAAAGGAGGTGCTAAAGCTTTAACAGATACAGCAGCTAAATTGCAAAAAACACTATATAGTTTTGGTGTATCAGCAAAAGTAGAAAATGTTTCAGTTGGACCTGCAATTACTAGATATGAGTTAAAACCAGCAGAAGGTGTACGTGTTAGTAAAATTGCAAATTTAGCAGATGATATAGCACTTAATTTAGCAGCAGAAACCATAAGAATTGAAGCTCCTATTCCAGGAAAGCAAGCAGTTGGAATTGAAGTGCCTAATAGTGAAAGAGAAGCAGTCCATTTAAGAGAAGTTTTAGATAGTGAAGTTTTCCAAAATAATGAATCAAAATTAGCAATTGCATTAGGAAAAGATGTTGCAGGAAATGTGCAGTTAGCAGATATTGCAAAAATGCCACACGTTTTAATTGCTGGGTCAACTGGTTCAGGGAAAAGTGTGTGTATTAATACAATTATCACAAGTATTATTTATCATGCAAAACCAAGTGAAGTAAAATTTGTTATGGTAGATCCAAAAGTAGTAGAATTATCTGTTTATAATGGAATACCACATCTACTAATTCCTGTAGTAACAGACCCAAGAAAGGCAGCAGGAGCTTTAGCTTGGGCAGTACAAGAAATGGATAATCGTTATAACTTGTTTGCCCAAAAGGGAGTAAGAGACTTAAAAGGATATAACAAAGCAATTGAAAATGAGGAAAATTTAGGACAATTACCACAAATTGTTATTATTGTAGACGAGTTAGCAGATTTAATGATGGTAGCTAAAAATGATGTAGAAGATGCTATTTGTCGATTAGCACAAAAAGCAAGAGCAGCACGGAATGCATTTAGTAATTGCTACACAAAGACCATCTGTTGATGTTATTACTGGTCTAATAAAAGCCAATGTACC
>CAMXLV010000023.1 GCA_947244675.1 uncultured Clostridium sp. | reverse complement strand
TTGCAAAGTGATAAACAAAATGTAAAAATTGCAAATGATAAAATAAATCTATTTTTAGAATATATTTTTTTAACTAAAGATAAATTAAAAATAGAATATGATAATAGTCAAGATACATATATAGTTAAGTCTCATAATAAAGATATAAAGCCAAAAGATTTATCAACAGGAGAAAGAAATATTATTGCTTTATGCTATTTCTTCACAAAAATACTCGAAAATACAAATGAAAAAGACGAGTTTAGGGATTCCTGCTTAATTATATTAGATGATCCTATTTCAAGCTTTGATATGGAAAATAAAGTAGGATTATATACATTTTTTAGAATGATGTTTGACAAAGTTATGAAAAATAATAGTGAGAGTAAAATAATTAATTTTACGCATAGTTTAGAAACTATGCTGAATTTTGGAAAAGCATGTTCAGATATTAAATCAGATTATATATTATTTTAACTAAAAAATAATCAATTTTATGATTTTAAATATAAATCTAGAAATGATTATCAAAAGATGCTAAATGAGATATATAATTATGCGCTGATTGATAATTATAATATTGAAAATGAATTAGATGACACAATTGGTAACACTATGAGAAAACTTTTGGAATCGTATTCAACATTTAACTATAATAAAGGCATAGAAGAATTAACAAGAAATGATAAAATATTGGATAAATTAGAAAAGGAAAATCAAAGACAATATTATAATAATTTTATGTATAGACTTATATTAAATAATGAAAGTCATACATATGATAATACAAGAACTATAAATTTCTATGATTATATTTCTAGAGAAGAAAAAGTAAAAACTGCAAAAAGTATACTATTATTATTGTATTTATTGGATAAAACTCATTTGCAATTATATTTTAATAATGATAGTTATTTGGAAATAATTAAAAGTTGGGAAGAAGAAATTATACCAGAAATGTATTAGAATAAGTAATAAAATTTTGGAGGTAAGATATGAATTTATACATAAGTGCAAGTAATAGAAAACACAATAGTTATAACTTATTAAATAAATTAAGAAAAGAAAATGATATTTTTCTTTCATTAGCTGATTTAGATATTAAATATTGTATAGGTTGTAATACTTGTCAAAAAAATGAAGGAAATCAATGTGTATTAAAAGATGATATGAAGAAAGTCTATGATGCAATTGGTAAATGTGATAACATCATAATAATGTCTCCAATTTATATGAATCAAATAACAGGTATTTTAAAAAATGTATTTGATCGATTTAATCCTTACTGTGCTAGTGAAAACTTGAAAGGAAAGAAAATATATTTAATTACTGTTGGTCAAATGAGTGAAGAAGAACAGCAAGAAATATGTAATTCAATTGATAATTGGTTTAAGAGTATATCAGAGTTTTTATATTTTGACTTTGAATATCTTTATAATTTCACAAGTGGAGATATATTAGAAATTGATAGTATAGAAAAGATGTATAAAGAAAGCCGATTAAATAGTATTATAGATAATATGAAAAGTAAAATAAATAATTAGATTGGAGGAAAAGAATGAACAAGGTTGCATTAGTTACTGGTAGCTCAAGAGGAATAGGTAAAGCAATAGTAGAAGATTTTGCTATAAAGAAGCCGAAAAATTGAAAAAAGAATTAGAAAAAGAGTATGCTATAAAAGCATTATGTATTAAGGCAGATATTTCAAATGATAATGAAGTCAAAGATATGATAAAAATTATTATTAATGAATTTGGAAAAATTGATGTTCTTGTCAATAATGCAGGTATTGCCATAGATAAAGAATTTGAAGATAGAACTATTGATGATTGGAAACAAACATTAAATGTAAATTTAATAGGACCATTTATTGTGAGCAAGTGTGTAGGAAATGAAATGCAAAAAAATAAAAGTGGAAAAATAATCAATATATCAAGTACAAATGGAATTAATTCATTTTTTCCAACAAGTGTAGATTATGATGCTTCAAAGGCAGGATTAATAAATCTAACTCATAATTTGGCAATTCAATTTGCACCTTACATAAATGTAAATTGTGTAGCACCAGGTTGGGTAAATACTGATATGAATAAAGATTTACCTAAAGAACTAGTTGAAGAGGAGATAAATAGAATTTATAAAAAACGATTCGCAGAGCCAAGTGAAATTGCAAAAGTAGTTACATTTTTAGCTAGTGATGATGCAGATTTTATAAATGATGAAATAATAAAAGTTGATGGAGGTTATTAGAATGGAAACACATATAAAACCTACTGTAAAATCAATTTTATCAGATAAAGTAGAAGTAAGGAATAATGGTTTAAATGGAAAGGGAATATTTGCAAAAGAATTTATAAAAAAAGGTGAAATTGTATTTATAAAAGGTGGACATATACTAACTAGAAAAGAAATATTTTCATCAGGTATAATAAATAGCTATTTTCCAATTAGTGATGAATATTTTCTAGGAGCTACAAATAAACAAGAGGAAAATGAAATAAAATTATATCAAAATCATTCTTGCAATCCTAATTGTGGATTAAGAGGAGAGATTACTTTTGTTGCAATGAAAGATATAAATAAAGATGAAGAATTAACTACTGACTATGCATTTATTGATAATGAAGATTATAAATTTGAATGTACTTGTGGCTCAACAAACTGCAGAAAAGTTATTACTGGATTTGATTGGAAAATAAAAGAATTGCAAGACAAGTATTATGATTATTTTGCACAATATTTAAAAGAAAAAATTGACAGAGAAAGAAAAATTTAAAAAGTATTGCCAAACTTAAAATTTTATGTTAAATTAAAAACATAGTTAATAGCAAAAAATACTGATTTGTGGGTACATTTCTTGCAAACTATTGCTATAACTACATTTGAAACGGAAATAAGTAACTTTTTTGCGTAAGTTTTTTCGAATACGTCCTACGCAAAGGAGCCAGAATAAAATAGAGAACTTATGGAAGTCAATAAAATTAAGACTTTTATGAGTTCTTATTTTTTAGAACTTTTTAAAGTTTGTTAAAACTTTGTCATGAAAATTGTAAAATCCTTATATTTTGCCAATTTTTTAAAGTTTGTAAAAAATACATACCTTTCAACATACTTTTATAATTGTTCAAATATGTTTCGCACGAATGTACAACGACTGTACGAAAACTATGAAAATATTGCTATAACAAAACTTCAAAGACGAGTCCTATTTTGTATAGTTGGACTTGTTTTTTTATGTCAAAAAGTATTTTAAAAATTAAATATTTATGGTAAAATACAAATATTAAGAAGTGGAGGAAATGATTATGAAAATGAAAAATTATTTAGATACAATAAACGAAGAAGTAAGAGAATATTTTAAAATATTGTCACCAGAATTTCCAACATGGTTATTGGAATATATTGATACTCCAGAAATGCAAAGAATAAATGGTATAAGCATGAGTTGTGGAACTGATTATTCCAAAGTATTTAATCTTAGATATTGGTATTCTAATTTAGATCATAGTGTAGGAGTAGCTCTAATAGTATGGCACTTTACACATAATAAAAAACAAACTTTAGCAGGATTATTTCATGATATAGCAACTCCAACTTTTAAGCATTGTATAGATTTTATGAATGGAGACTCAGAATATCAAGAATCTACAGAAGAAAGAACAGAACAAATAATAAGAAATTCAAAACAAATAATAAAATTATTAGATAGAGATGGAATAAAAATAGAGGAAATATCTGATTATCATATTTATCCAATTGCAGATAATGATACACCACAATTAAGTGCAGATAGATTTGAATATACTTTTTCTAGTGGATTAGTTCTTCATAGGGTATGGGAGCTAGAAACGATAAAGGAGATATATGACAATGTAAGCATATTAAAAAATGAACATGGTATTGATGAGTTAGGATTTAATGATTGGAAAACCTGTGAAAAATATATACACATTATTTCAAAATTATGGCCAGAATGGATAAGTGATAAAGATAGAACAGTTATGCAATTTTTAGCTGATATAGTTAAATCTATGAATGTTAAGGGCTATTTAACAATTGATGATTTATATAATTTATCAGAGAAAGAGATAATTGAAAAAATATTGAATTGTGAAGATAATTATATAAAAGAAAACTTTATTAAATTTCAAAATGCAACATCTGTTTATGGAAGTGATACACCGATAAATGATAAATATTGTATAAGTGTTAAAGGAAAAAGAAGATATGTTATTCCTTTGACTAAATACAATAACAGTGTATGTAGAATAAATGAAATTTCAAAGTCTGCAAAAGAAGATATAGAGGAGTATTTTAATATTAAACATTTTAAATATACTGGTTTTGATTTTAATTTCAAACCATATGAAAAAGTATAATAAAGAACGAAAGTGAGTAATTATGAAAGTATTAATAGCAACAAGAAATCAAGGAAAAATAGAAGGAGCAAAAAGAGCATTATTAACACATGATAAAATATCACGAATAGATTTGACAGAAATGGCATTTATTATGGCTTTAACAGAATATATTAATGATAGCTGGAGGTAAACTAATATGAAAAATAATTATTTTCTGTTATGATATTACCATACAGTTTTTTATATATCAAGTTATAAATGAAAGAAAAAAATTGAGAGAATAGAGATAGTAGAGGTAAATAGATTGTAAAAATGGAAGAAATAGAATTAATGAAAAGAATTAGAAAGCCAATTATAAATTGGTACCAAGAAAATAAAAGGGATTTACCATGGAGAAAGGAAAAAAATCCTTATTATATATGGCTTTCAGAAATTATGTTACAACAAACAAGAATAGAGGCAGTAAAACAATATTATGAGAGATTTTTAGAAGAAATCCCTGATATTCAAACATTGGCTAAAATAGATGAAGAAAAATTATTAAAATTGTGGGAAGGATTAGGATACTATAATCGAGCTAGAAATTTAAAAAAAGCAGCATTAATTTTGCAAGAAAAATATGAAGGAAAAATGCCAAAGACTTATGAAGAGTTGATTAAATTGCCAGGTATAGGAGAATATACAGCGGGAGCTATTAGTTCAATTGCTTATGATGAAAAGAGAACAGCAGTAGATGGAAATGTACTACGTGTTCTTAGTAGAATTGTAGGAAGTAAAAAAGATGTTTTAGAAAGTAAAACTAAAAAAGAATTTACGGAGAAATTACAGAAAATTATGCCAAGACAAGCAGGGGATTTTAATGAAGGTTTAATGGAATTAGGAGAAGTAATTTGTTTGCCTAATGGAGAACCTTTATGTGAAAAATGTCCTGTACAAGATATATGTATTGCTAAAAAGAAAAAACTTACTAATTCTATTCCAGTGCGTGTGACTAAAGTGAAAAAAAGACAAGAAGAAAAAACAGTTTTTTTATTGGAATATCAAAGTAGAATAGCAATTAGAAAAAGAAAAGAAACAGGATTATTGGCTAATATGTATGAATTTCCAAGTATAGACAAAAAAATACTTCCAAAAGAAATAAAAAAGGAACTAAAAAAATGGGGATTAGAAGTTTGTAAAATAGAAAAAATAAGAGGTCATCATCATATTTTTTCCCATATTGAATGGCATATGGTAGGGTATAAAGTACAAGTAGATACTATGAATCAGGAGTTTAACTGGGTTTTAAAACAAGAAGTTATGGAAAAGTATCCAATACCTGGAGCATTTATACCTTTTCGCCAAAAAATGTAAAGGCAAATTAGTTGTAATTTTTAGAAAAATCGTATATAATAGGAAAATAGAAACGGAGTGATATCGAAGTGGTCATAACGAGCTACACTGGAACTGTAGTAGTCGCGATAAGCGGCCCGTGGGTTCGAATCCCACTCACTCCGCCAATTTTTTTTAGGAGAAGAAACTATGAAAATAGGGTTTACTATTGGAAAATTTGCACCACTACATAAACGGACATCAATACCTAATTGAAAAAGGCTTAAAGGAAATGGATCAATTTTATGTTGTAATTTATCAAACAGATGTAACAAAAATACCAATTGAAGTAAGAGCTAAATGGGTTAAGCAAATTTATCCAAATGTTAATTTACTTTATGCTATCAACCCACCAAGTGAGTATGGGCTAGATGAAAAAAGTGTGAAAATACAAACAGATTATTTAAAAAAAATAGTAAAAGATATAAAACCAACTCATTTTTATAATAGTGAACCATATGGTGAATTTGTAGCAAGAGATTTAGCCCTAAGAGAGGTACAAGTAGATCGAAAGAGACAAAAATATCCAATTAGTGCAACAGCTATTAGAGAAAAAATGGAAGAAAACCAAAAATACATAGAAAAGGTAGTTTATGAGGATATCAAAAAGGAAAACAAGTAAATTAGGTAAATACCTGATTTTTTTTGTTGTATAGAAAAGATCAATTTTTCGTTATAATTTGTACACAAATATGACATTTTTGTAAACTTAAGAAAAGCTTTATTGAAAATTAAGAAAAAATCAATACAAATTTTTTTGAGGCTGTGATAAAATAAAAACATAAGAAAGGAAAGGGGAAAAAATGGAAAAAACGATATTAAAATGTGAAAGTTTAAACAAAAAATTTGGAAAAAAACAGATATTGAATAATGTTTGTTTAGAAATTCAAGAAGGAGACATTTTAGGATTTATTGGACCAAATGGAGCAGGAAAAACAACAACAATAAAATTAATTTTAGGGCTACAAAGCATTACAGGAGGAAGAGTTCAAATTAATGGTTATGATATCCAAACTCAATTTACCAAAGCAATAAAAAAAGTTGGAGCTATTGTAGAAAATCCAGATTTATATATGTATTTATCTGGTTATGAAAATTTAAGATTAATAGCCAATTTGTATCAAGGAATTACAAAAGAAAGAATAGAAGAAGTTGTGAAATTAGTGAAATTAGAAAATAGAATCCAAGATAAAGTTTCTAAGTACTCTTTGGGAATGAGACAAAGATTGGGAATTGCACAAGCTATTCTTCATAGACCAAATTTGTTAATTTTGGATGAGCCAACAAATGGATTAGATCCAGAAGGAATAAAAGAAATGAGAGAGCTTTTAGTAGACTTAGCAGAAAAAGAAAAAATGGCAATTTTAATTTCTAGTCATAATTTAGCAGAATTAGATAATTTGTGTAATAAAGTTTCTATTATAAAAAATGGAACAATAATTGAGACAAGTGATATTTCTGATATAAAGAAACAAGAAGGAAAAGTATTTACAATTTTTGAGGTAGATAATAGTAAAAAGGTAAAGGATATTTTACCAGAAGCAGTAATCATTACAAAAATCCAATTTAAGTTAAAATTGGAAAAAGAAGAAATACCAGAAGTAGTAAGTCGATTAGTAGAAAACCAAATCAAAATTTATGAAGTAAAAGAAGAAGAAAAATCATTAGAACAAGCATTTTTTGAAAAAACGGGAGGGAATGTAATTGAATAAATTAATTAAAAATGAATTAACAAAAATTTTTAAAAAGAAAAGTATATATATCACATTATTTGTTATTTTGGCTTTTGTCATTTTAACGAATTGTATTTATAAGTTTTTTTATCAAGGTGATGGTTATCATGAATATAACAATAAATATATTGAGTATATCAATGAGGAAATCAAAACATTGGATCCAAACAAACCAAGTGATACTAAATTATATGTAGATTTGAAGTCAGAATTGGATCTTTATGAAATGAAACAAAAGTATGAAGAAGATGCATGGCAAAGAACAATCTTGTCAACACAAATAGCAGAGTATGTACATGAAAAAAATACTTATTCTTATGGAGAAAATAAAGATTTAGAAAAGGCAGATGAAGTTGAGAAAAAAATGCAAGATATTATACAAAAATTAGAAAAAGATGATTGGAAATATTTTGCAAGAGAAGAGCTAGAACAAGCTAAAATAGCAGTAAATAATTTTAAAGAACAAAGAGATATGACAAAAGATAAGCAAGAATTACAATCTATAGAGTTAATGCTTGAAAATGCAAAGATTGATGAACAAGTAGCAAACTATCGATTGGATAAGGAGATTAAATATGGAAATGATTATAGAAATAGAGCATTAAGAAATTATCAAGAACAAGCTAAGAATGTACTGAGCATAGATTATACAGCTAAAGATTTAAGCTATCAAGAAAAGCAACAATATAATGAAAGTGTATCGCTAAGAGAAATTAATAAATATGTGATAGAAAATGAAGTGGATGTAAATAAATCTGATGATGTACGTGGTATTTTGAAAAATTTCTTTAGTGAATATGGCTTATTTGTAGTTGTTATGATTATAATGATTGCAGGAACAATTGTGAGTGAAGAATTTAACAAAGGAACCATAAAGTTGCTTTTAGTAAAACCATATAGCAGAAATAAAATATTATTTTCTAAATTTATTACCATTCTTATTATGATTATTTTTTCAATATTTGCTGTGGTTGTAATGGAATTATTAATAGGAGGAGTTATCTTTGGTTATGATAGTTTGTCTGTGCCAATTTTAGAATATAATTTTGAGACAGGAAATTTAGAAACATTATCTATTTTTACTTATTTGGGAATTGAAATAGTAACACAATTGCCAAAATTAGTATTACTTGCAACACTTGCTTTTTCATTTAGTACCTTATTTACAAATGGTCCAGTAGCAATTGCCATACCATTATTAGGTTATATGTCAGCAGATGTAATTAATATGTTAGTAATACAGAAAAAAGTAGATTTTATGAGATTTTTTGTTAGCTTAAACTGGGATTTTAGTGAGTACTTATATGGAAACTTACCAAGTATGGAAGGCATGACAATTCAATTCTCTATTATAATGTGTATGTTATATTTTATAGCTATGATAATACCAACCTTTATTGTTTTTAAGAAGAAAAATATTAAAAACATATAGGGATTAGGGGACGTTCTTTAAATCCCTTTTAAAAGGGATTTAGGGACACTCTTAATATTTTTTGAAAATTCTATCTAAAAATTAAACTTACCAAAAAATATTGAACTTTGCAAAAAAAAGTTATATAATAGAAGTCATAAAATATTAAGGGGGAACTATATATGGAAGCAAAAATTATAGGAGAAACATTGCCAGCAGTTATTTGCAAATTACAAAAAGGAGAATCTATTTTAACCGAAAATGGTGGGATGAGTTGGATGGATAGTGGAATTCAAATGAAGACAACTACCAATGGTGGTATTATGAAGGGAATAGGAAGAGCTTTTGCAGGAGAGTCTCTTTTTATGAATGTATATACAGCAGAAAAAGATGGAGTAGAAATTGGATTTTCATCTTGTTTTCCAGGACAAATTTTAGAGTTTGACTTAAAAGAGGGAGAAACAATTATTGCACAAAAACGTGCTTTTCTATGCTCTGAGAATACAGTAGATATTGCAATGCAATTTCGTAAAAAATTGGGAGCTGGATTTTTTGGTGGAGAAGGATTTATTATGCAAAAAATAACAGGTCCAGGAAAAGTATTTTTAGAAATCGATGGTTCTGTAGTAAAGAAAGAATTACAAGCAGGAGAAAAAATAAAAGTAGACAATGGTTATGTTGCTGCTATGACAAAAGATGTTAAGTTAAATATCGAAACAGTAAAAGGTATGAAAAATATTGTATTTGGTGGAGAGGGATTATTTTTGACTACTTTAGAGGGACCAGGAACTGTGTGGTTACAAACAATGCCAATTTCAAAATTATCTAGTTTATTATATGTTGGAACTGCTAGATAAGAAAAAAGAACAAAAGGAGCATGATAAAAAATTATTTTACATGCTCCATCTTTGTTTCCTGACAAATTTGCCTTAGTAAATTTGTGTGGAATATATTGATATTATAGGTATACAAATTTATTCAAAAATAATATAATAGAGAAGTAAACTTAGAAAAGGAGAGAAAAATATGAAAGTAATACTTGTAAATGGAAGTCCAAATGCAAAAGGATGTACTTATACAGCGTTGAAAGAAGTGGAAAAGAGCTTAAATAAAAATGGGATACAAACTGAGATGTTTTGGCTAGGAAATAAAGCTGTTGCAGGATGTATAGGATGTGGAAATTGTTTAAAAACAGGAAAATGTTTTGTAGAAGATAAAGTAAATGAATTTTTAGCTAAAGTACCAGATACAGATGGTTTTGTATTTGGAACACCAGTTCATTTTGCAGCAAGTTCTGGTATGATGTCTTCTTTTATGGATCGTGCTTTTTATGGTAGACGAAATTTATTTAGTCATAAAGTAGCAACAGCGATAGCTAGTTGTAGAAGAGGTGGTGCGACAGCAACTTTAGATGAAGTAAATAAATATTTTAGTATTAGCAATATGCCAATTGTATCATCACAATACTGGAATATGGTACATGGAACAAAACCAGAGGAAGTTTTAAAAGATGAAGAAGGAATGCAAACAATGAGAACATTAGGAAATAATATGGCATGGTTATTAGAATCAATTGAAGCGGGAAAAAAAGCAGGAATTACTTTGCCAGAAAAAGAGAATATAATAACAACTAATTTTATAAGATAAAAAAGAAAGGAAGAGGGATGGAAAGAAAAAATTCTCTAAATCCCTTTTTAATGAAAGAATAGAAAAGGAGAAAAAATGAAAAAGAAAGTTATAATTATCGTAATGATGTTTTTTATTTGTAGTATTTATGGACAAGTACAAGGAGCAACAAAACAAGAGGAAATGCAAGAACAATTAGAGTTCTATACAAGAAATATGGATAAAAATCATATTACCAAAGAAGAAGTTTTGGAAATATATGATGAAATGAGTAAACAATTTACACCAGATGATATTGCAGATATTATAGAAGAAAATGCTGAAGAAATAGAAAAACAAGGTATTAGTAAAGAAATAATAAAAGCAGGAACTAATTTTATTCGAGCAACAGATACAGAAGTAATAAGAGATATGATAGAAAAAGATATTAATTTTGAAGAAATTGGAGAAAAAATAGAACAAGGTTATACCTCGGAACAAGTGATTAATAGTATTTTACAAGATACGTCAACTCAGAAAAAAGCACAAATGGCGACTAAACTAGTACTTTCTAACAAAATAATAAAAAATATAGTAATCATTGTAGCTATACTATTTATTTATGGAACCATTCTTAGATGGATTATCTATAAAAAGGCTGGAAAATCTGGATTTGCAGCTATTATACCAGTATATCGACAAATTGTTATGTATCAAATTTGTGATTTATCACCATGGCTTATGTTATTATGGTTTATTCCTATATTAGGATGGTTTGCTATGCTTGTTGTTGCTATTATGAAGAGATTTTGCTTAGCAAAGGAATTTGGAAGAGGTGCATTATTTGGATTTGGATTGTTATTTTTGGCACCTATTTTTGAAAGTATTTTAGCATTTCATCCTAACATTAAGAAGGAAGTGTAAAATTTGTATGAAAAAGAGTGAAAAAATAGGAGTTTTTGATTCTGGAATTGGTGGAGTAACAGTGATTCAAGAAATAATTAACCTATTGCCAAACGAAAATTATATTTATTATAGTGATTCTAAAAATAATCCATATGGAGATAAAACAGAGCAAGAAATACAACAAATATGTGATAAAATTGTGAAAAGATTAATGAATGAGAATTGCAAAGCAATTGTAATTGCTTGTAATACAGCAAGTAGCAAAGCAGCTAAATTTTTAAGGGAAAAGTATGTACGGATATCCTTTTATTGCTATAGAACCAGCTTATAAAATGGTATATGATTATGCTTATGATAAACCTACTTTAGTTATGGCAACAAAAGGAACAATAGAAAGTGAAAAGTTTAATTTATTGTTAGAAAAATATAATAATCATAAAACTTTTTTACTTCCATGTGTAGGACTAGCCAATTGCATTGAAAAAGGAGATAAAGAGGAAATAAAAGACTATTTAAGAAAAATGATTGGTGAATATAAGGATAAAGTAGAAAATGTAGTATTAGGTTGTACCCATTATCCTTTGATTCAAAATGAAATAGAAGAAGTGTTGGGAAAAGTAGAGTTCTTTAATGGAGCAGTTCATTTAGCTAGACATTTGAAACAAATTTTAGAAGAACAAGATTTGCTAAATAATGGAGAAGGAATAATAGAATTTTTAGACTCACAAGGAAAAAAGGAAAAAGAAGATAGATTTTTTAAAATATTAAAAAGAAACGAATCAAATGGGTATGTTTAAAATTTATTTCATAAATTTGGTATAAGAATAAATTCACGGAAAGCCAAAAAGAAAAGCTAAAATCATGCTAATATTAAGGCTTTCCGACTTTTTTTGTATGAAAAAAGATATTTTTATAGATATTTTTTTAATTGTTCTACTGTATTTTCTTGAAATTGTACAAATTCAGTTAAAATATTTTTGACAGTTTTAGGTGCTTCTGGATTTTGGTTTAACAGCTTAACACCTTTAATAATTCCCATATTGGTACCTTGTAACATCATCTCAGCAATTTTAGAATTACTTTTATCATCCATGGTATTGAATTCAACACTCATCCATCCCATTGCTTTTTGCATAGGATTTAATTCTTTTGGAAAATCATCATATTTTGATAATTCATTATTGACTTTATTTAAAATATCATTATACTGATCATATTGAAATTTCAAATCTTTTTTTAAATTGTCATCTTGAATCTTTTGAGAAACATTGGAAATAGAATCCATTCCCATTTTAATACCTTTATTGATTTCATTTAAAATATAACCTGGACTATCCATATAAAAATTCCTCCTCTAACTTTTTTTTAATATAACCAGAAAAAAGTAAAATATTTAGAAGGACACAAAAAATTCACAAAAAAATTTATCAATAGTATTGACAAGAGTAAAAAACGGGTATAATATATAGAAAGTTAGCAATCAAAACATGAGAGTGCTAAAAGAGGTGAAAAAAGTTGTTAGATGAACGAAAAAAGAAAGTCTTACAAGCCATTGTAGAAGAATATATAGGAACAGCAGAGCCAGTAAGCTCAAATGCATTAACACAAAATCATGGTTTAGAATGTAGTAGTGCGACCATCAGAAATGAAATGTCAGAGCTAGAAAAAGAAGGATTTTTAGATAAAACACATACCTCAAGTGGGAGAATTCCATCAGAAAAAGGATATAGATACTATGTAGATGAGCTTCTAAATGATAATGACATCAGTTTAGAAGAAATTAAATATATTAGTGATAAACTAGAAACCAAAGTGAACGAAATAGAAGACTTAACAAAAATAGCAGCTAATACTATATCAGAAATAACACATTATACAACTGTTTCTATTGGACCAAAAGCAACCATGCAGTTGATTGAAGAAATCAAATTTGTTTTATTAGGAAATAGAATGATGATGGCAGTTATTTTAACAGATACAGGATTAATCAAAGAAACCATCATCAAGTTTAATGAAGATATAAGTGAAAAACAAGTAGAAACAATGAATTATATGTTTAATAACAAGCTAAAAAATCAACCAATAGAAACCATAGACAGACCATTAGAAGAATATTTGTATGATGAAATGACCTATAGTGTAAGTGTCATAAAGCCAGTTATTGAGCAAATAAAAAAAGTATTAGAAGAAGACAATAAAATTTATTTAGAAGGAACAAACAAATCTTTTGATTTACCAGAATTTAATAGCTTAGAACTTGCTAAAAATTTTATTAATATATTAGATACCAAAGAATTAGTAGCTGATATGTTAAACTCAGGATTTGCAGAGGACATTAATGTTTATATTGGAGAAGAAAATGAAAAACAAGAGTTAAAAGATTTTAGTGTGGTAACTTTTAAACATAAAGTAAATGGGAAAGACTTAGGAACAATTGGAATTATAGGACCAAAAAGAATGGATTATTCAAAGGTTATTTCGGTTATGAAATATATCAATAAGAAGTTAAAAGAAATTGATTAAAAGAAAGGATGGGCAATAAAAATGGAAGAGAATGAAAAAGAAAATTTAAAGGAAAAGCCAGAGGGAGAAAAGAACGAAAAAGAAGCAAAAACAAAAGATATGGTGCCAAAGCAAGATTATGAAGAATTAGATGATCGCTATAAAAGAATTTTAGCAGAATTTGAGAATTTCAAAAAAAGAAGTAGCAAAGAAAGAGAAGGATTATACAATTCTATTCTAGCAGATGTAGTAGAAGTAATACTTCCAGTTGTAGATAATTTAGAAAATGCAGCAAAAGTAAAAACAGAAGATGAAGAATACAGAAAAGGAGTAGAGCTAGTATTAAAGCAATTTAAAGATGTTTTGTTATCAAAAGGAGTAGAAGAAATTAAGACAGTAGGGGAGACTTTTGATCCAGAGCTTCATGAGGCAGTTAGCAGCATTCAAAATGAGAATTTAGGGGAAAAGGAAATTGCAGAAGAATATAGAAAAGGCTATAAGATAGGTAATAGAGTAATAAGACATTCTATGGTAGTAGTAGCCAATTAAAGAAAGATAAAATAACTTACTTAAGGGATAAGTTTGATAAAATAATGTTATTAATTTTTAAAATAAATAAAAGAGGTAAATCCTCAAAAAAGAAAGGATGATAAAAATGGGAAAAATTATAGGAATTGACTTAGGAACAACAAATTCATGTGTAGCAGTAATGGAAGGTGGAGAGCCAGTAGTAATACCAAATGCAGAGGGGAATAGAACAACACCATCTGTTGTAGCATTTTCAGAAAATGGGGAAAGACTAGTTGGGCAAATTGCTAAACGTCAAGCTGTTACAAATCCAGATAATACAGTTATTTCTATAAAAAGAAAAATGGGAACAAATGAAAAAGTTAATATAGAAGGTGATAAATTTTCACCACAAGAAATATCAGCCATGATATTACAAAAATTAAAAGCAGATGCAGAAAACTATTTAGGACAAAAAGTAACACAAGCTGTTATTACAGTACCAGCTTATTTTAGTGATAGTCAAAGACAAGCAACAAAAGATGCTGGTAAAATAGCAGGACTTGAAGTATTAAGAATTATTAATGAACCAACAGCAGCATCACTTGCTTATGGAATGGATAAAGAGCAAGACCAAAAAATTATGATTTATGACTTAGGAGGAGGAACTTTTGATGTTTCTATCTTAGATATTGGTGATGGAGTATTTGAAGTTTTAGCAACAAATGGTAATACCAAACTTGGTGGAGATGATTTTGATGAAGCAATTATCAATTTCTTAGTAGATGAATTCAAAAAGTCAAATGGAATTGATTTAAAGGCAGATAAAATGGCAATGCAAAGATTAAAAGAAGCAGCAGAAAAGGCAAAAATTGAATTATCAGGAGTACAACAAACTCAAATTAATTTACCATTTATTACAGCAGATTCAACAGGTCCAAAACATTTAGATGTTAATTTAACAAGAGCAAAATTTGAAGAATTGATACATGATTTAGTAGAAGCAACTGCTGGACCTGTTAATCAAGCTTTAAAAGATGCTGGGCTATCACCAAATGATATTCACAAAGTATTATTAGTAGGAGGTTCTACTAGAGTTCCAGCTGTACAAGAAGCGGTAAAAAGAATTACTGGAAAAGAAGCAGATAAGGGAATCAATCCAGATGAATGTGTTGCTATTGGTGCAGCTATTCAAGGTGGTGTATTATCAGGAGATGTAAAAGATTTAGTATTATTAGATGTAACACCACTTTCACTTGGAATTGAAACTTATGGAGGAGTATTTACAAAATTAATTGAAAGAAATACAACAATTCCAACGAAAAAGTCACAAATATTCTCAACAGCAGCAGATGGGCAAACATCAGTTGAAGTTCATGTGCTACAAGGGGAAAGAGAAATGGCAGCCTATAATAAAACACTTGGAAGATTTCAATTAACAGGAATTCCAGCAGCACCAAGAGGAGTGCCACAAATTGAAGTAACATTTGATATTGATGCTAATGGTATTGTTCATGTATCAGCCAAAGATATGGCAACAGGAAATAGTCAAGATGTAGCTATTACAGCATCTACTAATTTAACAGATGAAGATATAGATAAGGCAGTAAAAGATGCTGAAGCTCATGCAGAAGAAGATAAGAAGAAAAAAGAAGAAATCGAAGTTAAGAACAATGCAGAAAGCTTAATATACAATAGTGAAAAAACATTAACAGATTTAGGAGACAAAATAAGTGGAGAAGAAAAAGCAAAAGTAGAAACAGAAATTGAAAATACCAAAAAAGCATTAGAAACTAATGACACAGAAAAAATTAAAGAGGCTACAGAAAAACTAACAAAAGTATTTTATGAAATGTCAGAAAAATTGTACAAAGCAGCAAATCCAAATGGAGCAACAGGAGCTGAAGAAACAGGAGCAAATGGAGCAGAACAAGCAAATAATGATGGAAATGTATATGATGCAGACTACAAAGTAGAAGATGACAAATAAGAAGGGATTAGGGGACGTTCTTTAAATCCCTGATTGAGGGGATTAAGGGACACTCTTTTTGAAGAATTTAAGTAAAGATTGTCCCCTTTTCCCTTTTTAAAAGGGATCAAAAGAACCCTTGTACTAGGAGGAAAGAAAATGGCAACCAAAAGAGATTATTATGAAATATTAGGTGTTAATAAAAATGCAACAGAGGAAGAGCTTAAAAAGGCTTATCGTAAATTGGCTAAGAAATATCATCCAGATGCTAACCCAAATGACAAAGCAGGAGCGGAGGCAAAGTTTAAGGAAGTAAATGAAGCTTATGAGAATTTGTCTGATCCACAAAAAAGAAGAATGTATGATCAATTTGGAACAGTTGATCCACAAGGATTTGGTGGAGGTGCTGGAGGACCATTTGGTGGGCAAGGTGGATATTATTCATATAGCAGTTCAGATTTTGGAGACTTTGGAGATTTAGGAGATATTTTTTCATCCTTTTTTGGAGGAGGATTTGGAGGAAGAACATCTACTAGAAGGCAGACTGGACCTAGAAAAGGTGCAGATTTGAATCTAGCGATGGATATTACATTTGAACAAGCATTCTTAGGTGTTGAGAAAGAAGTAATTATTACAAGAGATGATACTTGTGATTCCTGTCATGGAACAGGAGCAAAGCCAGGAACCTCTAAAATGAAATGTACAACTTGTAATGGAACTGGGCAAGTAACAGCTGTTCAAAATACTATTTTAGGTCAAATGCAAACAAGAAGGACTTGTACTATATGTCATGGGACAGGAGAAATTATTAAAGAACCATGTGAAAGTTGTCATGGAAAGGGAACTGTTAGAAAGCAACCTAAAATTAGAGTGAAAATTCCAGCTGGAATTGATGATAATCAAACTGTTGTCTTACGAGGAGAAGGAGAAGCTGGAGAACATGGTGGTCCAAAAGGTGATTTGTATATTACTGTTAAAATAAAAAGACATAGTATTTATACAAGAAAAGGAAATAATGTTTTATGCGAAATACCAATTACAATTACACAGGCGACATTAGGAGCAGAGCTTGAAATTCCAATGGTAGATGGAACGAAGGAGACTTACAAGATTCCAGAAGCTACACAAACAGGAACAAAGTTTACTATTAAAAATAAAGGGTTTAAATCGGTAAATTCAAGTAATGTTGGTGATTTTGTTTTTAATGTGATTGTACAGACACCAAAAAGATTATCTAGGGAACAAAGAGAATTATTGACACAGTTAGCTAAAACTATGAATGAACAACCACCAGTAAAAAAGCGTGGATTGTTTCGGATAGAATGAAAGAAAACAAAATTTTTAAGTATAAATGTTACTTGAAAATTTTGTTTTTTTGTATGTTTCTTTAGCTGTAAAGGATGTGTAATAAGAAGAATATTTTATTAATTGACACTTTTATAGTGGAAAAATATTGTGTATACAATAAAACATCTTTTACCAAAATTTGCTAAAGCAAATTTGATAGATGAACAAAAACGGAGTATGCAGAGGAATCTAAAAAGTAAAAGAATTGCAAAAAAACACCAACTTTGATAAAATGTTAATGACAAAAAATACAACATACATTACAC
>CAMXLV010000022.1 GCA_947244675.1 uncultured Clostridium sp. | reverse complement strand
AATATGGAAGTAATGTTTAATGGTTGTAGTAATTTAACGCACCTAGATGTATCAAATTTTAACACAAGCAATGTAACTTCCATGCGTTCCATGTTTGCGAATTGTTCTAAACTAACAGAACTAAATTTGTTAAATTTTAATACTAGTAATGTAACCAATATGGGAAATATGTTTTTTAATTGTAGTAGCTTATTATCATTAGACTTGTCAAATTTTAATACCAGTAATGTAACTAATGTTCAAAAACTATTCTTTGGATGTACTAATTTGGAATCGCTAGATTTATCTAATTTTAATAGTGTTAATATAACAGATATGTCTTCTCTGTTCTCTGAGCTTGCTAATTTAAAAGAATTAAATCTAACAAATTTTAAAACTGATAATGTAACTAATATGAATGAAATGTTCTATGGTTGTAGCAGTTTAACAACATTAGATTTATCTAGTTTTAATACAGAAAATGTAACAGAAATTTCAGGTATGTTTTTAAATTGTACAAGCTTAGTATCTTTAGATTTATCTAGTTTTGATGTAAAAAATGTAACAGAAATGTCTCAAACATTTAGAAACTGTGCAAGTTTGACTCAATTAGATTTATCTAATTGGATTACGACTAATTTAAAAAATTTGATGTATACATTTGCTGATTGTACAAATTTAAAAAGTATAGATGTATCTAAATTTGATACAAGAAATGTAATTTATATGGGTGCAACTTTTGATCATTGTTCTTCACTAAGTAGTTTAGACCTATCTAATTTTGACACAACTAATGTTACAATGTTTACATATATGTTTTATAATTGTTCTGAACTTCAAAAATTAGATTGTAGTAATTTTGTAATAGCACAAAATGATAGTGACATAGGAGCAATGTTTGGTAAATGCCCAAAGTTACAACAACTAAATATAAATAAAATTGATTTAACTAATCACGTAGGAAATATTACTGGATTATTTAAGGATGTGAAAGACAATATTCAAATCATAACAAATCAAAAAATGAAGATATGGCTACAAAACAAATTTGCAAGATTTACAAATGTGCAAGTAATAAGTATTTAAACAACAAGAGTGGACTGATTAATATTTTCTAACTTTTGATATACAACCCAAAAGCTTGTTTAAGGATAAAATAGTCCTTATCAAGCTTTTTATTTTAAGAATCAAAAGTTGAATAAATTCCTATTAGAAAGTACTAAAATGAAAAAAATCTTGATACTTGACACTTTATATTTATGAAGCAGAAGACAACAGTGTTATTACATAATTTATAAAATAAGATAGAAATAAAACAAAAGGTTTAAAATGCACAAAACCTTGAAACCCAAGAAAAAATAGTGTATAATAAGCAAGACAAAAAAATGAGAAAGGAAGAAAAAGAAATATGTTAAGTGCAAATAATGTAACTGTAAGATTTGGAAAAAGAGTATTATTTGAAGAAGTAAATATAAGATTCGGAAAAGGAAACTGTTATGGAATCATAGGAGCCAATGGAGCAGGAAAATCAACCTTCTTAAAAGTATTATCAGGAGAAATCGAGCCAAGCAAAGGAGATGTAAGCATTGACAAAGGAGAAAGACTATCTGTCTTAAAACAAGATCACTTTGCTTTTGAAGAATTTAGTGTCATGGACACTGTAATAATGGGGAACAAAGAACTATATGACATTATGAAAGAAAAAGATGAAATCTATGCTAAGCCAGACTTCTCAGAAGAAGATGGTATGAAAGCAGCCAAGCTAGAAGAAAGATTTGCCGAATTAGATGGATGGAATGCAGAATCTGATGCAGCTATACTGCTAAATGATTTAGGAATTATTCCAGAAAATCATTACAAACAAATGAAGGAAATTGAAGCCAAAGACAAAGTAAAAGTATTACTAGCTCAAAGCCTATTTGGAAATCCAGACGTCTTATTATTAGATGAGCCAACCAATGACTTAGACCTAAAGAGTATCAATTGGTTGCAAGACTTTTTAATGGACTTTGAAAACACTGTAATCGTTGTATCACATGACAGATATTTCTTAAACAAAGTATGTACCCATATAGCAGATGTAGACTTTGGAAAAATTAAAGTTTATCCAGGAAACTATGATTTTTGGTACGAATCAAGCCAATTAGCCTTAAAACAAGCAAGAGAGCAAAACAAGAAAAAAGAAGAAAAAATCAAAGAATTACAAGACTTCATAGCAAGATTTAGTGCTAATGCTTCTAAATCCAAACAAGCAACTTCAAGAAAGAAAACTTTAGAAAAAATAGAACTAGAAGAAATCAAACCATCCAATAGAAAATATCCATATGTAGATTTCAAGCCAGACAGAGAGCCAGGAAAAGAAATCTTACAAGTAAAAAATATAAGCAAAACAGTAGATGGTGTAAAAATATTAGACAATATATCATTTGATGTAAAACAAGGAGACAAAATCGCTTTTTTAGCAGACAACGAAAACGCCAAAACCGTATTATTTCAAATAATCGCAGGAGAGCTAGAACCAGATCAAGGAGAACTTATTTGGGGAACAACCATAACCAAAGATTATTTTCCAAAAGACAACAACTATCTATTTGGAACAGACGAAAATGTAACCGAATGGCTTAGAAAATACTCAAAAGATCCAGATGAAACCTATGTAAGAAGCTTTTTAGGAAGAATGTTATTCTCAGGAGATGAAGCATTAAAAGAAGTAAAAGTATTATCAGGAGGAGAAAAAGTAAGATGTGTTTTATCAAAAATCATGTTATCAGGAGCAAACCTTTTAGTATTTGATGAACCAACCAACCACTTAGATATGGAAAGTATCACATCAGTTAATGAAGGTATGAAAAAATTCATAGGAAACATTTTATTTACTTCTCATGATCACGAATTAACACAAACCGTAGCAAACCGTATCATAGACCTAAAGGAAAATGGTAAAGTAATTGATAAAGAAGTAACCTATAATGAATACTTAGGTGTAGAATAATAAAAAGAGAGGAAAAAAGATGGCTAGAGTAGATAAAATAAACTATTATTTAAACATTGCACAAACCGTATTAGAAAGAGGAACATGCCTAAGAAACAATTATGGAAGTATCATTGTAAAAAATGATGAAATCATATCAACAGGATATTCAGGAGCACCAAGAGGAAGAAAAAACTGTTTAGACTTAGGCTATTGCATAAAAAGTGATATGCCAAGTGGAAAAGGATATGACAAATGTCGATCTGTCCATAGTGAACAAAATGCTATGTTAAGTGCAGCAAGAAAAGATATGATAGGAGCAACACTTTACATGGTAGGAATCAATCAAAGAACAGGGGAATACGTAAAAGATAACTGGCCATGCACTTTTTGTAAAAGAATGTTAATCAATGCAGGAATCAAAGAAGTTATAATGCGTGATACAAAAACAACCTACCGAATTGAGCAAGTACAAGATTGGATTGAAGAGGATGACTCTTTAGAATACTAAATATTTATCTTAAAACCCAACCCAGAAAGGAAAAAGAAAAAATGAATAAAATTACAAAAACGATAGCAGAAGAATTACATATCAAAGAAACACAAGTAGAAAGTACAATAAAATTAATTGATGAAGGAAATACCATTCCATTTATCGCCAGATACCGTAAAGAAGCAACAGGAGGATTATCAGACGAAACACTAAGAGAATTAGGAGAGAGATTAAATTACTTAAGAAACTTAGAACAAAGAAAAGAGGAAATCATAAAATCCATAGATGAGCAAGGAAAACTAACAGATGAAATTTTACAAGCAGTTGCCATTGCAAAAACATTAGCAGAAGTAGAAGACATTTATAGACCATACAAGCAAAAAAAGAAAACCAGAGCAACTGTTGCCAAAGCAAAAGGATTAGAGCCATTAGCAAAAATCATCATAGAGCAAGTAGAAACCAAAGATATTTTAGAAATTGCTAAACAATATATCAATGTAGATCAACTATCAGAAGAAGACAAAAAGAACAAAGATAAAGTAGTAAACACAGTTGAAGAAGCGATTCAAGGAGCTTTAGATATCATAGCAGAAGATTTATCAGATAATGCTAAATACAGAAAAGAAATTAAAAGACAATGTTATCGTGAAGCAGTAATCGAAACCAAAGCGACAAAAGAAGAAGAAAAATCAAATTATGAAATGTATTATGAATATAATGAAGCAATCAAATATATACCAAGCCATAGAATTTTAGCGATCAACCGTGGGGAAAAAGAAGAATTTTTAAAAGTAAAAATTCGGAAAACCAGAAGAAAAAATAATAGCTTATATGGAAAAAGATGTCCTAAAGGGGCAAACACAATTTACAGATATGTTAAAAGAAACCATATTAGACAGCTTCAAAAGATTAATTGAGCCATCAATTGAAAGAGAAATTAGAAGTGACTTAACCGAAAAAGCAGAAGAAAAGGCTATCAAAGTATTTGGACAAAACTCAAAACAATTACTATTAGGAGCACCAATCAAGGGAAAAACAGTAATGGGATTTGATCCAGCTTATCGTACTGGTTGTAAAATTGCAGTCATAGATGAAACAGGAAAAGTATTAGATTATACAACTGTATATCCAACTGAACCACAAAATGATGTAGAAGGAGCAAAAAAAGAGTTACTAAAACTAATTGAAAAAGATAAAATAGACATGATAGCCATAGGAAATGGAACAGCTTCTAGGGAATCCGAAATGTTTGTTGCAGAAATGATAAAAGAAGCATCTAGGCAAGTACATTATGTGATTGTAAGTGAAGCGGGAGCATCTGTATACTCAGCTTCCAAACTTGCAACTGAAGAATATCCTGATATCAATGTATCTATTCGTGGGGCAATATCTATTGCTAGAAGATTGCAAGACCCATTAGCAGAACTAGTAAAAATAGATCCAAAAGCAATAGGAGTAGGACAATACCAACATGATGTTAACCAAAAAAGATTAGCAGAAAGCCTAACAGGAGTTGTAGAAGACAGTGTAAACAAAGTAGGAGTAGATGTTAATACAGCAACACCATCCTTATTATCATATGTATCTGGAATCAATAACACCATTGCCAAAAATATTGTAAAATACAGAGACGAAAATGGAAAACTAAAAAACAGAAAACAATTATTAAAAGTACCAAAACTAGGAAAAGTAGCTTTCCAGCAATGTGCAGGATTTTTAAGAATTTTAGATGGAGACAATCCTTTAGAAGTAACAGCTGTTCATCCAGAGAGTTATGAAGCCACCGAAAAATTATTAGCAGAATTAGGATTTGACAAAAAAGACTTAAGCCATAAAGAAAAACTAGAAGAATTAAGAAGCAAACTAAAAAGTGTAGAGACAAAAACAATGGCAAAAGAATTAGACATAGGAGAAATGACATTATCAGATATCATAGCAGAGCTATCTAAACCAGGAAGAGATCCAAGAGAAGACATGCCAAAGCCAATCCTTAGAAGTGACGTATTAAAACTAGAAGACCTAAGAGAAGGAATGACACTAACAGGAACCGTAAGAAATGTAATCGACTTTGGAGCCTTTGTTGACATTGGTGTAAAACATGATGGATTAGTTCACATATCTGAAATGAGTGAAAAATACATCAAGAACCCATCAGAAATCGTTTCAGTAGGAGACATTGTAAAAGTAAAAGTCATCAAAATTGACCAAGAAAGACAAAAAGTAGGATTATCCATGAAGGGATTGGGGGACGTTGTTTAAATCCCTCCTAGCAGGGATTAGGGGACAGTCTTTAGCTATTTTCTAATCAAGATAAAAATAAAGACGTAAGTCAGAAAAGTAAAATAAATTTCTTTTTCTGATTTACGTCTTTTATTTAAAATAAATGATAAAATTAAGAATCTTCTTTCATTAGACAGCTTTCTATTTCATCATAATGATTTTTTAACAAATCTAAAAATACATCAGTAAGATTTGGATCAAACTGTGTTCCTTTGCATTTTTCAAACTCAGAGATAACAGTTTCTAGTGGCAAAGAATCACGGTAAGTTCTTCTAGAAGTCATAGCATCGAAACTGTCTGCAATGGCTGCAATCCTTGCTAAGTAAGGAATTTCTTCTCCTTTTAACTTACCAGGATAACCATTACCATCGAATTTCTCATGATGATGTTTTACAATAGGGATAATATCTTTAAAAATAGTAGCAGTGGACAAAATATGAGCACCAATGGATGGATGATTTTTAATCTCAGAATATTCATCATCTGTTAACTTACTTTCTTTTAATAAAATACTATCAGGAACACCAATTTTTCCAATATCGTGGAATAAACCTCCAATTTTTAAAGTTCTCAAATCGTCTTCTGATAATCCAACTGTTTTACCAATTAAAACAGAAAAGGCAGAAACTCGATCAGAATGCCCTCTTGTGTAAGTATCTTTTGCTTCTACAGTATAGCGTAATGTTTCAATACTTTCTAAATAAGCTTTTTCTAATTTATCATAAGTGTTTTGTAACTCTTCATTTATTTTCTTAATTTCGTTCATCTGAGCAATTGATTTGATACCAGACTCAATTAATAACAAAAGCTGATCAAATTTATCACTCTTTTCACAATAACCTTGAATATCAAGTCTTCGGATGGTATCCAAAGGAGGGGCTAAATCTTTATGACCGTGTTAATAGTAAAATATATAACTCTTTATTGAATTTTCTAATTTCTTCTACAACTTGATCACCATGAAAAGGTGTCATAATAAAGTCTAAAATCATCAAATCAAAATGTTCATTCTTAATTCTCTCAATTGCTTCTTGTGGATCAGTTACTCCAGTAAATTCATAGCCAGATCTTTTTAAAAAGATGGATAAAGAATCAATAATTCCTTCTTCATCATCAACAGCAATGATTTTGTAATTTCGATTTTCACTATTTTCTAAATTTTGTAATCCTTTTCTCATTTTTAACATCCTTCCACACGTACAAAATTTGTATTATTTTCAACATTATATTAATAAAATGTTGAAAAAGCAATAGTTTTTGATAAAGTTGTTTTTAAAATCAAAAATTATAAAGGCAAAACAATCTTAAAAGTAGTACCTTTGCCCTCTTCGGAGGAAACTTCCATTGTACCATTAAAATGAGCTCTAATAGTAGAATATGACATATACAAACCAAGTCCAGTACCGATTCTTTCCTTTTGTTGTAATCATTTCCTTAAACAACTTATCCTTTACATGTTTTGGAATACCGAGAACCATAATCTTTAACAGAAATAATCAAATCTTGATTCTCATTTTGTACAATCAAATCAATCACTTGTTCAGGTTTTCCTTGATAAGCTTGGATTGAATTAGAAATCATATTATTAATAACCTGAACCAAACTATTAACATCGCCATGAATAATAGCATTTTCATCTGTAAGCATCTTAACATTTAAATAAACAATTGCATTTTTAAGCTCATGTTTCATTAGAATATTAACCCTTTTTAGTAACTCACCAACTGTAAAGGAAATATCAGACTCATTAGAAAGTGTAACAGCTTGTCCTTTAACAGCAGTAATAACATCAGACATATATTCTGTATGTGTTTTAATCTTAGCAATCCAAGTAGCCATATCTTTTGCAATTTCATGATGATCTTGAGAAGTAACCTCTGGATCATCTATGGAAGCATCATATTCCTTCATTAAATCTAACAAACCTTCTGCTGCACCAGAAATAGACATGATAGGAGTCTTTAAATTGTGAGCAATTCCTCCTATTAATTGTCCTAAAGAAGCCAAACGTTCCTTTTCCATCAAAGTTTCTTGGTTATCACTAATTGTTTGTAAATCTAGGATATGTTGCGTAGTGTCTTTAAACAAAAGTAAAATAGCTAAAAAACTATTATTAGAAGTAATCCCAGAAACTTCAACAGAAAAATATTTATGCAAATTTTTATCAAAACGATCTAAAACAATTGTCTGATTTGGATTCTTCTTAATCTGTTTAAAAGTTTCATCAATCTTAGAAAAAGTTTCTGAGCGTTCATTAGGGCTATTCTTAATAAAATCATAAAAATCCTTATTTCTAATTTTAGAATGAACATTTAACATCGTTAAAAACGTTTTATTAAAATCAACAACTCGGTTATCTTCATTTATAATAATATAACCATCTGAGATACGGTCAACAATCTTTTGCAAAGCAATAGGAGCAGTATTGAAAAACTGCAATTTAAAAGCAGATAAAGCAAAGCACAAAATACCAACCGTAAAAGAAATCGGTGTTGAATAAACACTCAAGCTAATAATTCCAGCATAACCAGCCATATTGACCAAAAGAGGTGTCAAAGCTCCAATAAAAATCAAAATAGACTGTTTAGAAAAAAAGCCAGAATTTTGAATAGAATATTTAATTAGCATAACACAAGCAATAATCATCAAGGTATAAGAATAAAAAGAATGAACAAACATATAAGGTCCAAACTCTGAATATTCCATAGAAACACTATATTGTTTATAGAACAAATGATGATAATCATTTGTCCATAAAACAAGAAGCGAAAGGATTGGAATCACAAATAAGAGCAAATCCATCCTTCTAATACTAATTTTGGTATGAGTAAAAATCTTAGCCAAAAAGAAAATAACAACAGGAGTAAAACAAGCTGACACATAGATAAAATACTCAAAACAAATCGGATCAATATTAAACTTATTAGAAAAAATAATTTGTGCAATCAATCCAATAAACCATAACCCCAGCAAAATAAATACAACAATAAATACCTTATGGAGCTGATTTTTTTTCTTTACATGAAGCAAAGAAAGAGCCATAAAAATAGTAAACAGAAGCGGAATCAATAAAAGTATTAAAGTTTGGGCATTCACAAAAATTATATCATTCATTTTACATCACCTTTTTCTTAAGAGTTCAATACACGTAATCAAATTTTTAACATAATCACGATCAATTTCTGGCCAATCAAAGCCGATATTTTTTAAGTATTTCTTT
The DNA here is from genome assembly GCA_947244675.1 of uncultured Clostridium sp. The sequence continues at coordinate 9,906 of CAMXLV010000022.1, read as the reverse complement.
GTTAATTCTGATTTTAATATTATATTTGTTTTATAAGATAAATTCAAGTCTTTATCAAAATCATTTAGCAAATGAGTCAATAAATGTTTTTTGGTATCATCGTCTAACATAGCTTTTACCTTTTCTTTAAAAGATTTCTCAGGTATAATATCAATCACATAATTATAAAGTTTTAAAAAGTATAAGAAATCTGATATTTTAATATGTTTATCATTAAAAATATGAAATACCCTATTTAAATTTGATGGATATTGCATCAAATTTAAAATAGCATCAGAGGTTACATCAATTGGCGTAAATTCTAAATAGCCATTAAAAAGAGATTTAGGAATTGCACCAATTTCTAAAAAGGCAAGCAAACGATTTAGGTATGCATTTTCCTTAATATTTGGTTGGAATTTACCATCGAAAAGACGAGGCATCAAATTACCAACTCTTAAAATATAACCATCCAAATCATTCTCTAAGATAGCAGATAAAACCGATTTTTCTGCCTCAAACTTCGTCCTAATATACACATTATTTAAAGGTTGTCCAATATAAAAATTATTTTCCCTAAAATCAACTTTTTCTGTCATATTTTGTTCTTCATAATATTGGTCTACAAAAGAATTACCAGAAACACTCAAAGTAGAAACATGATAAAGAGTTTTATCATAATTCGTGCAAAAATCAATCAAATAATCAACAGTCTTTACATTGACTTGGTAAAAACTTTGGTAAGTACCATAATGAGAAACTTTTGCGACACAATTAACCACAGTATCTACCTTAGAAGCTAAATCATTTAAACCCTTTTGGCTTAAGCCTAAATGCTTATCTAGCATATCACACTTAACCACAAAAATTCTTTTATTAATCAAATCATCATATTTCGTACCAAAGTAAAAATGAAGTTTTTCTAATAACTTAATTTGAGGAGTAAGCCCAGGTTCATTTCTAATCAAGCAATAAACTTTTCCCTTTTCTTTTTGCAAAAAACTATCTAAGATATGACTACCAAGAAAACCAGTACAACCAGCTAGTAACATATTTTTAGGTGAATGGTAAGAAGTATGGTCTGGAAGGGACAAACAAGGTTCTAAAACCTGATCAAATTGATGTCTTAGTACTTCATCTGGTTGATCAGTAGATTTACTGTGTTTTTGTTTATCAATTAAATCAGCTAAATCTTTTAAACAAGAAGTACTAAAAATATCAGCATAAGAAATTGCATTGGTAAGCTTTAAAAGCTCAATATGTAACATCATAGCTAAAATAGAATCTCCACCCAAAGAGAAGAAATCATCACCAATGCCAATAGGAGAAACATGAAGAATTCTTTCCCAAATTTCTACTAATTGTTTTTGCGTTTTTGTGGTTGGTTTTTCTAACTTACTTTCTTGTTTTACAATTGCCTTTGGTAAAGGTAGAGCTTTTTTATCAATCTTTCCATTTGGAGTATAAGGAAAATCATCTAAATGAGTAAAATAGGAAGGAATCATATAACTAGGAAGAGTACTTCCTAAATAACTACGAAGCTCACTAATCGAAATTCTAGTATTGGCTACGAAATAACTAGAAATAAATTCCCTATTTTGCATCATTTGTTTTACTACTTTAACTTTTTTAATAGCAGGAAAACTTAAAATCTTATTTTCAATTTCCTCTAATTCAATACGAAGCCCTCGAACTTTAACTTGATGATCTAGTCTTTCTAAATAGAAAATTTCTCCATTAGAAAGTAACTTTCCACTATCTCCTGTTTTATACATTAGAGTTCCTGGAACAAAAGGATTTGGTATAAAACTTTTGGCAGTCAGATCAGGGCGATTCAAATACCCATTTCCGACACCATCACCAGCAATATATAGCTCACCTGCCACTCCTTTTGGAACCAAATGCATATCTTGATCAAGTAAATAGATTTGAGTATTAGCAAGAGGTTTTCCAATTGTCATTTTCTTATAATTAGTTACATCAGTAAAGGTTGAAAAAACCGTTGTTTCTGAAGGACCATAACCATTATAAACCTTTTGAATACCAAGACTTTTTAGTGATTTTAGTAAAGAAACTGGCAAAGGTTCTCCGTGCAAGCACTACATATTGAAGGTTTGTTAAGGCTGGAATTTCTTTTTTATTATCCAATAAAAATTGCATTCTAGAAGGAGTCATTTGAATCATTTGTACTTTTTCCTTCTCAAGCAATTGATTCAATAAAGAAGGAACTCGTTGAGCTTCTTCATCTGCTAAAATAACCTTAATCCCTTTTTGCAAACAAATTAAAGTTTCAAAAATGAAAATATCAAAGCTAGCAGTAGTAACTGAAACCATTGTTTTAGAAGAAGTATTTTCTTTTAAAAAGCATACATAATCATTCAAAAAACAAGTCAAATTTACTAAAGCTTTATGATTCAATACCACTCCTTTTGGAAGCCCAGTTGAACCAGAAGTATAAATAATATAAGAAGAATCTAAAGGTTCATTGATATTTTTCAAATTGGTATCTTCTAAGTTATAAATAGAATCATTTGTAAGTTCTACTAAAACTTTATTTTCAAAAGAAAGGTCTTGAGTCAAGCTAGAAAAAGTTAGCAAAAATTTCGCCTGACTATTTTCTAACATATAAGAGGTTCTATCTTTTGGATAAGTTGGATCAATTGGAATATAAGTACCACCAGCTTTTAATACTGCTAGCATACAGACAATTAATTCCAAAGATCTAGGTAGCATAATACCTACAATATCATTTCTAGTAATTCCTAAATTTCTTAAATATTTAGCTAGAGAATTTGCTTTTCTATTTAATTGGTCAAATGTCAAGTAAGAATCATGAAATCCGCAAAGCAATTGCATCTGGAGTCTTTTTTACTTGTTTTTCAAACAAAGTAGAAATCGTCTCATTTTCTGGATAAGCAAATTTTGTATCATTAAAATCATGAAGCAAATAATTTTCTTCTTCTTTGCTTAAAATAGAAACATCTTCAATTTTTTGTTCTACATTTTGACATACAATAGATAAAGTTTCCAAGTAATTTTGCATAAATTGTTTGATGGTATCTTTTTTAAACAAATCAGTAGCATATTCTAAATAGATAGTACTAGAAGATGGTACAATTTCTAATGATAAATCAAACTTAGCAATATTTGTTTTTGCTTCTATCACCTTTACTTTATGATTATCTAAAGATAATTTAGAAGATTCCATATTTTGATAAATAAACATAACATCAAACAAAGGATTTCTACTATTATCTTTTGGCACATTCAATTTTTTCACCAATTGATCAAAAGGATAAGGTTGATAAGACAAAGCGTCAATGGTAGTTGTTTTTATTTTTTCTAAAAATGCTAAAAGTGTGTCTGTTTTATCCATTTTGTAAGATAAAACAACATTATTAACAAACATACCAATTAAATCTTGTACTTCTGCTAAATCTCTTCCAGCAGTTGGAGTCCCAATTATTAAATGTTCCTCAGAAGAAGTATATTTATAAAGTACTAAAAAGAAACAACCTAAGAAAAACATATAAGGAGAAAGTCCCAAAGACTTTGCAAAATTTACATAGTTATCAAACTCAGCACGATCTATTTTTTTAGAAATTTTGCTTCCATGATAAGTTTTAACAGGAGGTCTTGTATAATCATAAGGCAAATTAAGAACAGGAATGGATTGGTTCTCAAATTTAGATAGCCAGTAATTTTCAATAGCAGAAGCTTTATTAGGAGATATTAAGTGATTTTCTGATACAGCAAAATCTTTATAAGAAAAGGTTTTATTTGTTAAAGTAGATGTGCCATTATAAAAATCACAAAAATCTTTCATCATAATAGATAAAGAAGTTCCATCTAAAATAATATGATGGGCATCCATTAAAAGTAAAGTCTTTTCTTCATCTAAAATATACATGATGCAGTGAAATAAAGGTGCTTGACTCAAGTCAAAAGAAGTAGGAAAAGCATCTACTATTTTTTTTAGATTTTCATAGCTATTATGTTTTACAGTTAATTCAAAATCAATTGAATCTTCAATTTTTTGACAAGGTTTTCCTTCTACGAAAACAAAAGATGTCCTAAAACTACTGTGTTTTTTAAATAAAGAATGTAGTGCATTTTTTACTTTTTCTTCCTCTAAAACAGTGTTTACCAATAAACCACCAGGAATATTGTAAACAATATGATCCCCTCCAATTAATTCATTGGTATAATAAATTCTTTTTTGAGCAGAAGATAATGGGTAAAACTCTTGTTTTTCTGCCACTAAAAGATTACATTTTGTTTGTTCTTTTGCTTTGATAATTAAATTTAGTAAGTCAGAAAAAACAGGTGTCTTAAAGATATCTTTTACAGAAACTTCTACGTGAAAAACATCCAATATTTTTGCAGATAATTTAATAGCAAGCAAAGAATCACCACCAATAGCAAAAAAGTTGAAATTGGTTGAAATTTTATTGGTGTGGAACATTTCTTTCCAAATAGAAGCAAGTTCTATTTCCATTGGTGTTTTTGGTTTAATAAAAGCATAAGAAGAATCAAGCAAATTAACCTTAGGAAGTGCTTTTTTATCTACTTTTCCATTTAAAGTTAAAGGAAAAGAATCTAATTTTACAATGCGAGAAGGCATCATATAATGTGGCAATTTTTCTTTTAATGAAATATATAAATCTTTTTCCAAAATTTCTTCTGATAAAGTATAATAAGTAACAATATGTTTTTTATGATTTTCTTCTAAAATAATACTTACAGCATTTTGCACTTGTTTGAAATGCATAAAAACTTTATCAATTTCTTCTAATTCAATTCTAAATCCATTAATTTTTACTTGAAAATCTTTTCTTCCTAGACAATATACAATGCCATTTTCATCCATGTAACCTAAATCACCTGTTAAATACATTTTTTGGCGAGAGAAGAAGTCAGGTAAAAACTTTTCTTCGGTAAGTTCTTGATTATTGAAATAACCATTTCCTACTTGTGCACCTGCAATTGCAATTTGTCCAACAGTATAGAAAGGACAAATTTTATTAAATTGGTCTAAAATATAAATACTTGTATTAGAAATAGCTCTGCCAATAGGAGGTTTTACCATTTGACAAGTAGCATCAACTACATAGGTAGTAGCTACATGGGTTTCTGCTGGACCATAGTGATTATGAAGTAAAATACCAGACAAAAGTAGATCACGAATTCCTTTGGTAATAACTAATTGTTCCCCAGCAGTAATGATATTTTTTAGGTAAAGTTTAAATTTTTGTACATTTTTGTCATCTTCTGTCAATAAACGTAAATAAGCAGGTGGAATAAATAAAGTATCAATTTGTTTAGAAACGATATAATTTGTCAATTGATAACTATCTTTTCTAATAGATTCATCAATTAAAACCAAAGTAGAGCCACTTAAGAAACTAGAAAAAATTTCTTGGTAGCTAACATCAAAACTCATAGTAGCAAATTGCAAAATACGGTTATTTCCTGGTAAAAGGTTTGTTTTTTCTTTTTCAAAATAAATCAAATTCATCATATTTTTATGTGAAATGGTAACTCCTTTTGGATTACCAGTAGAACCAGAAGTAAATACAATATAAAGATTTTGATTGGCATCATAAGAGATTGTTTGTTGAAAAATTGTGGAAAAATTTTGGTAATCTTCTTTGGCAATAGAAAGTAAAGAAATTTCCTTTTTTTCAACCAAATGAGACAAACTTAAATCATCTGTTAAAATGAAGTTTAAGCTAGCTTTATCCATCATATAATGAATACGATCTATTGGATATTCTGGATCAATAGGAACATAAGTAGCACCAATTTTTAAGATCGCTAAAATACCAACAAGCACATCAATGGTACGATTGGTAAAAATACCAATATTGGATTTGCTTTGTAAACCATTTTCTAATAAGTAATTAGCTAACTGATTGGTACGACTAAGCAATTCAGCATAAGTAATTTGATCACTTGCAGTCTCAATTGCTATTTTTTCTAAATGATCTTTTACATTTTTTTCTATTTGTTCTAAAATATGATTCCCAAAAGGAAAATCACACTTGGACACATTTATCATTTTTTGCCATTGTTTGTTATCTTGTTTGGATAAAATCTCAAAATCTTTTAATAAACAAGATGGATTTTCCAAAACTTGTTTTGTAATGGTTAAAATGCGTAGATGAATAGCTTCTATATCGGTATCATCATATTTATTGATTTGATAATCATAAGCAATATTTAAAGTTCCGACATCATTCATATCAAAAAGGTGAATATTTAGGCTATCTGAAATGTTACCATTTTCAATCCAAAAGGCCTCATAGGGAATAGAATTTGTTTTGGTATCCATTCTCATATTTTGATAGGAAATCAAAAAGTCGTATAAATTTGGAATCTGAGAATCCAATTTTCTTAAGTTTTGTAAAATATTTTGATAAGGATATTTTTGATGACGAAAGACTTGTTTCATATCTTGTGAAATGTTTTTTACAAAGGTTAAAAAGTCTATCGTTGGTTCGATATGTAGTTTAAAAGGAATCGTACTAATATACATACCAGTAGAAGATTTTTCTTTAAAATTAGAACGATTTAAAATAGGTGTTCCCATTACAAAATCTTCTAAATGGCAAACACGATTAGTATAAATAGCATAGATTGCCATAAAAAAGTTAAAAATAGAAACATGATAATTCTTGCAAAAATCGTTTATTTTTGTAAGTAAATCTTTTTCCAAAAGAAATTCTTTTCTTTTGGAAGTGTAATGAATATCAAGAGAAGAAGCTAGACGTTTCTTACTTGGAATTTCAGCAACAGTAGGGACTTGATCAAAAATTTTCATCCAAAATGCTTCATCATTTTCAAATTTTGAACTATTCAAATATTCTTTTTCTGTGTTAAGATATGCTAAATAAGAATAGCTTGTATTTTCACCAAATTCTTTATTTTTTACAAGAGATTCATACAAATCCATTACACCAGAAACAATCAAACCAGCTGTCCAAGCATCACCAATAATATGATGAATTGAAATAAGCATTCCACCATGTCCATTTGGCAAAGTGAAAATGGTAAAATGAAACAAATTAGAATGAAGCAAAGAGAAAGGAGTTTTGGCTAATGAATCAGCCAAAGCATCAATCTCCTCTTCAGAAGAAACTTGTTTGATAGGAATAGGAAAAGTTACCAACTCATCAAAATATTGCATTGGTATACCATTTTCAATCAAAAGCTTTGTTCTCATACTATCATTTCGATTCACAAATTCATAAATTGCTGACTTCAAAACAGAAACATCTATCTTTTCATGAATCAAAATTTTACCAGTAATATTACCAATACTAGTACCTTTCAAATATTGTTCTGTTAACCAAATAGACTTTTGCGCATGGCTTAAATTATAAACATCCTTTTTCATCTTATTATTACCCTGTATCTTTCCATATTTTTGTTTGTATTTTATCATATATTATTCTTATTAGTCAGATTATACAAGTTTTCCCCTAAAAATGTCAAGGGTGGGATAGGGGGACGTAGCAAAAATCCCTCCTAACAGGGATTTGGGGACAGTCTTTGAAAAATAGTAGGCATTAAAAAATTATGTTTAAAAGTGATTATTTAATAGAGATATTTCTTAATAACCAACATTTTTTAAAGTGTTTCCTTTGTTTACTACAAGAAAACCAGAAAAATTTTTTAACAACCAAAGATTTGATGTTTATGAGTTTTATGATGAAATAATAAAAAATTGTAAAGTGAACAAGAAAAAATTCATATAACAATGGAGTATATGTATTATAAAGATGATTTTACCGAGGCAACAAAACACCTTCTACACAAATTTGCTAAAGCAATAAAAGCAAATAAAGCAAATTTGGAAGACGAACAAAAATGGAGTATGCAGATTAATCTAATAAGGTTAAAATTTTCAATCATGCTCTTTTTGTTCTATTTATAAATTTAAAAAAATTTCTTAAATCATATTTAGTTTTTAAGTATTTTTTCATTTTTCAAAAAATGTCGAGTAATAAGGAATTATGTAAAAAAGCTTCTATCAAATATTCTCTCTTTTCTTGTATTATAAAGAAGGTTAAAGCTATAATAAAAAGCAAGAGAACAAAGGAGGAGAAGGTAAAAAAATGAAAAAGAGAAACAAAGGAATTACACTAATAGCACTCGTTATTACCATTATAGTACTCTTAATTTTAGCAGGGATCACAATTACAACATTGACAGGAGATAATGGAATCTTAAGCAAAGCAAATAATGCAAGTGAAGAAACAAAAAAGAAAGAATATGAAGAAATACTAAAAGTAATAGCAAATGGATTAAAAATTGATAAGATTGTGAACAACTGGAATAATAAGAAATATTTAGACGAGCTTGAAAAAGAAATACCTAAAGAAGAAAAATTTGCAGGTTCAGAAATTAATAGAAAAAATGATGAAACTATAAATGTTGTAACAAAAGAAAAATATGTATACAAAATAACTGAAAATGAAATAAAATATGTAGGAACACAAGGAAAAAATCCACCACCAAACTTACAAGAAAGTGATATAACATTTACCATAGTACCAAAAGATAAATACACAAATGAAGATGTGACAGTAGAAATAATAGCAAATATAGAAATTGGAAAAAATATTTTGCAATATTCAACAGACGGAAACAATTGGACTAACTATGAAAAACCAATATTAGTAGGGCAAAATGGGTTGATTTTTGCAAGGCTAATAAATGAGCTTGACGAGGTAAGTGGAAATGCAACAAAAAATATAACGAATATTGATAAAGAGATTCCCAATGATGCAACAATTAGTTTTAGCCCTAATGAAATATTAGAAGGAGAAACAATTACAGCAACAGTAAGTCAAAGTGATAATTTAAGTGGTGTAGATATAGAAAAATGTAAATGGATTTTAACAACTAGTAATTCTCCAATAGGAACAGAAGATATATCTCAATATAGTGAAGGAGAATTTAACAAAGAAATAGAGGATAAAATAATATTAAGCGGAAAAAAAGAAGGAACTTATTATTTACATGTACTAACAATTGATAAAGCTGGAAATATGAAAGAAACTATATCTTCACAAGGAATAACTGTAAAAGCACCTTTATACATTATTCAAAATGGAGTATTAAAGAATTCAAATTACACTTTGGCAGGAGATGGAGCAAAATTAACACAAGAATCTGGATTTGTAAAATTTATTGCAGCTGAAAGTGGGCGTTCATGGTATTCATGGGGGGTATCTTGGTATATTGAAAATGGTCAAAAATATAATAAAATATTTTGCAAACTTTCAAGCCCAGGTCCAACTGGTGGAGAACAATCAGGACTAAGCCTTCGAGCAGGAACAACACCTGTTAGAAAAACAAATAATAATTCTGGATATGCAGATGCATCATTTGGTAGCGTGGAGTTATATAGAAACGATGCTCCAGCTTTTGGTCCAAGAAATTTTACTTTAAATATGACTGGTGCAAAAAATCCATTAAATGTAGTTTTTCAATTTTATTACCGTGTTGATGGATCTGTTGGGGATCCAGTACATATTTATGAACTGTATTTGGAATGATATATAATAATATTTATAAGAACTGCCAAGTAATAGGAAAATTTCTTATTACTTGGTAGTTTTTTGAAGATATATATGGAGAAATAGCAGGATATACAAAAGATGTACTACCAAAAAAGGAGGAACAATATTTTGAAAGAGTAACAATAGTAAGGCATAATTTTGCAACGAAAATGGCAGTAAGTAAATTAGAAGGGCATCAAGAAGCAATCTATGTATTAACAAATGGAAAAGTAGAAGAAGGAATTAAGAATTATAGTTATAGATTTGGTTCAATAGAATGTATGTTTAAAAATCAAAAGAGTAATGGATTTCGATTAGAAAGTACAAAAATGAAAAATGCTCAGTCGTTTAAGACGAT